>JAYVEP010000001.1:0-2634 GCA_043749225.1 Acidobacteriaceae bacterium
TGTCGACTTTCAACATCGGAAGGACTAAATCGCGATCGGCGTCGTACAGATCCAGATTGCAGGAGTCCCAGCCAAACAATTCGCGGGCAGTTTCGGCAATGATCCTGGCCGCCCCAAGTTTAGTCGTAACTCCGCTAAGCTTTCGCGCCAGCGTGGCGAAGGCCGCGCTCCTGGCTTCGGCTAACTTGCGCTCGTTGATGTCCTGAGTAGTTCCTTCGTAGTAAAGAATTTCCCCGTGCTTATCGCGCACGACGCGTGCATTAACAGAGACCCAGATCTTGCTGCCATCCCGGTGGAAGATCTGGTGCTCAAATCCGCGGACAAAACCCTGGGTTTCGATTAGTTGTTTGAATGCCTGTCGCTGGGTAGAATCGATATACACCTGACGGGCGATGTCGTTCAAGGTGCGGATCATCTCTTCCGAAGAATCAAACCCGTGGATGCGGGCCAGGGCCGGATTAACCTCGATGTATTGGCCTTCTGGCGTCGACTGGAAGATTCCTTCACCCGCATTCTCAAAAATGTCGCGATATTTCTGTTCAGCTCGGCGCAGTGCTTCTTCTGAGCCCTTGCGCTCGGTGATGTCCTGGCACACTCCAAACATTCGAGTTGGATTTCCATTGTCATCGCAGACGATATTGCCGCGGGACTGAAGAACCCTGATCTCGCCATCCGGCCAAGTGATGCGATCCTCATAACTAAATGCTTCATGGTCCCTCAGGCAGTCCGCCACAGTTTCGGCAACCTTAGCCCGATCTTCAGGGTGAACGCGTTCGAGGAAATACTCATAGGTGACGGCAAACTCTCGCGGCTTGAAACCATAGATCCGGTAGAGTTCGTCGGACCAGGTCAAGGTGTTACTTTGTATATCCCAGTTCCAACTGCCCACATGGGCGGCCTGTTGAGCTTCCGCCAATTGACCCTCGTTCTGCTGGAGCAATTGCTCTGCCTTCTTGCGTTCAGTGATGTCGCGCACGACGGCGAAGATCAACTGAGCTTCGGAGAGCGGGAAGGAATTCCAGGAAAACCAACGATACGAACCGTCCTTGTGCAGGTAGCGGTTCTCGAAGCCCAGCACGGACTGGTTGGCCCTCAGTGCGGCTCCAGCTGTCACCGTGGCTTCGCGGTCATCGGAATGCACGAATTCGATCCACGGGCGGCTCAACAGTTCGGCTTCGGACCAGCCGAGTGTCTGCGTCCATGCGGGGTTGACTTGCTTGAAGTAGCCATCGAAGCCGGCCACGCACAAGGGGTCGACGGACAAGTTAAAGAACCGGTTCCGTTCTTTTTCTGCCCGCTTGCGGTCGGTGACGTCGCGCGCAATGCAACGCACGATCGATCCGCCTGTGCCATCTGTTCGCAGGGTATTGCTGTATTCGCAGACTCGCCTTTCGCCAGTACTTGTTTGCACCAGCATCAATCCACTTGCAGTCGCGTTTGCGCGAATCTCGGCAAGATAGGTTTCAAACTGGCCGCGCACTTCGGGAACCAGGAACTCGGTGAGCCTTCTGCCGACGACCTCGCCCGGCGCCAATCCTAACAGCAGTGACGACGCTTGATTTGCAAACAGCACCACGCCCTCCAGATCGTGCGTGTAAATCATGTCATGGCTGTTTTCAACCAAGTCCTGATAGCGGTCTTCGCTTTCTCTTAGAGCCTCTTCGGCTTGCTGATGACTTGTTTGGACTACCATGTCTGAGACTCCAGCGGTGTTCGATTAACTGGTCCGGTTAACGAATATTTGCAACCCTAGCGGGTGGAGTTGCGAGCACCCAATATTAGCGTCGCCAATCCAGGCACGGTCGCGCTAGTCATGACACTAAGAAGATCGATTAACATAGGCGAGAGGTTCGGCGTTTGGCGCGAGAGAACTCAGAAAACCGGGGCGATGGTGTCCGACCTAAACCGCGAACACCGAGGGACCTCTTGTCTTGCCGTGAATTCTACTGCGCAAGATAGCAGTCCGCAACTTCAATCGGTACCGCTATCGGGCCGACACACCTGTCTAACCGGGGAGTTGGCATACCACGTGCCCTAACATCCGTGCGCGCCGATTCGCGCCCAGATCATTTCGCCAACGGACAAAATGCCCCGGTGTTCGGCACCAGCCGTTCAATATTGCCGCACGCAGCTACCATCACGCGGCCACGAATCTACTGGCCGCAATCTTTTTTTTTAAGCTTGCCACCCATTCACTCGATGTTGAAGACGTGAAGTCAAACCCCTCTAGAATAATCTTCGCCGCGGCCAGTGCACTTTGGTTGGTCCTGATTGGCGCCGGCCTTGGGTACATCTGGAGTTACCAAAACACTCCCGGCGGGCCCGGTGTCCCACCCGCTGAGTGGCCGGCCGCCAGTCGCATTCAGACCACCGCGCAACTACCCACACTGGTTTTGATGATTCATCCCCATTGTCCCTGCTCTCGGGCCACGATTGGTGAGTTGGCCCTCTTAATGGCCCACGCTCAGGGACTGATGAATGTCAACGTTCTCTTCATTACGCCGCGCGAATTCTCTGAAGACTGGGGCAAGACCGACCTTTGGAATAGTGCTCAGAGCATACCCGGCGTAAAGGTCATGATCGACCAGGACGGCGTTGAAGCGGGCCTCTTCAAATCTCTGACATCCGGGCAGG
>JAYVEP010000002.1:0-2632 GCA_043749225.1 Acidobacteriaceae bacterium
ATTTTAAAGGCGACTTCGGCGCAGATCTTCTTGCCATGCACTACCACACCGCGGACCACGACCACGGCCACGACGTTTGATTCTGGTTGCTCACACAGCAGCTTTTGACGTATCTTCGTCTCGCCGATATGCGTCTAGGTCTACTCATAAACTTTGTGGAGCCATTCATTCGTGATGGCATTCAGAGAGTGATAAATGGCAATCTCAACTAAAGCTTGCAGTTCTAGAGTCTTTACCCTTTGTGTCTTTGTGTCTTTGTGTGAGCCTATCTTTCTCGCCTGCGCTGCGACTGCCGATACCGATGCGACGAAGGCGGAATTTTTTGAGGCAAAGGTGCGGCCGATTTTGGCGGCGAGTTGCTTCAAGTGCCACGGACCCTCTAGTGCCAACGGAGGGCTTCGTCTCGATTCTCGGGAAGGATTCCAGAAGGGAGGCGCGCGCGGCCCAGTTGTGGCAGCGGGCAAACCGAACTCCTCGCTGCTTATCAAGGCAGTGTCCCGCACGGATGCGTCGTTGAAGATGCCGCCGAACACAAAGCTCCCGTACGATCAGATCGCAATTCTGACAAAATGGGTCGCGAACGGAGCGGGCTGGCCCGATTACAGCAAGACGCCCGGATCGCAAGCATCCGGGCTTTGGTCGGCCATGCCGGTACGCAAACCCAAGCTCCCGGCCGTGAAGAACCGCGCCTGGATACGCAATCCCATCGACGCGTTTGTGTTATCGCGCCTCGAGTCGAAGTCGATGGTGCCCGCGCCTCCCGCAGGCAAGCGTGAATTGCTGCGCCGACTGACGTTCGATCTGACGGGCCTGCCGCCGACGCCGGAGGAGATTGCGGCTTTCATCGCAGACCAATCACCGGATGCTTACGAGAAACGTGTCGAGAAGCTGCTAGCTAGCCCACGCTATGGCGAACGGCGGGCGCGTTACTGGCTCGATCTCGTCCGCTACGCAGACTCCAATGGATACGAGCGCGACAACGAGAAGCCGTATTCCTGGAAGTACCGTGATTACGTAATTCAATCGCTAAACCAGGATAAGCCCTACAACAGGTTCGTAACGGAGCAGTTGGCCGGGGACGAACTTCCGAATCGGAACGAAAATACGGTATCCGCTACTGGTTTCCTGCGACTTGGCACGTGGGACGACGAGCCGAACGATCCACTGCAGTACAAATACGAGCGGCTGGACGATCTTGTACACGCGAGCGCGACGGCGTTTCTGGGTCTGACCGTTCGGTGCGCGCGCTGCCATGACCATAAATTCGATCCAATACCCCAGAAGGACTACTACGCGTTCGCGGCCAATTTTTACGGTGGCTACCTCGACCCAGGTGACGGCAAATTCATGGGGGGGCCGCCGCCCGAAAAGCTTGGCTTCCCGACGCTTGGTTTTACAGACAACGGTCCGAAAGCTGCTACGCTTAAGCTGTTGGTGAACGGCGACCCTCGCAGAGAGGCAGACGCAGTCGGTCCGGGATATCTTTCGCTGGTCTCTTCGCTGCGCAAATCCGTCGATCCGCCCCCATCGGGTGCGGCCACTACGCATCGTAGATTACAGCTTGCCGCTTGGATCACCGATCCGCGCAATCCGCTCACCGCCCGCGTCATAGTGAACAGAATCTGGCAGCACCATTTTGGGCAGGGTCTCGTGCGCACACCCAACAACTTCGGTCGAAAAGGCTCGCCGCCAACCAACCCTGAACTGCTAGATTGGTTAGCCGCCAACTTTGTCGAGGAGGATGGAAGTCACGAGTCGGATGGCGTCATCCCATCGCCGATCCCTATAAGCGTTACCCAACCCCTTACCCCCTCGACATCCTTCGGCTGGCGATTCAAGCCATTGCACCGATTGGTAGTGACATCGTCGGCGTATCGCATGGCTTCATTGAATCCACATGAAAAGGCATACTCCGGCACGGATTTCCTTAACGAAAACCTATGGCGGTTCGATCGGCAAAGGTTGGACGCAGATGCGTTGAGAGACTCTATGCTCACCGTGAGCGGGCAGCTCAATTTGAAGGAGGGCGGGCCGGGATTTGTGCCGACGGTAACGCGCGAAGCGCTAGAGGGTCTCAGCCGAAAAGGCGCCGAATGGACTCCCTCGGCGCCGGAGGAGCAAAATCGGCGAACGGTCTATCTGTTCTTAAAGCGAGCAATGCTGCTTCCACTCCTCACCGTCTTCGATTTCGCAGACACGACCGCGCCGTTGGAGCAGCGTGACGTAACTACCGTTGCGCCCCAGGCTCTTGCGCTGCTGAACAATCCGTTTGTGAATCTGCAGAGCGAGGCGTTTGCACGGCGAGTAGAAGCGGAAGCCGGCGTTGACCCCGGCCGCCAAATTGATCGAGCCTGGCAGCTAGCCTTCGCCCGAACACCGTCTTCTGCAGAGCGCAGACAAGCTGCTGAGTTCATATCGAAAATCTCCGCAAACCAATCCAAGGTCCAACATCTCAAATCCAGAATCGACGCATTTGATCTTCGCCTCTGGCTGCGGGCCGACACGGGAGTCGTTGCCGGAAGGGACGGAACCGTCACGACGTGGGAAGATCAGTCACCCCAGAAGCTTACGGCGGCACAGGCTGTCGTCACGGCAAGACCCTTGTTGGTGAAGGACGCCCTAGACGGTCAGC
>JAYVEP010000003.1:0-6947 GCA_043749225.1 Acidobacteriaceae bacterium
CTCAGTCCCTCGAGCCAAAGTGTTACCTATGTCCCCGGTCTGTTTTGTTACCCATGTCCCCGGTCCGTACCCTCATGTGGAGCGGACACTCTTGTCCGCCGCTCTTTTCAAGGTGGACAAGGATTTGCTCGCTAGTGGCCCGCGGCTGGCCGCGCCGTGATCGCTCGACGCTGCAGAAGGTCAAGGGTGCGTCGCTTGATCTCATCTCGAATCTCGCGTTCAGCATCCACGGACTGGCCCTTAGGATCGGCCAGCGGCCAGTCTTCTCGCTCCAGACCAGGCACGATCGGGCACGCCTCGCCGCATCCCATGGTGATGAGTAAGTTGGATCGCCGGGCAAGCTCTTCGTTCAAGAACTGCGGCTGCGCGCCAGAAAGATCAACGCCAACTTCCTTCATCGCGACCAGTACTTCAGGATGAACCTGCGCGGCGGGCTGTGTAGCAGCCGAGATGGCCTGCGCCTCTTTGGGATCGGCTAGCGCGTTCAACCACGCAGCCGCCATCTGGGAACGTCCTGCATTGTGCACACATGCGAACAGAACGAGCTTCATGATTCCTCAGCAACCGATGATTTTGGAACAAGCCAGCGGAAAAACAATGTGGCGCCCACCGCGCCAACCACCTCCGCCGCAATAAATGCTGGCACATCAGATGGGCGGATGCCGGAAAACGTATTCGTCAGACAACGCGCTATCGCGACAGCCGGATTGGCGAACGATGTCGACGCCGTAAACCAGTATGCCGCGGTAATGTACGCGCCCACCGCGAAAGGAACTGCCGTCGGTCGCGAGCGCGAGCATCCCCAAATCACGCCCAACAGGCCAAAAGTTGCCACAAACTCGCTAAACATCTGCGCCCCGCCGTGCCGCACATGCTGAGAGAGAGAGATCAGCGGCAAGCCAAACATGGCATGAGCTGCCACGGTTCCGCCCACGCCCCCGGCGATTTGAGCTGCCACATAGACGGGCAATTCCGACCACGGTCGCCCGCGTTCTATAGCAATCGCCAGCGTGACCACGGGATTCATATGCGCGCCAGACACCGGGCCAAACGTGAGTATGAGAGCTACCAGCGCTGCGCCCGTCGCCAGAGTGTTGGCAAGGAGAGAGATAGCAATGTTGCCGCCAGCCAGCCTCTCCGCCATGATTCCAGAACCAACTACGGTGGCCACCAGAAACCCGGTTGCCAGTACTTCCGCTGCGGCGCGCTTTATGAGCGTGGCTTGCATTGACGCCTAGCTCCCGGGCTGGCTAGCGAAATCGATGCCAGTCAGCTTCGGAGCGCAGCAGGTTGGCGCGCGGCAGGTCGCACCTTCGACATTCGTTTCCGGCAGATGGTCCTTGAGCACCACGAACACTTCCCACTCATTGCCGTCGGGATCGAAGACCCAAGTCTTATCCTGCGTGGCGTAGCAGCAATTCGTTTGCATTTCGTCGCGCGTGATCAGGCCGGACTCCATCCACTTCTGGCGGATTGCCATCACGTCTTCGGTGGACGAAACCTGAATCCCCAGGTGCGAAAGTGCGCCGGTGCCTGCCGAACGGCCTTCATTCAGGGTAAAATTCAAAGGCGGATTTTGTACATCGAACTTGGCGTATCCGTGACGTATCTTACTGGGCTCGATTCCGAAAAGCTTGCGATAAAACTCGAGGCTGGGTTCAAGCTGGTTCACGTGAATGGCCACATGAGCCTTGAGAGCGGCGACTTCGGCTGTTTCCATGACATCCTCCGAGTTACAACATATTCGCTTTAACGAATATATTTACTCTTAACATATTCGTCAAGGCATATTTATTTGGTAAAATGAAGCACATGCGCGCTTCCGGTAAAACCCATCTTTTAGAGCGGCTTTTTCATGCCTTGGCCGACCGCACGCGCTTGCGCCTCCTGCATCTGATGGCAGAGCAGGAAGTTTGTGTCTGCCACTTTGCGGAAGTCCTGCAGGCTCCCCAGCCCAAGATTTCGAGGCACTTGGCGTACCTAAGGCGAGCGGGACTGGTAACGGCGCGGCGCGACGGAAAATGGATGCATTACCGGTTGGCGCAGCCCGCCGACGCTGATTTGGCGCGCGTACTGCAAAGCACACTGGAAGCGCTGCGGCAGGATCAATCCATGCAGCGGGATCAGACGCATCTGCAAAAGGCCTGTTGCGAGCTGGACGGGCTGGTAAAGCTGGCTGGCACAGCGAAAAACTAGCTGCCGCGCAACGGACTTACCCGCCGCCGCGAGCATGTTCTATTTTTTAAACAAACGGTCGAAAGCCGCGCGGGCATCGCTGATCTTGGCTGGACCTGTGGTCGTTTCTTTCTCCAACTTGATGCGTAGGGAGAAGAACCGACAGTCATTTCTCGCCGTCTTGTTCTCGACCCGGCCATTCACTGGCTGGGAACATTCAAAGCGCCCACCGGGATCGAAGGAATTGCACTGGCGGCAGGAATGCAATTCCGCGCCGCACTTGGTGCATTGACCGATCCCCTCCGCTTGTTCCTGCAAGATTGACCCACACATGGCGCACCGCGAAACGCTGCACGAGCCGGGCATCTGAATGGGCCGAGGACCGAAGGTTTCTTCTCTAGGACGAGCCGGTGAGGGAGCCGTGCGCAATGTTTTCTCTACGCCGGAATCCTGATAGCCCTTCTGACTATACTTACGTGACAAATACCACCTCCAGGGGAGAACGGGAGTTGAGGCTGGGCTTAGCTGGATTGTCTCGTTCCCGAGGCACACGAGCAATGGCCCGGAAGAGCCAGCTGGGATGAGGCTTCCGGTTTGCCAAACCTTCACACATTGAACTTGTTTTGTAGACGAATTGGAGAGTTTTGTGAGAAATATCTGGGCGGAGCAGCGGCTGACGCAAGCTCCGCCCTTCAGCATGGCAGCAGCGCACCAGGCCCAGCCGTCCCTGGTTCACGCTCCTGCGGGTTGCCACGCGGCCGGGTCCCGACATCCGCGAGGATCCTGTTCTCCCCATCGGCAAGCGCCAGAAAAGCTTGACAGCACAAACAGAAGGCACGCTCCTAACGATCAAGACTCCAGCTTTACTTCTTAAAGCCTTCGACTTTCCGTGCCGATTACCGTGGTGTCAGTAGAAATATTTATTGTGATTCCAGAATCGGAAAGGGGGGACTCGTGGGAAACCCCGTGCTTAGAATCGCTTTGATCGAACCTTGTGCCGCCTATGCTGCGGAACTTGGCCAAATCCTGGGCGACACCCTGATAGACGTCTCATTTGAGCTACTATGCGACGACACAGGGGCTGATTTCCTGTTGCTCAATGATTTCCTGTTGCTCAATGAGAACGCGCCGCCCCCGATCAAACCCCTAAAGAGTACAACGATATTGTTCCATCGAACCCCTGAAGGCATCTATACCGCCCAGGCATTTCGTGGACCGGTTCCAACCTTTCGCGGGCGCAACATGGCATTTCCGTTACCGCTGGTGGAAGCCCTGCGACAACTCGCCGCGGCAGCGATCACCCAGCGCATGGAACTGCTTTCCAGCGGCGTACCGCCTTGGCCCGGCATCAACTCCCCTCCGGTGGACGCTGCGGAAAAGCTGCATCAGCGTTTGCTGCAGGCGCAAAAGATGGAAGCAGTCGGAGAACTTGCCGGCGGCATTGCTCACGACTTCAACAACCTGTTGATGGTCATTTGCAGCTACGCGGAAATGCTACTGGATGATTCCGCACTTTCCGCGGAGTCGACCCGCAACACACACCAGATTCTGTCGGCCTCAAAAAAAGCAATCGACCTTACTCGCGAGTTGTTGGCCTTTAGCCGGAAGCAAGACCTGGCACCCACGCCGACCGACTTGAATAACCTGCTGAACAGCGCGGTTCCCATGCTCGCACGCGTGGTGGGGAAGAAAGTTGCGATCCAGGTAAAGTTGCCGCATGAGTTATGGCCGATCCGCGCCGACATTGGACAATTGGAACAGGTTTTGTTGAATCTTTCGGCAAATGCTCGAGATGCTATGCCCCAGGGCGGGAAGCTGCTGCTTGAAACGACGAACGTGGTGATTGAAGAAGGACAAGGAACAATGCGGCAAGGGGAATACGTGATGCTAGCGGTCAGCGATACGGGACAGGGCATCCCGCAAGAAGTGCTGCCTCGCATTTTCGAGCCGTTTTTTACGACTAAGGAACGTGGCAAAGGTACCGGCCTGGGCCTGGCTTCGGTCTACGGCATTGTGAAGCACAGTGGCGGATACATTTGGGCCTACAGCGAAACGGGTTATGGAACAACGTTCAAAATTTACCTGCCTCGCCTAACTGCCGCCGCAGAACTTGTTCCTGACACCATACCCACGAACTTGCTTGCGCTCGCTGCCACAATTCCCGTTAATCACTCAAGAAATTCCCGCTCACGCCGGGAGCTCATTCTGTTGGAAAGATAAGGTGACACTTCCCGTATAATCGCCTTTCGTCAAAGGGCGCCCGCTCCCTGCTGTTGGGATGGAGCGCCGACGATTGTGCTGCCTATGGCAACCGTGCAACGCCGATCCTTGTTCATTTTGTTCGCGCTCTGGCTTGTAATTTATTTTGCAAGCATTTTCACACCTGCGCTGCTGGATGATGCGGACACGGTGCATTCCGAGGCCGCGCGCGAAATGTTGACGCGGCACGACTGGGTCACTCTTTACGCCAACGGCATTCGATACCTGGAAAAAGCTCCGCTGATGTATTGGAGCGTGGCAGCCAGCTATACGGCCTTTGGCATTAGCGAATGGACAACGCGACTGCCGTTGATGCTGGGCGTTCTGGCGCTGATTTTTACCACCTACCTGGCAGGCTGCCGTTGTTTTGGCGAACGAGGAGGATTTTATTCCGGCCTGGTGATGGCCACTTCTCTCGGACCCTACTTATTCACGCGCTTCTTAATCCCTGACGTATTGGTAGGGCTGTGGCTGACGCTGACATTTCTTTTCTTTCTGCAAACGCTGGATGAGGACTCACCATCGCGCTGGGCCTGCTGGGGAATGGCCGCCGCCACAGCGTTGAACGTATTGACCAAGGGACTCATCGGCTTGGTGTTCCCGGTGGGAGTGATTGGGGCTTACTTTTTGCTGACCGGCAATTTGATGCGGGGCCTGCGCTTGCGCGTGATTTCCAGCACGGTCGTCCTTTTTTTGATCGCTGCGCCCTGGCACATTCTGGCGGGGTTACGAAACCCCCCTCAGGGAAACGTGCAAGGATTCTTTTGGTTCTATTTCGTGAACGAGCATTTTCGGCGTTACATTGGCACCCGCGTGCCGCACGACTACGACAAAGTTCCTTTGCTGCTGTTTTGGATACTGCTTTTGCTGTGGCTGTTTCCGTGGATAGCATTTCTGGCAAGCTCCCTGCGAGAAGTCCCCTTGCGTTGGCAGGAATGGCGCTCGCGGATGACGATTCGCCGACGCGGGAATTTGCTTTTCTTCTTGTGGGCGATCGTAATTTTAGTCTTTTTCAGTTTCTCGACGCGGCAGGAGTACTACACGGTTCCGGCAATCCCAGCGCTTGCTTTGCTGGTGGGTGGGTGGCTTGAGCGTGAAGCTGAGAGCGCCGGAGACAGCAGCGAAAGACGCAGTGCCATAACTTCTTCCTTGATTCTCTTTGTAATTGGCGGGATTGCCTTCACGGCTGCGATGCTGCTTCTATTGTCGTCGAAAGCTGCGGCTCCCGGCGCCGACCTTGCCGACCTCTTACTGAAACACCCTGCGGATTACGCGCTTTCTTTCGGACACATTTTCGACCTCACACCGCAAGCGCTGGGGGCGTTTCGTATTCCGCTGCTGGGGGCAGGGTTCTCGATCCTGTTGGGGACGGGCTTCAACTGGTGGTTCCGTAAACGCAACAACACGCAAAGGGCAAATTGGGCGCTGACGTTGATGATGGTCGTACTCTTCGCCTGCGTGCACAATGCGTTTGTTGTCTTTTCTCCGATTCTTTCTTCCAAGACTTTGGCGGAGGCGGTAGGCCGTGAATATCACCCGGGCGACACGATTGTTGTTCTGGGAAAATATGAAGATGCTTCCACGCTAAGTTTCTATCTTCACGTGCCGCTCCGATCACTGCACGAGCCCGCGGGCAATATGTGGTACGGAACGCAGTTTCCGGACGCTCCTCGAGTCTGGGAAACACAGACTTCTTTTGAAAAGATGTGGAAAAGCGCTGAGCGCGTATTTCTATGGACCGAGGAAGAAAAACCCCCGCAACTGAAAGCGCTGACATTCCGCGAAATCGCGCACTCCGGCGGAAAGTTTATATACTCGAACCGCTAGACGGGTTTGTCCGTCAACCTCGTCAATTTCCCTTGCTTCAACAAGAATCTATCTCCGCGCCAGACCACGGTTGTTCCAAAATACCCTGCTGCCCAGATAAGTAGCGCCGCGATGTCCCGCAGTGGAATCAGCCAGAAATTGCGTGGGACTTGGCGATCCTGTGCGACACGAACGCCGAGAACCCACGCCATGACCATTCGCAATCCCAGCGTAAAACCAAGCAGCAGCCATGCCCACCGGGCGCGTGGGTTCACAGCGAGTGCTAGCAGCGACCACGGTAATCCGAACGTGAGCGCGACGCCCAAATAGCCCCATCCTCGCGAATCTCGCACGCTGCGTGCCCAACGTAGTTGGTGATCGAAGAACGCGCGCCAAGTGTAGGCGGGCAGGAATGTCTCGACCACAACTTCTGAAAGATGGCCTCGGAGGTTACTCTGCGAGAGGCGCTGTCCCAGCTCGTAGTCGTCGGCTAAGTAATCGGCGAGGGCTTCGAATCCACCAGCGGATTGCAGGTTCACGCGGCGAAAAACCAGCGTCGAGCCGAGGCCGAAATGGATACCGTTCTCTATTTGGATCGCCGAGAGAACTCCGCCACAGAAATCCGTGCTGATGCCGAGAGCTTCCAATCGTGAACCGAGTGTTCCTCCCGCAATACCTCGGTAGAGGCAGGTGACTAAGCCGACGTT
>JAYVEP010000004.1:0-2610 GCA_043749225.1 Acidobacteriaceae bacterium
ACTTCGGAAGCGCCCGTCGCCCTGGCTTCGGTGAATTTACGCAGCAGGGCGGGGAGCACATGCGAACTCTGCAGGTCGAAGTTATCGCCTGGCCCGTAAAGATTGGTCGGCATCGCGCTGATGGCATTGAAACCATATTGCATCCGATACGCCTGGGCCAGTTTGATGCCCGCAATCTTGGCCACCGCATACCACTCATTGGTAGGTTCGAGCGCACTGGTCAGCAGGCTCGCTTCCTCGATTGGCTGAGGGGCAAATTTAGGATAGACGCAAGAAGAACCGAGAAACAGAAGTTTTGCGGCCCCGTACTTCCAGGCGGCATGGATGACGTTGGTCTGGATGGCGAGATTATCGTAAATGAACTCGGCTGGGTAAGTGCTGTTGGCAAGAATGCCGCCGACCTTTGCTGCCGCAAGAAACACAAATTCGGGGCGCTCCTGCTGGAAGAACGACTCCACCGCCTGCTGGTTTCGGAGGTCCAGTTCGGCGTGAGTGCGCAGGGTCAGACTGGTCAAACCCTCTGTGGCGAGACGACGGCAAATGGCTGAGCCGACGAGTCCGCCGTGCCCTGCAACGAAGATACGGCTGGACTGGTGCATTCCCTGATCAGCTCCTTGATCACTCCACTGCGGCATTCTAGCGTTCCCTTCCGGCTATGGCGTGCCCCGCTTTGATCAGGGTGTTTTCCTGCCCTGCCAGTTCCAGATCACTATCCATCATGAGTTCCACCAGCTGTTTGAAACCGACTTTTGGTACCCAGCCGAGCTCAGTGCGGGCTTTATCCGCATCGCCCAGCAGGTAATCAACCTCCGTGGGTCTGAAGTAACGCGGATCGATCTCAACGTGCTTTTCCCAGTTCAGGCCGCAATGTTCGGCTGCGGTATCGAGAAATTCTCTGACGGAGTGGGATTCGCCCGTGGCGACGACATAATCGCCCGCGGTTTCCTGCGCGAGCATGAGCCACATTGCTTCCACATAGTCTGCGGCGTGACCCCAATCGCGTTTGGAATCCAAATTCCCCAGAAACAGCTTTTCCTGGAGCCCGAGTTTGATACGAGCGAGCGCGCGGGTTATTTTTCGGGTCACAAAGGTTTCGCCTCTGCGCGGAGACTCATGGTTGAAGAGAATGCCGTTGCAGATAAACAGGCCGTACGCTTCGCGGTAGTTCACGGCGTACCAGTGGGCGGCCACTTTACTGACCGCGTAGGGGCTGCGCGGATAGAAAGCGGTCTTCTCACTCTGCGGAGGGGAGGCGGCCCCGAACATTTCCGACGAGCCGGCCTGGTAGATCCGGACGTTCTTGCCTGAGACGGAGATGTGGTCTCTCACGGCTTCAAGCAGCCTCAGAGTACCAGTGGCGACGGCGTCGGCGGTATATTCGGGCTGATCGAAGCTGACTCTGACGTGAGATTGCGCTGCGAGGTTATAGATCTCGTCGGGCGAAACTTTTTCGAGTATGCGGCGAAGTCCCGTGCCATCTGTCATGTCGCCGTAATGCAGGTGAAGGCGGGCGCTGTAGTTGTGGGGATCGATGTAGATGCCGTCGAGACGGCCGGTATTGAAGCTGGAGGCGCGACGAACGATACCGTGAACCTGGTAGTTTTTAGAGAGGAGGAACTCGGCAAGGTAAGATCCGTCCTGGCCGGTGATTCCTGTAATCAGGGCACATTTCATAGGTTGTACAGTTTTTGGGAAATGATTTTCACAGCTTAGTGACTCTGAGCAAGAGCCGAGATCGGAGGAGTTTCCCCGACCCGCACGCCGATGTGAAGTTGGTTACATAGTGGCAGACGGTAGTTGGGGCGATAGCGGTTATTGCGTTTCGGGAGCGCATTCAGATCTGGCTATTGTCATCGCATTGTTCCGTATAGCATCTCTTCGATAAGTTCGCAGAGTATGTGGCCAATTGTCCCGTGACACTCCTGTATGTGCTGGGTTGAATCACTGGGAACGAAAATAGCCACATCAACCATCCCGGCCAGCGGACTGCCCTGACTTCCCAACATGCCCACTGTCAACAAACCCATCATTCTTGACTTCGAAACGGCCCGAACGACATTTCGGGAAGCTCCGCTGGTGCTAATTGCTATGAGGGCGTCATCCGAGCGGCCGAGTGCTTCGATCAGACGCTCAAAGACGTCGTCAAAACCATAGTCGTTGGCTCTCGCGGTAAGGAAAGAGGTGTCGGTAGTCAGTGCAATGGCGGGAATGGCTGGGCGTTCCATTGTTGGGCGGAGACGATTCGTCAGTTCGGCTGCGATGTGCTGTGAGTCGGCGGCGCTTCCGCCGTTGCCGCACAGCATAATTTTCCCACCGCGCGCCACACGGTCCGCCAGTTTCCGGGCAGCGTCTGCGATCACCTGAGCGGACTCAGATTTAGCGAGACAGATTTTCAATGCGGCGCTGTCAGTGAGATGCTTTATGACTAATTCCGATGGCACCATCAGGTTATCTCTTTCGCTGTACCGCTCACACTACCAAATCTGCCTCTCAAGGCAAAGAACCGTTTGGACGGGGAAGGAATTGTTAAGGGCAAGAATCGATTGAATAGATCCGAAGGTGGTGCGGAGTTGTCTCAAGGCTCAGATCAAGGTGAGAGTCCGAAAGATC
>JAYVEP010000005.1:0-2609 GCA_043749225.1 Acidobacteriaceae bacterium
CAGTCATCGAAAAGCTCGGACTCGGTTATTGATGAACTGGGAGATGCGATCCGGGCCGTTGAACTACATCGCGACACCTACGCCACGACCCGTCTGCACGTGATCGAACGACTCAAGCTGCATGGGATAGCGGCGCAGTCCGCGACGGCCCTCGCGGACTGCTGGCTGGTGCAAGGCGACTTTCTTCTCGAACCACTGGCTGGGCGATTCGATTTCGTCGTCGGCAACCCGCCTTACGTGCGTCAGGAGCTGATCCCCGCGCCCTTATTGGCCGAATATCGGAACCGCTACCCAACCTTGTATGACCGGGCCGACCTCTATATCCCATTCATTGAGCGCTCGTTGTTACTGCTGGCGGATGGTGGCAGCCTGGGTTTTATCTGCGCCGACCGATGGATGAAGAACCGCTATGGCGGACCGTTGCGCAAACTCGTTGCCGAGCGGTTCCACCTCAAGAGCTACATCGACATGATGGATACGCCGGCCTTCCATAGCGAAGTCAGCGCCTATCCGGCCATCACCATCATCAGCCGCGAGAAGCCCGCTGCCACGCGCATCGCGCATCGTCCGTCGATCAACCGGGAAAGCTTGGCTGAACTCTCCACAGCGCTGCGGGCGAAGACCTTGCCTGAAAATGGCGGTCCGGTGCGAGAGCTGGCCCGCGTCACCAACGGTGCCGAGCCATGGCTGCTCGAATCGTCGGACCAGATGGCCCTGATTCGCCGTCTTGAACAGCAGTTTCCGACTATTGAAGAAGCGGCGTGCATGGTCGGCATCGGCGTTGCAACCGGCGCCGATCAGGCATTCATCGGTGACTTCGATGCGCTGGATGTGGAACCGGATCGAAAGATACGTCTGGTGACAACCCGCGACATTCAGTCTGGCGAGGTGCTATGGCGCGGACAAGGCGTCATCAACCCCTTTGCCGATGATGGCGGTCTTGTCGATCTGCGCGACTATCCAAAATTGCAGCAGTATCTGGAAGCCCGGAAAGACGCGATCACAGGTCGCCATTGCGCACAGAAAACGCCATCGAATTGGTACCGCACCATCGACCGCATCACCCCATCGCTCGCGAAGAAACCAAAGCTGCTGATACCCGACATCAAGGGGGAAGCGCACATCGTTTTCGAATGCGGCGAACTTTACCCGCACCACAACCTGTATTACGTCATCTCCGAAGACTGGGACTTGCGCGCTTTGCAGGCAGTGCTTCTTTCCGCCATCGCCAAGCTGTTCGTAGCGACCTACTCGACCAAAATGCGCGGCGGTTACTTGCGCTTTCAAGCCCAGTACCTGCGGCGCATCCGCATTCCCTATTGGCACAACGTGCCCGAGCTTTTGCGTCAGGAATTAATTGGGGCGGCCACGACTCGAGACCTGGATTGTTGTAACAGCGCCGCGTTCAGGCTCTATGGCCTGAGTCACGAAGAACGCTCGGCACTCGGAGGCAACGGAGAATAAATGGCGCTTGATCTCGTCAACTACGAACGCAAGGCTCGCAAGGCGGCGCAAGCCTTCTGGGGAAACCGGGAAGCCACCCGGCAGAAGCAAATTGAATCGGGAAAGGCCGACCAAGGGGAGCGCGCTGGCGTTACCGCCGGCAAGAACATGGACGGCTTTATTGCTCTGGTGCTCGATATCGTATGCGCCAACGGACTAGCCCATGCTGAGATTCACCAAAAGCGCGCGGTGTTGACCCTGCCCGGCTACTTCCGGCCCACCAAGCTTTGGGATCTTCTCGTGATTCACAAAGGCGAGCTCATTGCAGCCATTGAGCTGAAAAGCCACGTGGGACCGTCCTTCGGCAACAACTTCAACAACCGTGCCGAAGAGGCCATCGGCACGGCTCATGATCTGAGGACGGCTTACCGAGAGGGAGCATTCGGCGAGTCGAGTCCCTTTGTCGGCTGGCTGATCGTGGTTGAAGACGCGCCCAAATCGCGTGCGGCGGTCAAGGACAAATCACCGCACTTTCCCGTCTTCGAGGAATTCAGAGGCGCGTCGTATCTCAAGCGGTACGACCTGCTTTGCCAGAAGCTCGTCAAAGAACAGCTCTATACGAAAGCAGCGCTCATCGCGTCCCCCCGCAGCGCGGTAAAGACCGGTGAGTTTTCGGAGATGTCGTCTACAACCAGCCTCAAGACCTTTGTCATCGCCCTTGCCGGTCATGTCACCGCAGAAGCTGCAAGACTCGGATAAGAGGCTGGCGCCACGCGTGTTTGAGATGGTTCCCATCTCAATGCCGGATGGGCGCTTGTTCCAACCTTCGCGCGGAAAGTACGATGCGGTACAAACCGCGATCATCGAGCAGTTCGCGCCGCGCTTCGTTCCCGGCGCGGTTGTGCTGCATCTGAGCAATTGCACCGACAAGTCGTTGGCATTGGCGCAGTCGATCATGAGAGAACTCGGCATACCGCTTGATCAGCATGATAAGTTGCCCGAGGTTTTACTGTGGGATAAAAAACGAAACTGGCTTTTCTTGGTCGAGACGGCCACCACTCAAGGTCCGATGTCTCCCAAGCGTGTTATCGAACTTAACAGAATGTTGGAGAACTGCACCGCAGAGCGGCTATTCGTGAGTGTCTTTTCTAACATGGGTGAATTCA
>JAYVEP010000006.1:0-6919 GCA_043749225.1 Acidobacteriaceae bacterium
ATTCACGCTCGCATTGAGCATCAGGCAAATATCGTTCGCATGAGTAAGGATGCGGTCCACGAACGACCACCCCATTTTGCTCAGCTTTTCTTCACCCTTCGGATCCCAGAACAAGTTCTTGCCGCCCTTGCTGATGGAAACGTTCGTATGCATTCCGTTACCGTTCACCCCTACAACCGGCTTCGGCAGGAATGACGCCGTAAGACCCATGTGCGTCGCCACTTGGCGGCAAATCAGCTTATACAGCTGAATCTGATCGGCCGCCGCCACCACTTCTCCGTAGCTGTAGTTAATTTCAAATTGCGAAGGCGCAACTTCCGGATGGTCTTTTTCGTTCTCGAAACCCATCGCGCGCTGCACTTCAGCCGTCGTGTCAATAAACGTCCGCAGCAAATCTCCGGGCAGCGAGTGGTAGTAGCCGCCGGTGTTCACATATTCGAAGCCGTGCGTCTCGTGGTAGTGGCGCTCGGCATCCACACCCTTAAACAAGAAGCCTTCAATCTCATTCGCCGCGTTGAGAGTGTAGCCTTCCTTCTTGTGCAAGTCTTGCGCAAAACTCTTCAGCGCGCCGCGAATATCCGCGCTGTAGGGAGCACCTCCCTTGTCGATGACCTCTCCGAACACCAGCACTTTTCCAGAACCGAAATAGTCCGCTGGCGCCCAGTAGAACGAGCTCCAGTCAATTCCAAGCCGCAAATCGCTCTCGCGCTGCGCCGTAAATCCACGAATCGAAGAGCCGTCAAACGTCAGGTTGTCATAGCTCTTGATCAGGAACTTTTTGTCGTAATCCAGCATGTGCAGGCGGCCTTCAAGATCGCTGAACAGCACCGTCACAGCCTTGATGCGTTTCTCGTTCGCCAGGTACTTGATCCGTTGTTCCTGAACCTTATGGGCGGCGACACGCTGCTTGCGCTGCTCTTTCGCTTCCAGATTCAACTCTTCCAGCTCATCGTAGGAAAGCATCAAGAAATTACGCAGTTCGGTTGACATGGATCGAAGGATCTCCTCGGAAAGATTTAGGGTGATTTGTGGCCCTTGAGGGCAAATTCGGATGGCCGTTCAGCACGTACAACAGGATACCGCGCACCGCAGCCCGCAGCCAATCAAAAGCGCTTATCGGCCAGATTGATGAAATCTATCGGCGCCTTGGCAGAATCCAGCAAATCGCCGCCAAATGCTGGTTTTTTATCTATTTCGTGATCGCGCCGCAGGCAATCCGATCCCCAGCGTTCCCGGCGGGATCGCTCTTCAGGTCATCCGCCCTGGCATGGATCATCAGCGCCGTCCCGCCATTGCTAAATACCGAATGGCTATCCTCGCCAAGATTCACGTTCCCATTCATCACCGTGAACTTGGCTTTTCCCTTTGCGTTCGCCATGAAGTTGTTCATGTCGCCAGCATGGGACCCGTCGGGATTTTGCAGGCCATGTTTCTTGCCATCGGGATTGAAGTGCGGCCCTGCGGATTTAAAATCCGGCGCCTCGCACTTCGCATTCTGATGAATATGAAAAGCGTGCTCGCCCGGCGGCAGATTCTTCAGGCTGAGATTAATCTTCACACCCTTCTTGGCCGCTTGCAGTGTCGCAGTTCCTACGCTTTCACCCTTAGCGTTCTTAAGTTCAACAGAATTCTTAGCGCCAGCCCACAACGAACCTGCGCCGCAAGCCACGAACAGAAGCAGAATAGAAATTCTTGTGTTTTTCATAATGGCAAGATTATAGCTCTCCGATCAGCGCCGCACGAAAGATTGGTACTCTGAACCTGTGCTGTTAGTTCCCGCCCGGCCTCGCCGCTTGGTACAATCTGGCTGCGGCAAAATGCACAAGTAGTTTTCATATGCTACCTTTCAGGTCTTTTCTCACACGAAGCTGCGTCGCTTCCCTCACCGGCATTTTAGCCGTCAGTTGCCTGCTATGGATCGGCTGCAAAAGTACGCCCTCCCTCGCTGCTCCCGACCCCGGCGTTGATCGCGTTTCTCGCACTTCTTACGCCATTGCCCGCGATCTCTCCAAAGACGAAGGCGCGGGCGGCCACACTCTCCGTAAACATGTGGGCCGAACCGACGAGGAACTGCGCCAACGCCTCACCCACGAGGACATCTCCGCGTCCTCGACTTACACCGACAAAGCCGCTGCGGAAACTGCCATCGGAGATGCCCTCCAGCAAAGCCAGACGCGCATAGAAGAATGGATGGCACGCGGAGGCGGGCATCCGAACCTTGTCCTCGACTATCACAGCGATCAGCCAATTGGTCGTACCCTCCATCGCGGCGCGTCCGCCTCGCAACCTTGTTCCAACGCCAAAATTGTTCTGCGCTGGCTCAGTTCCAGCGAATACTACGTACTCACCTCCTATCCTGAATGTCGATAGGGGAAAGATTGACAATTTATGACGGCCAAAAACGATAGCAATTCCAGAAAGCCGGGCGGCGCACCCGATATTTCCGCCGCAGCTTTCCCTGCCCTCCGCCAATTTCTGCGCGGCTACCTCCACCAGGACTGGCAGGACGAATACGACGCTCCCGCCAAAGCCGCTCAACAATTCTGTGAAGACGTCAACGGCGACGAGCGGCAGCATGTCGCCCAGGAGTGGATGGCGTTCTGCCAGCAGACAAAAAATCTTTCGTACCCTGCCATCGCCACACTCCTCAGCGACAAACTCGGGTCTTCCTGGCACCTGAAATCGCCCGATGACTTGACCGCGATCTCCGCCGTGTTTCAGCCATTTGCTCGTAAAACCTAGCATTTTCAAGGACTCCTCCACTGTCAAACTACTTTCGTGCGGACCATGAGTTCCTAACGTAACCGAACGTACACTGCCTTCAAGTAACCTTCGGTAACCTTGGGTTCTGGCTCATCCCACTTACAATGAATTTGTCGCGGACCAACGAGCCGGAAGTACGCCTACGTCACGGCGTGTTCCGGAATCGAGGTACATCGGGGATAGTTCCTTCTATACAAGGGGACTCTTCGCATGCGGAACGCGAGACGGGAGTTTGCATCCTATGGTTTTCGGGTTTGGTTTCAGCAAACAGAAGGCTCTGTCTTCGGCGGAGAAGTACGTCCAGCAAGGCAAGCTGCAAAACGCCATTGCGGAGTACGAGAAGATCACTAAGGTCGACGCCAAGGACCAGACCGTCCTCAACACCATCGGCGACCTCTATGCTCGCGTGGGCGACACCGCTCGCGCCATCGAATACTTCAAGAAGGTCGGCGACGCCTATGCCGCCGATGGCTTCACCGTCAAAGCTATCGCCGTCTATAAAAAGATTTCGAAATTGCAGCCCTCGCTCGAAGGCACACTCAAGCTAGCCGAACTGTTTACCCAGCAAGGCCTCTTCAATGATGCGCGCGCCCAATATCTACAGGTAGCGGAAGAATTCCTCCGCACCGGTGAACTCGAACGCGCCATCGGCATTTTCAAGAAAACCCTGGAAATGGATCCTGACAACGTAGCCATGAAGCTGCGTTTGGCCGAAGTCTATTTGCGGCTGGGGAAGAAAAACGAGGCTTCCAAGATTTACAGCGAGGCCTCGCAAACCCTGCGCGAACACGGACAGCTCGACGCTGCCGATGAAGTCTTACAGAAGATGCAGGCCCTCGATCCTTCCAACAGCGCGATCCTTCTGCTCCGCGGCCGAAACGCAATAGAGGCCGGCGAAGTCGCAGACGCAATCCAGCTACTGGAAAAGGTCGCCGACATCGATCAACATCCCGAAGGCCTGCAAGACCTGATGAAGGCTTACTTGCAGAACGGCCAGATGCCGAAAGCCGGGCTGCTTGCTGGCAAACTCTTTACCGTTCATCACGATACCAAGGCCATCGCTCAATATGCCGATGCGCTCATGGCTGCCGGATCCCACGCCGAAACGCTCAAAGTCTACGAACAACACGCGGATGCCCTGCTCTCGACAGAACCCGGCAAGGTGCTCGACAATCTCCACTCCATTATTGGGCACGTCCGGGAGGACCGCACCGCGCTGGAAGCCATTCTCGCCCTCCTGCGAAAAGCCGGGGATACCACCCACGACAGCGAAATTCTGGAACTTCTGGCTCACGCCAGCGTACAGCAGGACGATCTGCCGAAAGCTCGCGACCTCTACTTGCAGCTCGCCACCATGGAGCCGCAGAATCCTCTGCACTCGCGCAACTATCAGCAGGTGGTCGCCAAATTGGGCTCCACCGGTGAAGCTCGCCCCATCACGTCTGAAGAAGGCGCACTCATGGTCGACGAACTGGAGGCAATCGCTCCCTTCATCGATCAACACTATCCTGAGGAAGTCACCGCTTCGGTTCGCGCAGCCCTCACCGATGCCGAGCTATTTGTCTCTTACAACATGCCGGAGAAGGCGTTGGGTCCGCTGCTTGCAGCTCTGCCCTCGGCGCCTCATCACGTGAAACTGAATCAGCGCCTCGCCGCTTT
This sequence comes from Acidobacteriaceae bacterium, assembly GCA_043749225.1. Taxonomy (GTDB): domain Bacteria; phylum Acidobacteriota; class Terriglobia; order Terriglobales; family Acidobacteriaceae; genus JANXUC01. Next base: position 4,423 of record JAYVEP010000006.1, read on the forward strand.
ACACACCCGCACGGGTCAGTTTGCCGAGTCCGCTCTTTGTTGCCGCACCTTGCAAGGCGTCTATGCCAACGCAGGCTTCCAGGAGGAAGCATCGCGCTACGGAGAGCTTGCCAGCAAGTACGAAGAACGTGGAACACTGGCCGCCCAAGCCGCAGCCACAGACGAGCATCACGCCTTGCCGAGCAACTTGACTGCTAGCGCTCCGGCTTGGCCCGCACTCAAAACTTCTGCTCCCGCAGCGCCTCCCGTGGCTGACGCGTGCAAGGCCCCGATGGAATTTGCCGTCGTCGCTCCCGAGCCAGAAGACGACTCCGAAGACTTTCATTCCGCAGCCGTGTCCCAAGCTCCGTCTGCCTCGGCGCATTCTGAGAACACCGCTGCCCTACAAGCCGCTCCCGAAGCTATCGAGGTCGCAGCCGACAATCAAGCCGCCGAAGAAGAAATCGATCTCTCCGAAGAGTGGGAAGGTTCCTCCGAAGAGGTTTCGGCTGCCGCCATCGCCGATAGCGGTCACCAGCCAGCAGTCGTCGTGAATCAAGCGGACGCCGTCGCCGCCACAGTCGCCGAAATCAATTTCTACACCCAGTACGGCATGACTGAGCAGGCGCAAGCTGCGTTAGCCAAGCTTGAAACCTTAACCGACGACCGTTCCACGCTGGATGCGGTTCGCGCAGAAGTCCAGAACAAGATCGCTCCCACGGAAACTCGCCTCGAAGCCGCACCTGCGCCCATGGAATCTCATGCTGCACCTGAAGCACAGCCCGAAGCAGCCATGCACGAAGCGGCCGCTCCTGTTGAAGCAACCCCCTCGGACGAGGAACTTTTCGATGTAGAAGTTGCCGACGCGGAACCGGAACCAGCTCCGGAGCCAATGATTGCCGCCAGTGCGCCTCCTCGCGCCCCGGCTGTTCTGGATGCCTTCGTTGCCGACTTGGAAGCTTCGTTGCCCGAAGACTTCATGGCGCCAAGCACTCCAGCCGTCTCGCCATCGATTCCTCCGGCTCACGTCATCGCAGCGCCGCCGCCGCAATCCCATCCGGCGTTTCTTTCGGATGCGGCACACGGCAGCGCTGCCGCCGCACAGCCGGCACGGCAAGCCGCGCCGGTTCCAACCATCCAGGGGCCGGCGATTCACCTCCCAGCGCTTCATGTCCCAACCATTGCCGCCGAAGCCCCAGCACTCTCCGCCAACGACGCTCAGGTGGGTGCCGAACTGAACGACATGTTCGACGAACTCCGCGCGGGCATGAACGACGAAACCGAAACGGCACAGGAAGATCCCGAGGATCATTACAACCTCGGCGTCGCCTTCCGCGAAATGGGCTTGCTCGACGAAGCCATCGGCGAACTGCAAAAAGTCTGTCAGGCCATTGACCGCGGCCAGCCCTTCAAATACACCCTGCAGGCCTACACCTGGCTGGCCCAGTGCTTCCTCGACAAAGGTATCCCCGAGGGCTCTGTCCGCTGGTACGAAAAGGCTCTCAAGCTTCAGGGTATCGATGAAGAAGCCAAAACTGCCCTGCACTACGAGTTGGCCACCGCTTACGAAGCGGCACAAAACAAGCGCGCCGCCCTCGCCCACTACATGGAGGTCTACGGTGCCAACATTGATTACCGCGACATTGGTGCGCGGATTCAGGCTCTGAGGCCGTAAAATCTCTAGATGGCTTTTCCAGTTCGGCCTGGATTGATTCTTACGAGTTCCCAGGGCACCAGTCTTCGCGATAGCGGTTTCCGAACCGCCACCTTGACCGGCCCTCCGCGCTCGTCGTTTACAAGGAGTCCCGCGTGAGCACGAACCCTGAGACTCCAGCGCCGTATCCCTCTCCGCCCGCTTCCGTCTTATCCGGCGACGCGGGCCAGCCCGTGCCTAAACGCATTTCGGCTACCGAGATTTGGTCGCGCCGCATGTTCCTCATCACTTTCGTATTACTCTGTACCCTGCTGGGCGTCTTTCTCATCGTTCTACCCTGGCGCCCCGAATGGACGGATAACCCCCTGTTCGTCGGCCATCCCTCAATTCGAGCAGTTTTTGCGCACCCGTTCTTCCGCGGCCTCTGTTCCGGCTTCGGTCTGCTGGATCTGTGGATTGCCATCTCGGAAACCGCGCACTATCACGAAGATTTTTAAACCGGGTCCAGAAGCGCCTCGCTTGTGACTTCAGCTCCCGGGAAGAGAGATTTTATGATTGATGAGCCATTACACCCCGCGCCTCTCGCTTACCTGAACGACGCGTTCGTCAACGGTCCAGATGGTCGCATCCTCCGCATCCTCTCCGAATACCAGGAGCCTCTCACCCGCTTCCGCCGCGAACAAATCCAGGATACGGTTGTCTTCTTTGGCTCCGCTCGCTTGAAGAGCCCTGAGGACGCAACTGCGAATTTGCAGGAAGTAAACGCAAATCCCTCCGACGTTTCAGCCGAACATCGCGCCAACGAAAAAAAAGCACTGGCAGCAGTCGATATGTCCCGCTACTACGGAGATGCACGCCAGCTCG
>JAYVEP010000007.1:0-2600 GCA_043749225.1 Acidobacteriaceae bacterium
CGAGACATGTCGGCGTTTTGACTACGCGCAGAGATGCTGCGCATCACCGTACCCGCTCCTGCCTGCGAGCAAAGCAATCGATAGTTCCTTCAGCCGGAGCGATCGGAATTGTCGTGGTGCCTTCCAGGACGGGGACATTTTTCTCTTCCGCGTCGAAGAGGGCCAATTCGACTTGATGAGCCAACAACATTTTGGCTAGCCAGGAGCGGCTACCTAGTGTCCTGTGTCAGAAGTCTTGTAACACTTCGAATCTGAGCAACCGCCCGAAGCGCATCAGGTGCATGGTACATCAGTTCGGGCCCTCCCGTGGCGTTTGATGAAATAACCCAAAAAAGAACAAGAAAAAGGCTTGCGTTCCGAAGCTATCTCTGGCAAACTGCTTTTAGATAGGGATGGCAATCGAGTGGAAATATCGCGGACGGATCTTCACCCTCGCTGACATCGAAGCGATCCGGCGATTGATCGCGGAGAATCCTGAAGCCAGCCGCTGGGCTTTGTCGCGGAGATTGTGCGAAACGTGGAATTGGAAGCAAGCCAACGGCGCGCTGCGGGATATGGTCTGTCGCGGTCTGCTGTTGATGCTGGAGCGCGCCGGCGAGATCCGACTGCCACCGGTACGCCGCCATCCGCCGGGAAAAAAAGCGCGGCCCGAGGCGGTGATTCCAGATGACAGACCGGTGGGTGGGCAGCTGAGCGACTTGGGACCGCTCACCATCGAACAGGTGCGGAGAACACCGCAAGAAGCCTTATTCAATGGCCTGATCCAGCAGTACCACTATTTGGCTTACGAGCAACCGGTGGGCGAGCACCTCAAATATCTGGTGTCGGCGAAAGGACAAGCGATCGCGTGTCTGGCGTGGTCCAGTTCACCGCGGCATCTGGGATGCCGTGACCGGTTCATCGGCTGGGGGATGGAAGCACGGCGGCGCAACATTCATTTGCTGGCCTACAATACTCGATTTCTGATTCTGCCGTGGGTTACGGTTCCGCTTCTGGCATCGCACATTCTGGGGCGCATGGCCAGGCAGGTTCCGCGCGACTGGCAGCGCCTCTATGCACATCCGGTGTATCTACTGGAAACCTTCGTCGATCCGGAACGCTTCCGCGGAACCTGTTATCGCGCGGCCAACTGGGTGGTGGTGGGACGCACGACCGGTCGCGGCAAGAACGATCTGGCTCATAAACCGAATCGTTCGATAAAGGAAGTGCTGGCGCTGCCTGTGCATCGCCATTTCCGTGAGTTGCTGTCATCTTAACTTTGGCCTGAGAAAACCCTCACGCCGCACACGTCTAACCATGCCAGGCGCCCAAAAAATCCAGTTGGACGAGTCATCGCAGAAGGCACTGAAATCTCTCGCTGCCAGTCGCACCTCCGCGGTGAGGTTGTGGGAACGGGCGACTATCATTATGGAGTTGGCAGTGGGCACGGCGATGCAGGAGATTGCGGAGCAACTGGGGATTACGCGGCAAACTGTGCTGCGCTGGGAACAGCGATTTCTGCGACTGGGCATGGGAGGGCTGAACGACGCGCCGCGATCGGGTCGACCGCGCACCATCGGTCCCGACAAGATCGCGCAGATCGTAAATAAGACGATTCGGGAAACGCCTCGCGATTCCACCCATTGGAGCACACGGAGTTTAGCTCAGCAGACGGACGTAAGCGCTTGCTCGGTGAGCCGGATCTGGCGGAAGCACAAGTTGCAGCCGCATCGGGTGAAGACGTTCAAATTGAGCAATGATCGGCTCTTTGCCGAGAAGACCGCCGATATCGTTGCCCTATACCTGACTCCGCCTGCCGACTCGATCGTGTGGTCGGCGGACGAACAATGTCAGCTCCAGGCGCTGACACGTACCCAGCCCAGCCTGCCTTGTGCGCCCGGCCATCCTGCGACCCAAACGAACGATTACAAACGAAATGGAACGACCACACTGTTTGCAGCACAGAATGTCGGCACCGGCCAGGTTATCTTTACCTTCCATCAGCAGCACACCAATCAACAATGGATTCCATTCCTGGCCATGATTGAAGAGCACTCGCCGCACGACAAACAGATTCATCTCATTATCGACAACTACTCGGCGCACAAACACGCCAATGTGCAGCAATGGCTGGCCGGGCATCCACGCTTCCATATCCATTACACTCCCACCAGCGGTTCGTGGCTCAATCAAGTGGAACGTGTGTTCGGGGACGTGACCCGGAAATGCCTGCAGCACAGATCCGCGGCAACGATCGAGGCATTGCAACAAGATATTGCTCAGTTTCTCGAGCGACGCAATGAAAACCCCAGGCCCATTAACTGGAAAGCCACCACGGACGAGATTCTGCAGAAAGTGAAGCGCGCCTGGCAATCCTTGCACGACCGCTACGGAGCCCAAAAACCCTCCGCCGCACTGGCCAGTATCGAGCGCTATTTCAATCCTCCCAACCTCACCCCCGCACCGACCTGATAGAGTGGCGGCCAGTGTTCACAACTCTTCCTACAAGATTTCCAAACCCCACCCGGCAGTGGCGCCGGTGCCAGTCTTTACCGGAAGCCGCCGCTTCATCGACTCGCCCTAAGCGCTGACGTCCACACAATCGGATTCAGGTGCTCGAA
>JAYVEP010000008.1:0-6894 GCA_043749225.1 Acidobacteriaceae bacterium
GTGTATTCGCTTGCAAATCACAAACTACGATCACAAACTACAAATCGAAAATCGCTAGCTTACAGACTATTTCAGGAGAAATTTATGCCAAAGAAACCGACTCAGGAAGATGCTCAACTGATTCTTAAACTTTACGAACTCCGCCGCGAACCCGAAATGCGCAAAGCGCGCGACTGGTCCACCATGAAGTTTTGGCCACAGAGCGCTGACGATTGCGTCACGGTTGCCTCCGCGATGGGCACTCCCGAGAACCAGCACATGCGCCAGGTCAACAGCTATTGGGACATGGTGGCCTCGTTTATTGTGAACGGTGTTCTCAGCGACGAATTGTTTTTCTCGCCCGGCGTTGGGAACGAGATGTTGTTTGTGTTCGCCAAAGTACAGCCGTTTCTTAAAGAAATACGCGAGAAGACCCAGAGCCCTATGGCATTTGTGAACGTGGAAAAGGCGATTAACAAGAGCAAGAGCGGCAAAGAGCGGTTTGCCGTGATCTTGAAGCGCGTAGAGAGTATGCGGAAGACGATGAAATCGTAGAGTTTAGCAGGCCGTCCGCGGATCAGTAATACTCGATACAGAAGACTGGCAGGGCGCGGGCATTCTTTCCCGCGCTCTGCTTGTTTTTACTCGATGCGGTAACCCGCCCCATGAAGAAACATTCCGCATTCGGGCGCGCTCACGGTCCTCGCTACTCTATGTTGTTCAAGTTCCATTTCTGGGCTTGCCCAGGCGTGCGCACTCACTCCGTCCCCTACCGCGTGTAAAGTTTGCATTGGCTCGCACATGGACTTCCCCGCTTCGGATGCGTTGCAAGGCCGCGGGTCCGAGGCTCTCGCTAAGAAATATATTCGCGAATGTATTCGTCACGGGAGTGCGCCAGTTCGTGGGCATCTCCGTCGAAGATTACTTTTCCATCCCGCAAAATCAGGAAGCTCATGGGAACCTCGGCTTGGCTTTCCGGCGGCAACGGGCGCATCTTATTCGCGCTGCGATCGAAGTAGTGGCTCGCCATAAGGAACGCATCCTGCAATCGATGGGTTACGAGCAGGGAACTGCTGCGGTAAACGTCCCGCTGTTTTACCAGCAGTTCTACGATGGTGGTCGAGGTGACGGGATCGAGGCCGCCGGTGGGCGAATCGTAGAGCAGGATTTCCGGTCTGGCGATAATGGCGCGCGCTATGGCGACGCGGCGGCGCATTCCTCCGGAAAGTTCGCCGGGCAGCATGTCGACCGTGTGTTCCAATTCGACAAATCGAAGAACTTCGCGGACGCGTGCTTCAATTTCTTCCTCGGACGTTCCACCTTCTTCGATCAGGCGGAAGGCCACGTTGTCGCGGACGGTGAGCGAGTCAAAAAGAGCGCTCTCCTGAAATACCATTCCAATCCTTCGCCGAAGTTCGAATAGCCGCTCTTCGGGCAGGGCAGTGACCTCCTCGCCAAGAACCCAGATGCGGCCGGCGTCCGGTTGGATCAGGCCGAGGGCCAGTTTCAAAATTATGCTTTTGCCAGCGCCAGCCACGCCGAAAATCGCCTTCGTCTCTCCCTGCGGCAGCTGAAATGAGACGCCATCCAATACTTGATTATCTTCAAATGCCAAAGACACATTTTGGAACACGATAGCACTTGCCGAGTCCGTGGTGGCCACTACGGGAGACGGTAAGGGAGAGAAAACTGGCATGTCACTTGTACCCAACGAAAGTAATCATCAGAATGCGTGTGAGCACGGCATCGACGGCCAGAATCAAAACTGAAGCGGAGACGACAGCCTGCGTCGTAGCGCGTCCCACGCCCTGCGTGCCTCCACGGCTAGTCAGGCCGTAGTAGCAGCCCACCGTAGCGATAATGAATCCGAAAATGGGCGGCTTCAGCAGGCCCATGACGACGTCGTCGATGACCAGCGCCTGCCACGCCGTTGACCAGTATTGGTGCACGTCCAGGCGGAGCAGGACTCGGGCTACGAAGCTACCGCCAAACAGGCCCGTCACATCCGAAATGATGGTTAGAAAAAATAGCATGAAGACCGTAGCCACGACGCGCGGCGTAACCAGCTTCTTGATCGGGTCGGTGCCCAGCGCGCGCATGGCGTCAATCTGCTCGGTCACTTGCATGGAGCCAAGTTCGCTGGCGATACCCGATGCATTGCGCCCAGCCACCATCAGGCCTGTGAGCACGGGGCCGAGCTCGCGCACCATAGAGAGCGATACCAGGTGTCCGACCAGATTCAGCGAACCGAAACGCTGCAGCGTGTTGGAGCCTTGTAACGCCAAAACGAATCCGGTAAAAAATCCCGTGAGAATGACGATAGGAAGGGAACCAACGCCGATGAGGTCGGCTTGTTGCAGAATGTCGCCAAAATAGCGTGGACGCTTAAATATATTTCCGACGGACTGCGCCGCCAGCAGGCAGTAATCCTGCACCGCAAGGATCTTGTCTTTGGCGAAGTCCGCGGGGGAAATGAGTTCCAAGTTAGCTCCTAGCTGCAAGCTCCTGGCTTTTGTCTCTAGGCGCAGAACGCTCGACGGAATGGATCACACAAAAGAGTAACAGCTTGAAGAGATTCTTAGGCCAGCAGGGCACCCATCAAAATGGAGTTGAAGGCCGGCTCTAAGCTAGCAGCTAACAGCTTCTCTACTACTCTCGCCCCTTTTTCTTAATCTCAATATTCAAACGCTTGATCTTCTGATTCAGCGTTGAGAGTGGAACGTGGAAGCGCTCGGCGGCGTCGGTCTGATTCCAGTGGCACTTCTCCAACATTCCAACGATGATGCGACGTTCGCATTCCTCAAGAATGTGGAACAAAGATGCATCGCCGGGTTGATCGATCATGGGGAGCATCTCGTGACGGCCAGCGATATTATCGGGCAGCAGCTCAATGCCAATCTCGGTTCCGGTTGAAAGCACAACTGCGCGTTCCATGGTATTTTCGAGTTCGCGCACGTTCCCGGGCCAGGAGTGCTGTAGAAGCGGGCGCAAGGCCTCGGCGGTCATGCGCCGCAGCGGACGCTCGTTTTCCTCGGAGTAGATCTTCAGGAAATGATCCACCAGCAAAGGAATATCTTCCTTGCGCTGACGCAGCGGCGGTAAATCGACGCTGATTACGTTGAGTCGATAGAACAAATCCTCGCGGAAGCGTCCCTCTTTCACGAGTTGCTGCAGGTCGACGTTGGTAGCGGCAAGAATGCGCACATCCACCTGGATTTCGTGCGTTCCGCCCAAGTGCATAAATTTCTTGTCTTGCAACACGCGCAGGATCTTTGCCTGCGTCTCCATTCCCATGGAGCCAATTTCGTCGAGAAATAGAGTGCCCTTATCCGCCACTTCGAACAAGCCCTTTTTCGAGGCAATGGCGCTGGTGAAGGCGCCCTTCAAGTGGCCGAACAACGTGGATTCCAGCAGATCCGGCGGCATGGAGCCAGTATTCACCGGAACAAACGGCTGATCTTTGCGCGGCGAGTGCGTATGAATCGCCTTGGCGATCACTTCTTTTCCGGTTCCGCTCTCGCCTTGAATCAGCACCGTGGAGCGGCTGGCTGCGACTTGAGCGATCAAGTCGAAAACGCGCAGCATGGGTTCGCTCTTGCCTACGATATTTTCGAAGCTGTAGCGCTGCTTCAACGCGCGCTTCAACTGGACGTTCTCTTCTTCCGCGTGCCGGCGCTTCATGGTTTCGCGCACATCCGCCAGCAGCTTTTCGTTGTCCCAGGGTTTCTGTACAAAATTCGTGGCGCCGGATTGCATTGCGCGCACAGCGTTTTCCACGGTACCAAACGCAGTGATCATGATGACCGGCAAATCGGCGTCGCGTTCTCGAATCGCGCTCAGGACAGAGAATCCATCTTGATCGGGCAAAGTCAGATCGAGCAAGACAAGATCAAAAGGTTTTTCTCCCGAACGCATCAGGCCTTGCGCGCCGTTGGCGGCAGTAGTTACCTGGTAACCTTCCAGCTCCAGCAAAGTTTGCAGCGATTCGCGGATTTCAGCTTCATCATCAATGATGAGGATGCACCCGGTCGCCGGAACTGCCACGTTGTTTTCCGAATGACGTGTCATAACCGCGGCTTCAGACATGGGTCGCTCTCCTGCTTAACGGAAATTCCAGATAGAAGGTTGTGCCCTGGCCAACAGCGCTTTCAACGCGAATCTTTCCGGCGTGTTCCTGCAGGATGCCGTAGGTGACCGAAAGGCCGAGCCCGGTGCCCCGACCCTGGCCTTCGCGAGGTGCGTTCTTGGTCGTGAAAAAAGGATCGTAGATTCGGCTGATGTGCTCCTGCGAAATTCCCGATCCCGTATCGGAAATGGAAATGCGAACCGCGTTCCCGTTGGACGTGGCAATCCTTAATTTGCCGCCCTGCCCTGCCATTGCGTCCTTCGCGTTCAGGAACAGATTCAGGAATACCTGCTGTAAACGGTTAGGACTGCCGTAAATCAGGGGCAAGTTTTCGTAGAATTCAGCTTCCACTTCCACGTGGGCGGTCTTGAATTGATGCTCCAGCAGCGCCAGCGTTTCGCGCACGACTCGGTTGACATCAACATCGCCAAATTCCGCGCCGCTGGTGCGTGAGAAGTTCAGCAGGTTGTTCACTATCTCCGAGGCGCGGAACGTCTGCCGTGTAATCTTCTCCAACAGCGCAGACTTCTTTTCGTCGCCCTGCACTTGCTTGGACAGCATCTGCGCGTAGGAAGAAATTACCGCCAGAGGCGTATTCACTTCGTGCGCAACCCCCGCCGCCATCAATCCAATGGAAGACAGTTTGTCCGCCTGCGCCAGTTGCGACTCCAGTTCAATGCGCTCCGTAATGTCGTCGACGATGATGAGGCGACCTTTCACGCTGAAATTTCGAGTCACCAACGGTGCGATCGCAACGTTGACCCGGCGAGTTTCCCCCGTCGGCGTGTCGAGTCGGAACTTGTACAGGTTGTGTATGCCCGTGTTCTGCCGAATGTGATGGAACTCCTCCACGAACGCCGGCGGCATCACTTCGCTCAACAAGCGGCCCACGGTCTGCCAGCGCGGCATGGCGTACATCACTTCCATCTGCGAGTTCCAGGATTCGATACGATCTTCGAGATCCACGGCTAGAACACCCACGTTGATGGATTCGACAATGTTTTCGTTGAAGTCTTTCAGTCGTTCGTACTCAGAAACCTTCTGCTCCAGCGACGCGTACAAGCGCGCGTTCTGGATGGCGATGCCGATGTAGCCTGCCAGGGTTTCCAAAAGTGCAACGTCTTCGCTGGTCAGGAAGTCGCCCTCCACGGTCTTGCCCAAACCAAGAGTCGCAATCGTCCGATCCCGCACCACGCAAGGGATGTAGTAGTTCAAGTCAAGCTTGGCGATGGTCTCCCGCGCTGACGGCGTTTCCCTCGGCAGCATGTGCGTGTTTTCGAAGAACAGGTGCCCTTCACTGTTTTCAGGTCGCGGCTGGCTCAGGAAGTTCATATCCAGGGCGCTCGCCGTCGCAATGCCAAACGACTTGGCTAAATGGAATCGCGTCGCCTTATCGCCGGACGAGTCCTCGCCCGCCAAAAAGATCGCCATACGGTCGACCAGCAACGTGTGCGACAGACGGTCCACGATTGACGTCAACATTTTGTTGAGATCTTTTTCAGAACTCAACTCGCGACCAAATTCCACCAGCGTTCGCCGATAGTCGTAGCGCGTGCGGTAGAAAACCTGGTCGAGTTGCTGCTGAATCCAGTTCTTGACCGGATCGAACAGCAATGCCGTGACCACCATCGCGATAATCAGTCCAGCTGGGCCGCTGCTGGGAATGCGTGCGTGAATCAATTCCGCCACGCCGACCACAACCGCAAAATAAACGCCAACAATCGCCGCAGCGGAGAGTGTGTACACCACGCCGCGCTTGAAGATCAGGTCTACGTCCATCAGGCGATAACGGAAGATGGCATAGCCGAACGTGAGCGGCAGCAGCGCCAGCGACAGCACGGACCACTGCATGAGTCCCGCGGGAATCCAATCATGCAGCCCCGGCAGCACGTAGGGCAGCACGTAGAACAGCGTGAAGGGGACGACTGCGAGCACCGTGCCGCGCATCAGCCACTTCATCTGCTGGCGCAGAACAGGCTGCGTCGCCTGTCGGTACGTGCGTCGCATGACAAACGCCGCCGCCAGAAAGTAGGCAGCGAGGTACGTCATCTGAATCCGGTCCAGGTTAAATTGCAGATCGCCGCGCGCCGCCAGAGTGGTGACCGCAAGAATCTGGATGGTGAGTAGAATCGCTCCCGGCACGTAGACGAATCCAAGCAGCCTTGCGTGTTTCCGAACCCAGGGACGGCTTTCCGGAAATACCAAGGCAAAATGCAGGAACAGGGCAGGCTGCAGGAAGCCCGCAACCATGTTGCACCACAAAATTGCCCAATCAAAGTCGTTCAGCTTGCCGGTAAAGTGGAACGAATAATAAACGAACGAAACCAGGCAGAAAATATAGAAATGCAGCGATCCCGGCGCCGTCCAGCGGCGCAGCAGAATATACATTCCAATGCCAAGATAGATAAGTGCGATAAACCGCTGCCAGTCGTAAGCGGAGCGGTCGGCGGGAGCCAGCACAACGATGGTGTCGACCGCCACACCCTGCCGCACCAGCGAATAGGTGGCCTTGGACCAGATGCCTTTACGGAACATTTGGCGGGTGAGCGCTGCGATGGTGGCGGTGTCCTGTTTTTCGACGGCCGCTAGCTGGTCGCCGACTTTGATGCCAGCGTGCGCGGCAGGTCCGCGGGAATCGACACGCGTCGCCACCAGACGGTCGCCGCTTTCGTGCCAAACCGCTCCGTCCATCGGGACTTGGAACGTGCCTTCTTTTGCGTAGTTGAGTCCGCCAAAGACCACGGCTGCCGTGGTCAGCAGGATGAGGAAGACAACTGTAAAGCGGGTTT
>JAYVEP010000009.1:0-17719 GCA_043749225.1 Acidobacteriaceae bacterium
ACCTTCATTCAGGGCATCGGCAATCCACACGATGCGTTTAGCAACAAGCCGCTCGGATTCTTCTGGCAGGATTCCTGGAAGCTTCGTTCGAATCTGACCTTGAACTACGGAGTTCGCTACGACATAGAATTCGGACCCAAGTTCGCGCCTCCATCCGGACTCGCAGGCCCCGCTTACAACGCCCTCGGTATTCAGAAGGGCGTCCAGAACGACACCAATAACTTCGCGCCGCGTATAGGTTTGGCGTGGGATCCGAAAGGGGACGGCAAAACCGTCGTCCGCAGTTCCTACGGAATCTTCTACGACCACCCGTTGCTTGGGTTGTACTTTCTCGGAGATGCTTCCGATGGTTCGAAAACCGGGCAGCTGCTGTTTGCTGGTGGAAAGCCCTGTAATATCGCTGCGCCAGCTTCGAGTCCCGCGAGCCTGAACGCGACCAATATCTTCCAGGGCATTCTTGGAACTACCGGCTGCCTGCCAGCTGCAGTCGATCCGGTGGCTGCATTCGGATACCAGAAAGATCAGCAACGGTTCGACCCATCGCTTGCCAGCTCTTTGTTTTTAAATCAGAACTATATTGCCGCGGGATTTCCTTTGGGCTTCCAGCCGTTCGGCTTCCCGCAATCGAAGAATTTCGTGTTCGGCTACTCGAATCAGGCGAACTTCACCGTCGAGCACGATCTCGGCAATGGCTACGGTATCAGCTTTGCCTATAATTTCAATGGCGGTCGCCACATCAACCGGCCTATCAACGCGAATGCCCCGCATGGCAATCTGCTCGTCGCGAACTGGAGAAATGCTGTAACGGCCGCAAACGCCCAGGGCCTTTCCCCAAGTGATCCAAACTATCCCAGCAATCCCTTGTTCGTGGGGACAGCCGATCCAACTGTATTTAAGCCCTGCGGAGCTGTGGGGCCGAATCCGTCTGATTTCTATATTCCAGCAGCGCTGGTGAACTTCTTTAGGCCCTCGGGTTTCAACCCTTCACTCACGAATGCCTACGCGCCTTGCGTTCCCTTGGCATCTGCTGTGCTGGCCTCGGAGGGCCTCGGATTTGGACCCAACCGCAGCCACTGTGACCCAACCAGCGCAGGTAGCTGTGTAACAGTTCCTTTCGGCGATATGGCCGCCAACTACTCCAATGGCAGCTCGGTCTATCACGGCCTTTCAGTCAACTTCCGCAAGCGCTTTACCCGTCACTACAATTTTCTTGCGTCCTATACGTGGTCACACGCTATTGACGACTCTACCGACTTGCAATCGCCATTGTCTCCGCAGGACAGCTACAATCCTTCCGCTGAACGTTCGAATTCCACGTTCGATCAGCGCCACCGCTTCGTTTTCAGTGGCGGATATGAGGTTGGAAAACTCGGAGGCAGCGGCTTCGCCAGCAAGTTCTTCAGCGACTGGAAGTTTTCCACCATCGTTGACGTCGCCACAGGGCGGCCCTTCAATATCATCACGTCGCAGGATACAACCTTCCAGTTCGCGCCAAGCGAAGCGCGTCCGAACGTAGTGCCGGCAGGCACTGCGGATACTTCCTGCGGCGGCAAAGCGGTCGCTTCGAAGTACTCCCCCACCGGATTCTTCCAAGTCCCATGTTTCATTGATGGAAGCCTCGCTGGAAACTTTGGGCGCAACAAAGCTATCCGCCCATGGACGCTGTTCAACGATTTACGCGTAGCGCGAGAAATTCCGCTAGGAGAACGGTTCAAACTCGAGGGCATTGCCGACATGTTCAACGTCGCCAACCGCTTCAACGTCGCCGACGTGAATCCGCTCTACACGCAAGCAGGAAAGGCCACCGCCGCCTCCGAGCCAAGGCAGTTCCAGTTCGCGCTCAGGCTGAAGTGGTAAGCAGCTTTTGACTATGTGGCGCGGACACTCTTGTCCGTGGCTTTTGACCCAGTTTTTGATCTAGTTTTGGATTTTGAAATCTGGTTAGCCTGTGTAGGACGAACATTCCTGTTCGTCCGCTTTTGACTTGCTTGATGGACCGAATCAGAAGCCGAGGACATGGTTAAAACCCGACGAACAGGAATGTTCGTTCTACACGAGCCAAACCCAAGTCAAAAGCCGCGGACCAGAGTATCCGCGCCACACGAGCAACTGCTAAAATCAAGCTTCCTGCCGTTCACTCTTGACGATTCCCGGAGATTCCACCCGATGTCCCAACCGCAACCCACCACCCAGCGCACCCGTGTAATCCGCGAGCACGAACGCGGCGTCTACGACCGCGAAACCGCCTACAAAATCCTCGACGAAGGTTTCATCTGCCACGTCGGCTTCGTCCAGGATGGCCAGCCCTTCGTAATTCCCACCGCCTACGGCCGTATCGCCGACGCGCTCTACATCCACGGCTCCGCCGCCAGCCGCATGTTGAAGGAAACGAACACCGGCATTCCAGTCTGCGTCACGGTCACGCTGCTCGATGGCCTGGTCCTGGCGCGCTCGATCTTCAATCACTCCATGAACTACCGCTCAGTCGTGATCTTAGGCAAGGCGACAATCGTCGATCAGCCCGATGAAAAGCTCGAAGCCCTCCGCCTGCTCTCCGAGCACATCATCCCCGGCCGCTGGGTCGAGACGCGCCTGCCGAACGAGAAAGAACTCAAGGCAACGACAGTGCTGCGCTTACCAATCGAAGAATTTTCCTGCAAGGTCCGCCAAGGCGATGCCATCGACGACGCCGACGATATGTCATTTCCAGTCTGGGCGGGAGTCCTGCCGCTGCCGGTCGTTCCAGGAACGCCAATCCCCGACCAGCACCTCGACCCAAAAATCGCGCTGCCGGATTATGTGAAGAACTATTCGCGGTAGCCAGACGGTTTCGAGTTTCAAGTTTCAACAGCAAAAGGACACGCAGTTACTCGAACCTTGAAACCTGAAACTCGAAACTGGTCTTACCGCGCCATCACTCCCGCCAATTCCTTCACCAGCTTCGCGCACACCGTAGCACTCGCCCCGGAAACATCCTGCGTAGGATTCAATTCCACCAAATCCGCCGCCACAATCGTCGCCGGAATGGAATGCAAATACCCAATCGCCTCCCGCACCGACAAACCTCCCGGCTCGCGATGCGACACCCCCAGCGCAAACGCAGGATCCAGCGCATCGAGGTCGAACGACACATACACTGGCCCCTGAATCTTCATCGCCGCCAAATCGACGCGGCCGGCTTTCATCTCACACACTTCCACACCAAATTTCTCCGCCTGAGATTTCTGGTGCGCGTTCAGCGTCCGAATGCCCACCTGAATCAACCGTACAGCCAGCTTTTCCTCCATGATTCGCGCAAACGGGCTAGCGTGCGAGTAAGGGTTATCCTCATAGTTTTCATAGAGATCGGGGTGCGCGTCAAAATGCACAACCGTCAGCCCGGCAAACTTATTTGCCACGCCTCGCACCAGGGGATAGGTCACAGAATGATCTCCGCCCAAAAACAGAGGTTTGCACTCTCGCGCCAGCTGTTCGGCAGCGTTTTCCGTCTGGGTAAACCAGTTCTCCCCATTACCGAATTCCAGGTCGCCTTCATCCCCAAAGATCTCTGGCAGCCCCGTATCGACTCCTGTCTCCGACCAGCTATTCGAAGCGTCGCATCGCAGCGCCCCACGGATCGCCGCAGGAGCCTGCGCCGCCCCCCTCAGGCAGGAACTATTGGCGTCCCAAGGCACGCCCAGCAACCGAATCCGGCTTTTCGTCACAGAACCCTCCACTTTCAGCCTCTTCGTTGGATTTGCGTTGGTTTGTCATTCCGACGCAGCGAGGAATCCCTCTATTTTAGGGAAACTTTCGTTACGGCAGGGATTCCTCCCCACTCTCGGAATGACAATCGTCAACCTGGGTATTTCTAACTCTAAGAAAAATAAGCCACATATCCCAACGGACCCTGTACCGTTGTGGGTTGACCTAGCTCCAGCCAGATAGTAGCATTTCACAAGAATTCCACACTTCTTGAAAACGACATCCAAGCGGTAATACGAAGCGGTCACGTCTTGGGCAGCAACGCGGAGCAACGGATTGCCAAGTAATTTCCTACGCTGGATTCGAACGTGCGCTCCCGCCCTCTTGATGGCCTCTGCAGCTTTCGCCCAGAGCTCGGCCGCGCCCATTCCCGTATCCCAGACCACGAATCCTCAGGCTTCACAGCAAACACCCGACGCGGTCTCCGACTTGATCAGCCAGGCCGAAAATGCATTCAAGGCCGGTCAAGATGAATACCAGGCAGGACATCTTGCCGGCGCCAAGCAAAATTTCGACAAGGCCTTCAACCTCCTCCTGGAAAGCCCCTACGACGTTCGCTCCGAAGACCGCCTTCGCCGCGAGTTTGACCGCATCGTCGACGGCACTTCGAGCCTCGAAATGGTGGCCATTGAGCAGGGAGACGGCTTCGCCGAACAGAAATCCGAACCCGCTCCGATTGACGAAGCCAACGACGTAACCTTCCCTGTCGATCCCAACGTGAAGGCCAAAGCCGAGGCCGAAATCAAAGCCACCCGCTCCGATCTTCCTTTGATGCTGACCGACCCAGTCGTATCGTTCCTCAATTACTTTTCTAAGAATGGCAAGACCACCGTCGAGCGAGGCCTAATCCGCTCTGGCCGCTATGAAGCCATGATTCGGCGCGTGCTGAAGGAAGAAGGCGTTCCGCAAGACTTGATCTACCTGGCCCAAGCCGAATCGGGCTTCCATGAACTGGCGCTCTCCCGCGCAGGTGCTCGCGGCATGTGGCAATTCATCAGCAGCCGAGCCAGTGGCTACGGCCTCCGGCGCAATTGGTGGGAAGATGAACGCCTCGATCCCGAAAAATCCACTCGCGCTGCTGCGCATCACCTGCACGACCTCTACAAGCAGTTTGGCGACTGGTATCTCGCCATGGCCGCCTACAACTCCGGCCCGGGCACCATTCAGCACGCGGTCAAGCGTACCGGCTACGCGGATTTCTGGGAGCTCTACAAGCGCGATGTCCTCCCGCGTGAGACCCGCAACTACGTCCCTATCATCGTTGCGGTCACCATTTTGGCTAAGAACCGCGCGCAGTATGGCCTCGATCACCTGGTCCCCGAGCCGCCCATGGTCTACGACACGGTCAAGATTCGATATCCGGTTGACCTGCGCCTGGTCGCCGAGTGCGTCGACACCCCGGTCACGACGCTGCAGGACCTGAACCCCAGCCTCCTGCGTACCACCACGCCGAAAGGCGCCGACGACGGCTTCAGCTTCGATCTGCACCTGCCCCTAGGCGTCAAGGACAAATACGAGACCGCCATTGCCGCGATCCCCGAAGATATGCGAGTCTGGTGGCGCTACCACAGAGTCGTCCCTGGGGAGACGCTAGCCACCCTGGCACACACTTTCCACACTCCTGAGGAGTCGATTGCCGAGGCCAACGACCTTCCCGAGGGAGAGCTGCAACCTGATACGAAGCTCATCATCCCCATCGCGGCTGGCAGGGTCGTCGCCGGAGAGACGGGAGATCTCTACTCCAAGCACGCGGTCCGCTACCGCACCCGCCGCGGCGATACGGTCACCTCCGTGGCGCAGAATTTTGGCGTGCCGCCCGACAAGGTACGCTCGTGGAACCGTATTCATGGCAATAGCTTACGAGCCGGACGCACGCTCCATGTGTACCTGCCGCTGACAGCGGGACGGGAGCAGGCTTGGACGGGAGGGAAGTCTAAACGCTCTTCGCGAGCCTCCAAGGGCGGCCATTCCGGTGCCCAAATGTCGGCACGGTCTAGCTCGGGAAAGATCAGCAAAAATGGCCGGGTCCTGCACAAAGTACGTCCCGGAGAGACCCTTTCCAGCATCGCCAACGACTACCACACCACCGTCTCAGCGCTGAAGCGTCACAACGGCCGAGAATCTGCCCGACTGCATTCCGGCGATACCCTCGTAGTCCAGCGCCGCTAGAGCTTCCGCCTCCTACGGCCTTTCTTTTCCGCTTGTTGAAAACCCTTCGGAATTGCTATACTCGCCCACCGTTGCAGCAGAGGATTTTTTCTGCTGCCAAAATCATTCGTTCAATCTTGTGCTTGGGAATTTCCGCTGTCTGGAATGGCCCAGCGTTAGAGGAGAGACCGCGATGTTCGACGAGAGGAAGTACTATATGCGCGATGACGAAATGGATGAGTTCGGAGATACGGGCGCTTACGGCGACCCGGTAGAAGAAAATTTTGAAGAAGAGGAAGAAGAATCCGACGTCGTCATGACGGAGGATGAAGAATCGCCGAAGCCGATGATGCCTGCGGTTATCAAGGCGCCGCCAGCGAAAGTTGCAAAAGCTGCGCCGGTCCCTATGAAGCTAGCAGCAGCTGTGGCGGCTCCCAAGAAACCTGCCGCGAAAAAGGCTGCTGCGAAGAAAGCCGCACCCAAGAAGGCAGCCAAGAAAACACCAGCTAAAAAGGCGGCGCCGAAGAAGGCAATTAAGAAGCCTGTGAAGAAAGCTGCACCCAAAAAGGCTGCTAAGAAAAAAGCAGCGAAGAAGCCAGCTAAGAAAGCTGCCATGAAGAAGACGGCCATGAAAAAGGCGGCTAAGAAAAAGAGCCGCCGCTAGACGCGTTTCAATTTAGAAGAAAGGCACGGGTTCTACACCCCGTGCCTTTTTTATTTCCTGAAAACGTTTGTCATGCTGAGCGTAGCGAAGCATCCCTTTCTCCTACGGAGTGCCGATAGCGAAAGGGATTCCTCGCTTCACTCGGAATGAAAATGCAAAGGGAGTAACTCCAATGCACAACCTCCAACCCGCTATTTCGCCCGCACGGAATCCAGGCACTTGCGGTAAAGCTCCAACAGGTGCGCCGCATACTCCTCGGGTTTGTTGGCCGGAGCGCTTCCTTGAAAGCCAGCCCCGCCGCTCGATGTCGTTTTCCCATACCCGGTACTCATGGCAACAAACTTCATCAAATCTAAAGCAATGTCTTCATTGCGGCGTGCTGCTGTTCCATTTGCAGATGTTTCTTCCATGATGCCTCCTGAAAATGTTGAAAACGATCAATCCATATCTTTGTCATTCCGAAGGGCTTCAGCCCTGAGGAATCTGTTCCTGTTGGCCAGCGAATCGGCCCTCAGCGATCATAGCAAACAGAGTGTGGAGGAATTCGACCTCCACTGCCCCCAGTTTAACTTTCCCGGATTGGGGGTTGATCCAAAGATGGGTGTCTACTTTCTGCTGCCTTTGGGTGGCCAGGCCTTCAGGCAGTTACAACCCTTGCTTCGATCCGCTTTTCCATTTCTAATCACAATTCACCCCTACGCTTATGACCGACAACGATACTCGTCCGCGCGAACATCTTGCCAACGAACGTACTTTTCTTGCCTGGATTCGGACCGGGCTGGCCATGATTGTGTTCGGATTCGCCTTGGGCCGCTTCGGCGTGGCGCTGCACCAATTTCTGGAGATGGAAGGGCGTCCGCAGAAAACGACGGGCATGTCCGTCTGGTTCGGCCTGATCTCCATCGTTGCCGGAGTGGGCATGGTCTTGATCGGACTGGTCCGTTACCGCGCTACCAAGGCTCAACTCGCGACCGGAACCTTCAAGCCCGCTGGGTTTGTGATTGATTTAATCGCCATCATTGCAACCTTGCTGGGTGCGGCCTTGGCGGGATATTTGTTTGTGATGGAAAAGAGTTTGTAGGGAACCCCTCCCATTCAGAAGGACAGCGGGTGCCCCATCCTTCTTTCGCGTTCTTTGCGAAAGAGGGTGGGAGGCTGGGATCTCTCCTGTTAGCTTTGGAGTTATTGCGAGTCGCATTGCTTCATCAAGTTCTTGGCGAAGTAGCAAGAGAGTAGAACGCCCCACAGCACACCCGCAATCTGGACTGCGGGGCCGCAGGATGATTCGCCATTCGTAGCGCTGCATTGCAAACCTCTAAGCCTTGAGATTCTTGCCACCTGCCCTGTCGCAAAGGACGCGACAAGGACGGGGCACCCGATCGGTTTGTCGCGATGGTGAGACCGAGCAGAAAAAGCGACGAACCTTTTACGGTTCCGATTGCACGTAGGAAACCCGGCCGATGATGTAATCCGACGAGGCCCTACCCGCTTCGATAGTTAGAAACTCCACTGGGAAGCTGTGATTGTGAGGCCGCAGGACCAGACGGTTATCCACAACCTCCGCATAGGTGAGGGAGCAGGTCTGTCCGCGGCGGACGGCGTAGATGTTGGCGTCGCCTTTGCGGTAGGGTTTCAGGGAGTTGTAGTGCCGGTCTACCAGCACTGTGGCGCCGAACTGCAGGCGCGGGTGCATGCTGGACCCATCATACTTGTCGACTCCGAGGGCGACGAAGCGCTCCCAGTGCTCGCGTTCTCCTTCCATATCGGCCCGCAAGCGGCGAAGAAAGCTCCGGCGGAACTTGAGCACATGCTGAATCCTCTGGTTTAGGATGCGAGGGTCCCCGATAGCATTTCGATCGATTAAGGCAATGTTTTCAAACTCATCCGGACTCAGCGGCAGGGCGCTGGCGCGCCGGTTAATTTCGGCGGGGTCGAGCAAGTCAAAGATGGACATGTGCTGGGTGGCCAGCACCTTGTCCATGCCTTCCAGGCTCAGGGAACGTTTCTTATTGAGAAAGTTTGAGATATGGGCCTGCTTGAATCCGGTCACTCGTGCCAACCCCAAACCGGTAAGCTGGCCGTCATCGATGCGCTCCACCATGGCTTTCCGGAGATTTTCCTGGAGGGTGCGAAATTTCATCCGCCGAAGTATAACATTCGCTATAGCTTGCGGCTATTAGGCAGATGTGGTGGATAGCTGAGTGAAAATCAGACAAAGTTCTTGAGATGATTATGCACTTGACACAGAAGGTCTCAGGAGCTAAAAATGAAAAACCGTGACAGGGTAGCAGTTTATTTAGTGCTTTTGTGGTGCTGTACTTTCTTGTTTTTGAACGAAGGGGCGCTGGCTCAGGAAATCAACGATGGTTGCGGCGCTTCTGGAGTATGCCAATCCAGCGCCGAGGTCAACACCTGTGGCAAAAATGATACCGACTACCTTCCATTCTCAAGGTAGAGCGGACTGCCGCTGGCTCCCGGCCATGCGGACTTGTCGATAGCGTATCCAAAAGCTTTTTCGTTAACTTTGTCATCGGCGAGAATTCCGGCAATGATTCCTTGAGATGTGACCGGGGAGTTCATCTGCAAAGGGAATCCGCTGAATGCAATCTGCGTGCCGGACGGTTTTTGTTGAGTATCAAAATTAACAGGCTCGATGATGCCTCTAGGAATGCGGGAACTAGTAAAAGGATTTTCCTTAAGCGTACAGACGGCCAAGTCATCCGAGGCGCTTCGGTCACAGGCAGTAAATTCAAAAAATTCAACATCGAAGTTTGGTGTAAAAGCTCCTCCCCAGCCTGTGGTCGGGAAAAAGATGGCGGCTTTGCAGGGGTGCTCTGGCGTGGATATTTTGCCCCAACCATCCAGCACGTGACCAGCGGTGATAAATCGACCGTTGGTGTCGATGAGGAAGCCAGTTCCCGCGATTACGGAGACCTGCCCCCCCTTCTCGGGATCAGAAAAGGCGCAAACGACGGGAACGATGGATCGCATGATGGTCGCTATTGTTTTGACGGACACAGGTTTGTCTTGAGCCCAACAGTTAACGGTAAGCAACAGCAATGCGATGACCGCGAAGTGTTTCATTGCACGACCTCATCTGGTTGGAATTGTGACTAAAGGGGAAGGGGACCGTTATATCACCAATTTCCACTGATAGAATCGCACGGTAGTGCCATGCTCTAAAAGCATTTACTAGTCTCAACTTGGGATTCAGAGTTACTACAGGGCTGTGACTGGGCAGAGGGAAATCCGTAGTTTCAAGGCAGATCGAGGGCGATTTTCAGGGCTGCTTCTATGCTTGTCATTACTGACTTGTCGAACTTTCCCAAAACATCTTTGAGTCGGGTCTTGCTGATTGCGCGAACCTGCTCGCAAATAACGATAGACTCCATTCGCAACCCCCCTGTTCCGGCGGGGACTTTTACGTGCGTTGGATAAATCTTCTTTTCGGGATTATGCATTTGACGCAGGTTAAGCAAGCGGAGTACCATTTCCGCCATGAGTATTGAGAAAATGTCCGCTTACGCAACTATCACCGCGCTCATACCCGGAACCTAATGTGCCTATGGCACATGGGCATTGTTGCATCCTAGTCCCATAGTAGAGCCGATAACGGGTCCGGCACTCCCTTTGTCGGGATCAACTTGGACCGTGATTCCCTGGGTCTTATTCTTCGGGTTATTTGCATTGGGGGCGGTGCTCAATTTTGTAGCTGCTAGGCGACGCGGTCGTCCTCAGAATCAAGCCCAAGATTCTGCAACTCAAATCGTTGCAGCAAAGGCTCTAACAACATCGCCGATTGATGTCGATGCATACTTTCTCCATACTTACTGCGGCCAGTTGCAAGCCGAAACGGAGAAAAATGTGCAGATCATGATAAATAGTCGTCCGGCCGACGAGCGAATAGGCCTAGCTGTGAGGTTTATATCCACCATGCTAGCGAAAGTAATTTACGACGAGCTTTGGATAAATATATTCCACAGTCAGATCCTAGTTCTTCAAGAAATCAACGTGAGGATTTTGCGTATTGAGCAGGTCAGGGTTTATTATGATGCCGCCGAAGCCGCCTACCCTAATGAGTATGGGCAGTATTCGTTTGTCCGGTGGGTCGCATTTCTAAGGGACCAATTGCTCGTTATAGATCATCCTGCCGACACGATTGGGATTACCGTGAAAGGAAAAGATTTTCTGAAATACATGCTTCATCAGGGATATAAGCCAGAACAAAGACAGTATTAAGCGGCCTTCGTGAGTTCTTTGTATTCGAGGTTGTCAGAGTGAATGAGTTTGAGCATTGTGTCACGAAACAAGAATGGATTTTTACGATTGTTGAAGCGCCAAGTCATTTCGTCAAGGTAGGCTGGAAGATGCTTCGCAGACACACGATGCCACGTACCCATAATGCCGCGCTTGAGCAGCGAGAATGCCGATTCCACGGTGTTTGTGTGGATGTCTCCGTTCACGTACTGGCGGTCTCTGTGAAGGATTGTCTTGTGCTTCTCAGGTGGCAGTCCCGCCCTTTGCACTGCGAACGGGTAGGACACGAACTCATCCGTAACCATCACGTCCACATCGTCACTCACATTTTCCTTGATGTACTTCGCCAGCGTAGGAGCCTTCGCATTGGGCGCATGAAAGAACCGGAGTTCGCCCCCGCGCTGCCGAATACCAATGACTACTTCTTTGGCGCGCTTGGCCGGACCAACACCCCAACCTACTTTCTTCCCGCCAACGTAAGTCTCGTCCATTTCCACGGTACCATCCAGTTTAGGCAGCGGGGGCGCTTCGTTCATCGCGTGGCGGATTCTGTGGCAGAGGTACCAAGCCGTGCGGTAGTTAATTCGCAGCATCCGCTTAAGCTGGTTCGCGCTCATGCCCTTGCGGGACTGGCAGAGCAGGTAGACAGCAAGGAACCACTTCGTAAGAGGCAGGTGGGTATCGTGGAACACAGTGCCAGCCATCACAGAAAACTGGTAGCCGCATGATTCAGTATCGCAGTTGTACTGGTCGCGTTTCAGTATCGCGGAAATCTTGGTGCCTTTGCACTTCGGGCAAACGATGCCTTTCGGCCAGCGGAGATGTTCCAAATAGTTACGGCACTTTTGATCGTCACCATAACGTTCTACCAGTTCGCAGAGGTCAATTGCTTCAGTCATAACGAGGTCACCCATGCCAGCAAAGAAAAAGCACCCAATGAAGATGACGGACGAGGAAGCGCTGAAACATATCTTCCATCCAGAGATTCAAAAAGCAGTCCGTCAGCATTTGAAGGGCCAAAACAAGCTAGCGTCAAAGGATAAAAAGAAGGACTAACCATGTTTCAGATAGTACCAGACAGGCAACCTTGTGTCAAGTGCATAATCTCGAATAAAGTTTGCAAAATAATGGCGGACTACCCCCCCTCCGTATGATATCCTAAACTTAAGAGTAAGAAAAAAAGGGCGCGTCCTCTGGACGTGCCCTTTCCTTTTGCTCAAAAGACGGGCAGATTCGGAGAGTGGTGACAGCTATGACGGAGACCAAGACGGCCCTGGGGACAGTAGCGGTATCCACGAAGACCTCTCCGAAAGCGGCGGTAAAGAAGCGCGCGAAGAGAACTTCGGACCAAGTTGGAACGCGCGATCAGCGAGGGCTCCACCGGAGGCAAGCCTGCTTCTCTGGACGAAGCGCGGCAAGATTTGTTGCGACAAGTTTGTTCGCAATCCAGAGCGATCACGCGGGCGGTGGTAAAAGAAGCGCTTGCGGGCAAGTATCTGTGTGCACGGTTTCTGTTTGAAGCAGTAGGTTTGTGTGCGATCAAGGGCGATGAGTTGGAAGAAGTAGCGGAACGGGAGTCGCTGGCGAGCTTGCTGATGAAGCAGTGGCAGTTGCCAACTCCGCGTGTAGATGCCGGGGATGCAGCCGTCGATCAAGTTACGGAAGTATCAGAGACGGCCCGAGGTTTGGCGCTCGTGGAAGAAGCTCCAGTAAAATCGTAGAGACAGGACGGAGCGAGGAAGTGTGCTCTGGCGAGGGGAAGATGGATTGGAGTTGGATCACGGGCCGCATTGCAGTCGGGGGCGGGATATGGAACGCGGAGAACATGGCGGAAGTGGAGCGAGCGGGGTTCACGCACGTCATCGACATGCAATTGGAATTTGACGACCGGCCGCTGGCGGAAGGTTTGAGCGTGCAGGTGATGTGGAATCCGATTGACGATGACTTTCTGCCGAAGTCTCCCGAAGTATTTCGGGCGGGGGTAGATTTCGCGCGGCAAGCGCTGGATCAAGACGGCAGCAAGATTTTGATTCACTGCGCGGCTGGAGTACACAGGGCTCCGATGATGGCATTGGCGCTGCTGTGCTGCTTAGGCTGGAAGTTGATGGATGCGGTGGTGCTGATCGAGTCGCGCCGTGCAGTGGTTGATTTTCCTGAAGTGTATTTGAATAGCGTGAGAGACTTTTTGGCGGAGGGCGAAAACGCGGGTGTCGTCGGTAAGGTAAGGCGTGGCGGGCAGGGAACTTAGCACCAAGGGTAGAAGGCAGCGGAGCTGAAATCCGCTGCTACGCGGGCGTATAGGACAAGATTTTCTCCTAACAAGATCCCTTCAAAGCAAGTTTTTCCACCAACAACTTAATTGAGGCTCCTGGCAACGTCGGACAACGACGAGGCCGGGTCGACGTTTGTCTGTGCGGAAACGCAGGGAGATCCGATGAATCAGTGCGTGTGGACGGTTCGGCGAAAGAGTCGGGGCTCTGAACGAGAAGGAGGCTGCATGTTGCGTCTAGGAAGCTGGCTGAGGCTGGCGATGTTGGTAACAGTGATGGTGGGAGTGGGCCAGGCGTTGCCGCCCGTGATGACAACGGTGAGCGACACGGTGTACCGAGCGGACGGCAGCGCGGCATCGGGGACGATGCTGATTTCATGGCCAGCGTTCACGACTGCGGATGCCAAGCCAGTTGCGGCTGGAACGTTGAGCGTGGCCATTGGCGCGAACGGAGCGGTGTCGGTAGCTTTGGCACCGAATGTCGGGGCAAACCCCGACGGCACGTTCTACAAAGTTGTTCTGAAACTGGATGACGGGACGACGGAGACGGAGAGTTGGGTGATTCCGGCGTCGGCGACGGCGGTGACGATTGGATCGGTGCGATCGACAGTGGTGCCGGCGAGCGTTGCGCTGCAGGTGGCGTCACGTCAGTACGTGGACAATGCGATCTTGTCCAGGGCGTCCGACGCAGGGGTGGTGCATATCGCGGGGGCGGAAACAATTGCAGGCACGAAGCAGTTCGTTGCGCCTCCAAGTGTTCCAACGCCGCTACAGGCAGCTGACGTGGCAAACAAAGCGTATGTGGACTTATCGGTGGCAGCAGTGGGAGCGGGGTCGTTTGTTTCCAAGGCGGGGGACACGATGAACGGTCCGCTGATACTGCCGAACGATCCTACAGCGCCTGCGCAGGCCGCTCGAAAGCAGTATGTGGATTTGCAAGTGGCGGGGAAGGCGGACCAGATTGGTGGAGTTGTTCCGATTGCGGAACTTGGAAACGGAGCAGCCGATGGGACGAAGTGCTTGAAAGGCGACCAGACTTGGGGCGCCTGCGGCACGAGTAGCAATGCCATTCAGATTCAGGGTAAGGCAGTGGATGGAGTATCGCCGACGCGGGCTGGAGATAAATATGTCTGGAACCCGCTGGCCAACGCAGGGTTAGGCGCGTGGATCGTGCAGAGAAGCGCGGTGCTGGACCTGCGGGATTTTGGGGTGGTATGCGACGGAGTGACGGATGCTTCGCCGGCGATCCAGGCAGTGTTGAATTCGTTGAATTATTTTGGCAGCTACCATGTGAAGTTTCCGGCAAACCAGTTTGCAGGTGGTGCGAATCCTTTGTCCGGCGCTTGCGTAATTGGAACGCAGCTGACCGTAAAGGGATGGAACATTACGCTGGAAGGCCACGGGACGAAGCTGCTGTGCACGACGACGTGCATCTTCATCAACGATCCAGGCACGCTGGGGCCGCCGGAAAACATAGTGGTGGAGGGCTTTGAAGTGTATCCGGGGTCCGCAACGGGTACATCAGCGGCAATCTTAGATAACGGGCAGAACACGCGCATTGTGAATCTGCAGGCAGGGGCCGGAGTGGGAGGAGTTAATCGCTTCGGCTACTACATCGAAAATCTGAATGATCAGAGCCAGGTGGTCGATGGGTTGAACATGCGAGGGTCGGCGGCGATTCGGTGCGATGCGACATTTTGCGGGGCTGCGTTGTACGCACCAGGTGGATTTGCAGCCAACCCTGGGATCACAACGATTTCCAATTCGGATTTGGGGATGCAGTGCAAGGGTAACGGAATCGATTGGCACTCTGGGAACTTTCTGTTCCTGGGGGCTGGGAACATTATTCAAGGGTATAGCCAGTTCGCGATACGGTTTGACCGCAACGATGGGTTCGTGAACAAGTTGGATTTGCGGAACGTTTATCGCGAGGCGGGCGGTTGCACAAATCCTTTGGGGAACGTGGGCCAGGCAGACATCATCATCGAAGGCTCGATAACGGTAGAGGATGGTGGGGCGGCGACTGGCGGTAGCGTGCCGAGTTTTTCGTCGACTGGAGTGAATCATCATATGTTCTTCGCGGTGGCGACGAATGCCGCGGGAGGCAAGTCCGTACCACTGCCTTTTGGTTTTGCCGATTCCAATAACACAACTACATTCCATGTGCAGTTTCCGAGGATCCCAAGCGCGGTAAGCTACGACGTTTTGGTGTCCCGACAGAGTTCGAGCACGGACAGCTCTATGTCATGGGGAACGAATGGGAGCTGGCTGGCGGCGGCGGTCGCTGATAGCTCGTGCGCGCCCAATGCAGTATGCGATGTAGTTTACAACCCAGCGGCGGCCCTTGGTGTTTATGCTTTTGTACCGGCGTTGTATGCAGTGCAGTTTTTCCCGTCGTTGCCGTATTGGCCAGCACCGATTGTGCTTTCCACGACGCAGGCAGGCAACCTTCCCGGAAACATTGGGACGTATAACAGCAGCAGCATGGTGGGACCGGTGGTGAGCACCGGGTTGCCACTAGATTTCCCCGCGAGAAGCGCTGGGAAAAAAGAGAACGGTGCGGATGTAGCGCAGCTTCTAGGTCAGAGTTACAACACGTTAGGCTATACGGGTGGGATTTTCCAGCGCGGATATATTTTGCTGGGGACTAACGAGGCGGTGAACAACGGAATTGAGAACGGCCGCAAAGGGCGGTTGAATTTTGGCGGATACTCATGGAATACGGCAACGGTGACGGACCTGATCACGTGCCGCGATTCCAATTTTCTGAAGACGATGGCGCACGGCGGGTATCGCCCGTCGGCAGATGCGGCGGACTGCGCGCTAGGGATACTGGGACCGGATACTGCGTACCTAAGGGCAAAGTCGAAGTGGAAGTTTTACTTCAATGCGCTGCCGTTGACGGCGGCGGATGCGAACAGCATCGATCTGAGCGCAACTGGAATCAACCTGCCGACGGGAGCGAGCTATTCGATTGCGGGAACGAACGTAGTGCCAGTGAGCGCGAAAGGCGACCTATTGGGATTTGGAACAATGCCGTCGCGAGTTGCGGTAGGGGGCGACGGGCAATGTCTGGTAGCGGACTCGACGCAGGTGACAGGGTTGAAGTGGGCGGCGTGCGGGACGGGCGGCGGGGGTTCACCTCCCGGTGGCGTGGTCACCGATGTGCAATTCAATGACAACGGAGTTTTTGGCGGCGTGGTTGGATTTACGTTCAACAAGCTCACCGGCGATTTAACGGTGCCGGGAATCATTAACGCGAGCGCGATCCAGACGACTGGCGCTGGGGCATGGAGCGTAGAGGGTGCGTTTGCACCTCTTACGGCTCCGGCAGCGGGGCACAGCAAGGTGGGGTTCGGAGCGACCGGGCAACTCTCGATAGCTCAGAACGGGGCGACGAGCTTTGCGGATGTTTCATTGGTGGGTCACACTCATGCCGCGAGCGAGGTTGTGAGTGGGACGTTGGCGGCGGCGCGTTTGCCGCTGATGGGAGCATCTGGCGGGTCTCATGCTGCGGGCGCAGTTCCAGATCCGGGTGCTACTGCGGGGGTAACGCGGTTTTTGCGAGAAGATGGGTCTTGGAACACGCCGGCAGGCGGCGGTGGGGTACACCTGGCGGCTCGACAACGCAGGTTCAGTTTAACGATGGTGGAGTGTTTGGGGCAGTGCCGAGCTTTAGTTTCGTCAAGGTGACAGGGAACGTGACGGTGGGTGGGTCGGTGACCGCGACATCGTTTGCGACATCGGGGGCAGGGCCGTGGTCGGTGGAAGGATCGTTTGGTACGGGAACGGCGCCGGCAGCGGGGCATAGCAAGTTGGGGTTTGGTAGTACAGGGCAATTGCAGATTGCACAGAACGGCGCGTCGACGTTCACGGCTGTTTCACTGGTGGGTCAGACGCATCCGGAATCCGAGATAACGGGGTTGGTGGCAGACCTAGCGGCCAAGGCGGCGACCGTCCATACACACGTAGCGAGCGACATTATAAGTGGAACGTTGGCAGCGGCACAGCTTCCAACTCCTACGTCGACAACGCTAGGCGGAGTGAAATCAAAAGCGGCGTAGTCAATCAGTTTCTGATTGGAATAGGAACGGACGGATCGGTAACGCAGGCGCAGCCTGTGGCCGCGAACATCAGCGGACTGGCGGCGTCGGCAACGACAGATACAACGAGCGCAAGCAATATCGTTTCTGGAACGATGGCGGTGGCGCGGCTGCCGTTGATGGGCGCTTCGGGTGCTGCGCATGCAGCGGGACTTGTCCCAGATGGTGGAGTGACGAGCGGGACAGCGAAAGTGCTGCACGAGGATGGGACGTGGGGCAATGTTACGGAGGCGCAGGTGACGAGTTTGGTGGCGGACCTGCCGAGAACGATTGAGACGACGAAAGGTGACTTGCTGGGATATGGCGCGGCTCCGGCGAGACTGGCGTTGGAGCGGATGGCCAGGTGTTGATGGCGGATTCGACGCAGACGGTGGGTGTGAAGTGGGGGCAGGGACCGGGGGCGATCATTAATACGATCGCAGTTGGGTATGTATTCCTGCCGGGGATTACACTGCCGCAAGCTTCTTCGGTATCGACAGTCGTGGCGGGCACGGCGAATCAAGTGCGGGTCATGCAGGTGGAGGTACCCGTCAC
>JAYVEP010000010.1:0-6823 GCA_043749225.1 Acidobacteriaceae bacterium
CGATTTGTTCGGGCTTGTACCTCTTCATCGGCATGACCGCTTTTCCTCCAAGTGGATTCTCTCTCACTCCACTTGGTACAAAATTGGCCGGTCAGGTCAATTCAACAGCAGCATCAGATGAACTCCGCACGTAGGCGGGTGCCCCTGCCTTTGACTTGCTTCCCCTAACGGGACGACACCTGGGGACAGGAACATGTGAAGAAATTCAATTTTCGATTTCGGCCGATTTTTCGGGTGACCCAAAATGTATCCGAATATCGCAAACGTCGTTTATAGGGCATTTAAACGATTAGTTTTTCGGACCAGAACTAGTGGACCTTCTGGAACCCAATTTCTTCACATGTTCCAGACGGTGCACTCCACCCCGTCTGTCCCAGTATTATCCCCGCTGCCACAACACAAAAGGGTGCCCCATCCTTCTTTTCGCGTTCTCTGCGAAAAGAGGGTGGGAGGCAAGAATCTTTCCCCATCGGTTTTGGGAAGAAGCGCCCTAAATCTGGACTTACCATTCCGGAACGGGAAGGGCACGGCTTCAGCCGTGCCACTCAAACCCCAAAATCTTCCTGCTTCAGCCACTGAGGGACGTACTTGATCAAGTCGACATCCATTTTTGAAACACACTAACAACGTCCCTCAGTGGCTAAAGCCTGTTCCTGGCCGACCGTAACGGCACGGCTGAAGCCATGCCCTTCCCGAGAGCATTCCCCGAAACACAAAGATCGCTGGCGCAGCCCACAATCTTGATCTCCCCGATGGCACCCACAAAAGGGTGCCCCATCCTTCTTTTCGCGTCCTCTGCGAAAAGAGGGTGGGAGGCAAGAACCTCTCCCCAACGGTTGGGTTTAGTCGCGACTACGGATTGAGTGTTCTATATTTGACAGGCAACGAAATGTCGGGTGGGCAGCAGTTTGAGATTTGCTATTCCCAAGCTTCGCAAAGTACGCGAAGCATGGGGCACCCTCGTGTTTATGATGTCAGGGAAATCAAGAGCCAAAAAGGTGGGGCACACGGCACGTAGAGTAACATCGGACCTAAGAAAGCTATGGATTCTGGACGAAACGCGAGACAACTGCGAATCGCGCTACAACGGTACGAATACGCGGTTGCGAAGATGCCTTGTCCAGGGGCCTTTGCGTCGATCCACGCGATGTTTAAGGAGCTGAGCGATAACCAGTTCCAGCTTCGCCACAAGCCTTGGTTAAACCCATTCGAACTCGCCGCACTGACAAACCACATTGCCATGTTCGGCACGGACAAGCGAAACCACAAACCTCTTTTTACTTTCGATAAACCGTTGAATGAATTCAAGAAACTATGGAAGCTCGCAGAAGAAAGCAACTCCTACAGCGATAACCCTGCCTACATCGCCTCATTCATTTTGCG
Organism: Acidobacteriaceae bacterium; assembly: GCA_043749225.1. Taxonomy (GTDB): domain Bacteria; phylum Acidobacteriota; class Terriglobia; order Terriglobales; family Acidobacteriaceae; genus JANXUC01. Next base: position 1,384 of record JAYVEP010000010.1, read on the forward strand.
GATCGTTTATCAACAGCTTCCGTATGTGATTCATCCCAGTCGAATCTCATCGATGTTTCGCCGAATGAGCGATCTTTTTTCAAACGAGGCGATGGACGCATATGTGAAAGCGAAGCTTGGCGTGGGAGGCAAGGATCTTTTTGATGCCGTAAAGATTCTTTTCGGTCGGTTTTTGCAATCCCCGATTTACAAGGAAAAGGATTTCGTTGGCGTCCTGAACAAAGACATGCTTGATAGAGTGCTGAACATGCTCTCAGCGACGAAAAATCTACGCCTGGCTTTTCGCAAGAGCAAACTTGAGCTCCTGTCGCCTTCTGAAAAACCGTATGAACTCAATTCACTTCTAAGGTATCCGATCATCCGGCAGGGAGATGTGCTCTATTGTCCATATCCGCAGCTTATCGGATACGCAGCCACTCGAGGACTCTTCTTTCGTTTTAGCGAAGAGGACAAAGAGATATTTCGCAATCCATTCGTGGAATCTATAGAGTCATACGCGAAGGAAGCCCTACAAAAAGTTTTGCCGCAAGGGACTGAAATGCTGACGGAAAAAGACGAAAGAGCGCTTGGCTGGATGGGAAAAACTAACGACGTAACGGCGATCATGGGCAACTCCGCCCTTCTGATCGAATGCAAATTATCTGGTCTCTACGTTGAGTCGAAGAGAACAGCCTCGCCTCAAAGCATCGTTGCGGATATACAGAAGCAGATTGCCGACCAAAAAGAGCGACGCGGATTGTTCCAACTCTATGACAAATGCAAAGCGATTCAGTCGGGGCTCCTTCCTGCAGAACTCATGAAGAAGTACAAGAATGTAAAGCAGTTTTATCCAGTCTTATTGCTCTTCGACGAAATTCAAATGGCAAACAAAGCAGAGGTAATGGGAAATGTCGTACAGGATCACTTGAAGGCGAACGGTGTCACAGGATTCAAGTATCAAATCTGGCATCTTGAAGAACTCGACTGGCTTGTTGAGTTTGCGAAATCAAACTCCATGGACTGGATCGCCGAGAAGTTTGCAGATAGGAATGAAGCGGTAGACATGAGCACCTTTCTGGCCGACAAGACGGGCAGTGATTTCCTGAGACTAGTTCTATACCTGCCTCAGGGAGATACTAAGGCGATTCATATCCTCCAAGACCTTGTGGCGAAGGGCAATCCGGGTACGGGGCAACCCGGGGACGTTTCCTCTGCTTTCTGTAAAGCATCTCCCAAAATCTCGTCATTGGCGAGTGGCGAGCCTTTCGGTCCTTGATTTCCTTTTGCCCAGAGGGAGTGTTCCGCTCAAGCTGGAAAAAGCTTAGACCGAAAAAGCAGAGAAAGCACGAGCATTATCGACAAAATCGCGGGGTGGCCCATTCAAGCCTTCTTTTTGGCTTGAGTGGGGCAGCACTGGGAGTTAACCTCTCTCTTGTGCATTGGGGGCTGCAACGATTCCAGGAATACGGGCAGAGTTCCGACGGCTTCTACATCCTGCGCGCCCAATACTCCGGACGACGACTACCGTGAGCGACTGCCCACACCGTGATTGTGGATGCTTGTTCTGAGTAAATAACAGAAAATGGAAATCGCCAGAGCAAGAACCGGCCGGGTGGCCCAGCAACTACAGGAGCGTTCGCTTTCCATGAATGACCGCGGCAATGGTCACGTCAGATTCGCTGACTTGATAAATGATTCTGTAGCTGTAGGCGATCAGTTCCCGCGTCGTCATCGAATTCCGGCACTTGGCGTCCAGCCTTGGGAAACGTAGAAAGATTTCGGGTTAGCGCGACAATCTTCTTCACGACGGCTTTGGCATAAATGGGAGAATCGGAGGCGATGTAAGTCGCGATGGATTCCAAATCCGCGACGGCTCGCGGAGACCAGCTTACTCGGTGAGCCATGGGCTAAGACGCGCTTCCGCTTCCTGCTGGCTGAGCGTGCCATGCTGCTCCGCATCTTCCAGTCCGCGCCGCACTTTCTCCAGTACGTAGAGATGATATTGGATGTCTTCCAACGAGCAATTCTCCGGCAACTTCTGCAGCAGTTGCTCAACTTCCTGTTTCGCGGTACTCATGGCGTCTCCAATCCAGTGTCAAGGAAATCATAGCCTAGAACCTGTCCCTCAGTCTCTACGCCCCCTCGCTCTTCCCCACGCCCGCCGACGCGGGCACCGCTCGCGCCCTAGCCCAATTCCGCAACGCCTGAATATCTTCCGCCCGCGTCGCCGAAAGCGGAACTGTCTGTGCCAACGCATCCAGCAAAGTCTGCGTCGCCAGCGGTTGCTTGGACGAATACGACGCGTACATTGCCGTCTGCACTGCCGCATCGATTTCCGCGCCGGAATACCCGTGGGCGACTTGCGCGACTTGTTCCAAATCGAACTCCGCTGGATTCTTCTTCCGCCGCGTAAGTTGAATCGCAAAAATCTGTTTCCGCTCCGCCTGATTCGGCAGGTCGACGAAGAACAGCTCGTCGAAGCGGCCTTTGCGAATCAGTTCCGGAGGCAACGCATTTACATTGTTCGACGTCGCCGCCACGAACACCGGAGCCTTGCGGTCCTGCATCCAGCCCAGGAACGATCCCAACATGCGCGACGATACGCCCGCATCCACCGACGCCGAATCCGCTCCCGTCCCGGCAAAGACTTTTTCCAGTTCGTCAATCCACAACACGCACGGCGCGAGGCCCTCAGCGACCTTGAAAACTTTCTGTATGCGCTTCTCCGTCTCCCCGATGTACTTGTCAAAGATCGCGGCGGTATCAAACTTCACCAGCGGCAACTTCCACTCTCCGGCGATCGCGCGCGCACAGAGACTCTTGCCACATCCCTGCACGCCCAAGATGATCACGCCCTTCGGCGGTTCGAGGCCAAAATCGCGCGCTTTGTCATCCCATGCCCCCCGGCGGATGCCCAACCAGCTCTTCAAATTCTCCAGGCCGCCGATGCCAGCCATGTTCTCGGACGTGTCCACAAAATCCAACATGCCAGTTCGCTTCAAAGCTGCTTTTTTAGCTTCAAGAATGTCTGTAACTGTCTCAGGACACAGCGCATAGCGCGTCACCAATGCCTGAGAAACCGCGCGCTCCGATTCTTGCTCAGTTAAGCCGCGCAGGTTCGCGACGACGGCGTCCATCCCAGCAGCGTCGAGCTTGCGCGCCACAGAATGTGTCTTTCCAACGCGTACCAACATTTCGTCCAAAATCTGACGTAAACGCTTTGAATTCGGCAGTGGCAGCTCCAGAAACTCAACTAAACCAACAAGTTCCGGAGGGATGGTGATCGAGGGTGCCGTCAAGATCACTGTACGGCGGTTGGTTTGGAACTTCTGGCCCACATCGCGGAGGCGGCGCACGACGACCGGATCTTCAAGATGCCTGTGGAAGTCCTTTAGAATGAATGCCGCTTCGACCGTCAAGCCTTCTAGATGCCCTAGAACCTTGGCCGGGTCGCGGGTATCCCCGATCAAGGTCGTCCCAGGAAGGTCGCCAGCGTATTAGTCATGGGTGCAGCCTCCTGCGGGGAGTCCGTGCTCAATGGAGGCCATTCCAGCCTCACCGTGAGGGGTCCCTGAGCGCACCAGGCCGCTGGCTATCGTCCATTCAAAGCTGCCTAGATTCAGCGCGCTACAGGCCAACCGCACCAGACGGACGGCGGCAACCTCCTCCACCGTCTCCATAACCACGATGGGCGTGCTGGAATCGAGCAAAACCTTCAGGCGGTCGATCGCTTCAGACATGCGGGCCTTTTCTTTTGATGAACTTGGACAAACCCGAATTGACCTGGGGGTGGGTTCTCCCGTAGGATAGAGGTTCGGTTTACCCCGAGCAACTTTCCAGAGGACAAGGACTTACGTACAGATGGCGAACCATGTATCGGCGCTGAAGCGCGTCCGGCAGACGATTAAGAAGACAGAAATTAACCGCAACAACCGTTCGCGCGTGCGCGGCGTTCTGCGCAAGATGCGCGAAGTGGTGGCTGCTGGCAACAAAGAGACTGCCGAAAAGACGTTTCGCGAGACGGTTTCCGCGCTGGATAAGGCGATCCAGAAGGGTGTCCTGCACCAGAACACCGCTAGCCGCTACAAGAGCCGCCTGGCTGCAAGGGTCAAGGCGATTAAGGCGTAGTTGGTTAGTATTTTCCAGCAGATTTAGATATTTCTGCGGCAGGCCTTGGGGCCTGCCGCTTTCGTTTTAGCGCAATTGGTTTTACACCGCTGCCATTTCCGAAACATCCTTATAGGATTTCCTTGCGCCATCCTGCAGTTTCTCTGATAATCCCTCCAGCGCCAAGTAAGTAGTTCCTTTTCCGAGGGCCGTCCATGTTTCCCTGCCGCATTCGTCTGCAAGTGTTGGCTGGCTTATTTCTCCTCATCCTGGCTGCACCCTTCGCGAAGGCCGTTGACTGGCCTCCTATTGATCGGGCCGATCTGGCGATGAAAGGATGTTCCGCAGCAGCCGGGCGCGCCGGGCGTAGTTTTGTTGCGCGAGGAAAATGACAACGACCCGATGCACTTCCACTCCACCTATGTGCGGATCAAGATTCTGACCGAAGCGGGACGGGAATACGCGGACGTTCAATTGCCTTACACTCGACATGGCTTCCGAGTTGATTCCATTAGCGGGCGCACGGTTCACGCCGATGGCTCTATTGTCCCTTTCGATGGCAAGCTTTTTGACAAGACGATTGAGCGAGGGCGTGGCTACAAATATAAGGTGAAGGCATTTACGCTGCCCGATGTGCAAGTGGGCAGCATCATCGAGTTCCGCTACAGCCTGCGCTTCGAGGATTACTGGTATCAGCCACCGGAATGGCAAATTCAGACTGGGCTGTTCCAGAAACAGGCCGATTTCAAGTACATCCCTTTTCAATTCGATTCGGCATCCCACCACGTCGGACTTTCGCATGATCGCGCGGCAACCGGCGTTTCGTGGACTTCCTACGTGCCGAGCAAGGAGATGCAGCCCAAAGAAGTGAAGATGCCAAGACAGTATTCCATTGAGCTTTCGACCTCGAATGTGCCGCCTTTTTTAGAAGAGCCGTACTCTCCGCCGTCCCGCACGATGTGGTATCGAGCCAATTTCTATTACACCTCCGGCTCTGGAGAGGAAGACTACTGGAAAGACGAAAAGAAATTCTGGAATAAGGATGTTGAGGGCTTTGTGAACCATTGCAAGGAGGCCCAGGAAGTTTTGGGCAAGACCGTCGCAACCGGAGATACAACGGAACAAAAGGTGCGCAAGATCTACGCTTTTGTCGCAGGCTTAGAAAACCGCAGCTATATTCCAAGGCGGGCCGCGCAAGAGGAACACGCGTTGGAAATCAAGCCCAACAAGAATGCAGAAGACGTGTTGCAGCAGCGCAGCGGCTACCACGACGATCTCAACCGTCTTTTTGTAGCTCTGGTGCGAGAAGCGGATATTCCGGCGTGGCTGATGTGGGTGCCGGACCGCTCGGAAA
>JAYVEP010000011.1:0-2554 GCA_043749225.1 Acidobacteriaceae bacterium
TTTCGCCGTGACGGCCCCGATCCAGGATCCAGGCGCGTTTGGCTCTGGAGTGAATACTATTGTTCCCGATGACAACTCCGACACTTTCCAAGTGGCGTCTAGTGCTGAGCCCGAAAATACGGCACTCACCGAGAAAGTTCCGGTCCACTTTTTGACGGCGAGGAACCGCTTTGGATCTTCGGCTTGACCCCACAGGGAGTGCAGAATGAACAGAAAAGCCACCAACGCCCGTCCGGCATTTGAATGGAGTGCCAATTGTACGCCATTCGGTTTTTCGCAGACTCTCACGGGTCACCTCCTTGCAATAGCGCCCGCCGCCGAAAAAGGCCTAGTCTGTAGGCCGCCATTTCCCGCCCCGAGTATATCGTAATCCACTGGTGCTCGTTGAAGCACCTTACAAGAGTCCGGCTACGCGTAGCATCAATGAATGTAAGCCGAACCGTTTTCGCGCAACTGATCGCTCACCTGTCCCACATGGACTTGCAAATCGCGCAACCCTGCCCTCGCTCCTGCTGTAGACTGACAGGGGAGCAACAGATGACGAAAGAAAACAAGCCCAGCCTTCAGGCCGAGGAAACCACTCATTCGAAGGAAGCTTTGCTGCATGCCAATTCGACCAGCACTGGCTTTCCCGTCATCGGCATCGGAGCCTCCGCCGGCGGACTAGCGGCTTTCGAATCTTTCTTCTCCACCATGCCCTCAGACAGCGACCCCGGTATGGCGTTGGTGCTAGTTCAACATCTGGCGCGCGACCACAAAAGTATCCTCTCGGATTTGATCCGCCGCTACACCAGAATGGAAGTTTTTGAAGTGACCGACGGCATGGTCATAAAGCCAAACTGCGCGTATATCATTCCGCCCAATCGCGATATGGAACTTGTGGACGGCTCATTGCGGCTGCTGGAACCTACGCTCGCTCGCGGCGTCCGCCTCCCAATCGATTCCTTCTTTCGTTCACTGGCGCAGGACCGCCGTGAGCAGGCCATCTGCATCGTACTTTCCGGTACCGGCAGCGATGGCACACTCGGTATCCGCGCAGTGAAGGGGGAGGGCGGCATGGTGATGGTGCAGACCCCTGAGACGACAGAGTACGACGGAATGCCCCGCAGCGCCATCGCAACCGGACTGGTGGATTTTGTCCTGCCTCCGCATGAGATGCCCGCCAAACTCCTCGCCTATTTATCCCACTCCTACGGGCATCCCGACCACCCAACTTCGCCGCGGTCTCTGGAGTCACCCGATGGGTTCGAAAAAATCTTCCTGCTGCTCCAGTCGCGCACAGGTCACGATTTTTCCCAGTACAAGCGCAACACCATTAGACGCCGCGTCGAACGCCGCATGGCGGTCCATCAGATCGATCTGCTGGAGGATTATGTCCGGTATCTGAAACTCACTCCCAGTGAAGTCGACGCGCTCTTCCGAGATCTTCTGATCGGGGTCACTAATTTCTTCCGCGATCCCGATATTTTCGAGGTAATTCAAAACCAGGTCATCCCTCAGCTCTTCGCCGGCAAAGCCCAAAATTCGACTATCCGCGTGTGGGTCCCGGGCTGTTCCACGGGCGAAGAAGCCTATTCTCTCGCCATGATCATGCGGGAACACATGGATGAATTAAAAGAGAATTTTAAACTAAACATTTTTGCTACCGATATCGACCGTCATGCGATTGATCAGGCCCGCGCCGGTTTATACCCAGCCAGCATTATTGCCGACGTCTCGGCTGAACGGCTCGCCCATTTTTTCGATCAGGAACATCCCGATGGCAGCACCTATCGCATCCGCAAAATCATCCGCGACATGCTGATCTTCTCTGAGCACGATGTCATCAAGGATCCACCTTTCTCAAAACTCGATTTCATCAGTTGTCGCAATCTGCTGATTTATATGGGCGGAGAGCTGCAGAAAAAGCTTTTGCCGCTGTTTCACTACGCGCTGAACCCCGGCGGCATACTTCTTCTGGGTTCCTCTGAGAGCGTCGGCGAGTATGTGAGCCTGTTTTCCACTTTGGATCGAAAGGCGAAAATATTTCAGCGGAAAGGCGATGACTTCGGTCCCCATCGGGCTGGAGTTCCCAGATTATTCCCGGATCTTCAGGTGCGCCAAGTCGCACGCAAGACCGGAAGCGGCGAGCTGAGTGCCAACAAGCTTTCGCTCAATGAAATTGCCATGCGCACTCTCTTTGAGCACTACTCACCAGTGGGCGCGCTGGTCAATGAGCGGGGCGATATTCTATACTTGCTGGGCCGCACGGGACGCTACCTGGAACCGGCCCCAGGCGAGGCTAGCCTCAATATTTTCAGGATGGCCCGCGAAGGCTTGCGCGGCGATCTGACCGTCGCCTTACATCGAGTGGTTTCGCTAGGTAAGCCAATTCGCCATAACGGCTTGCGAGTGAAGAGCGACGACGCGTTCACCACCGTTAATTTGACCATCCTACCGGTGCCAACCGACCCGGAAGGTCTCATGCCACAAGGCCTTTTTCTGGTCGTTCTCGAGGAGGAACCGGCACAGCTCCCCAATCTTTCTACTGAAGCTGCGATCGAAGCAGTGGACG
>JAYVEP010000012.1:0-17457 GCA_043749225.1 Acidobacteriaceae bacterium
GGTTCCAGAAGAGGGCTAAATGTTCGAACGCTATACGGAAAAAGCTCGGCGCGTCATCTTCTTCGCTCGTTATGAAGCCAGCCAGTTTGGGTCTCCTTATATAGAGACTGAACACTTGCTGCTCGGCCTTTTGCGCGAAGATAAAGCCCTCACCAATCGCTTCTTGCGTTCGCCTTCCAATATTGAATCGATCCGGAAACAGATCGAAGGCCACACCACCATTCGCGAGAAGGTTTCGACTTCGGTCGACTTGCCACTCAGCAATGAATGCAAGCGCGTGCTGGCCTACGCCGCCGAAGAAGCGGAGCGCCTTTCGCACAAACACATTGGCACCGAACATCTGCTACTAGGCCTGTTGCGCGAAGAAAAATGTTTTGCGGCGGAGATTTTGCATGAACGCGGATTGCGCCTCTCCACCGTTCGTGAGGAACTCGCTCGCACGACGCAGGAAAAAGCGCAGCCCCAGCGTCAGCGCGAGTCCTCTCTCTTAGCAGAATTTTCCCGCGACCTCACACAAGCCGCGCAGGAGACCCAACTCGATCCTTTAGTCGGTCGTGACGGCGAAGTTGATCGCGTCATCCAGATCCTCTGTCGCCGCACAAAAAACAACCCCGTTCTAATCGGAGAACCAGGCGTTGGCAAGACGGCTATCGTCGAAGGCTTGGCCCAGCGCATTGCGGACGGCGAAGTACCATCGTTCCTCGCCGACAAACGTATCCTCGCTCTCGATCTTTCTTTGATCGTGGCTGGCACCAAGTACCGTGGCCAGTTTGAAGAACGGCTCAAAACCATCATGAAGGAATTGATGGAGTCGCAGAATTCCATCGTTTTCATCGACGAACTGCACACGCTGGTCGGAGCAGGCTCCGCCGAGGGTTCGCTCGATGCCGCTAACATCCTGAAGCCCGCCCTGTCACGCGGAGAAATTCAGTGCATCGGTGCCACCACACCCGGCGAATATCGCAAGTCCATCGAAAAAGATCGTTCGCTCGAGCGCCGCTTCCAGTCGGTTAAGGTTCCGCCGCCGAATGAAGCTGATGCCACCAAGATTCTTTTCGGCATCAAGGAACGTTACGAGAAATTTCACGCCGTCACCTACACCGACGATGCCATCACTTTTGCCGTCTCGCATTCGCATCGCTACATTCCCGACCGTTTCTTGCCCGACAAGGCCATCGATTTGATCGACGAGGCCGGTGCTCGCGTCAAGCTGCGTCAGACCACGATGCCCGACGACATCACCGAAGTCCAGAAGCGCATCAAGTTCATCGTGCACCGCATGGAAAACGCCATCGCCAGCCACGAGTTCGAGAAGGCGCGCTTCTACTCTGATGAGGAACGCAAGGAACGCGAGAACCTCCGCGCCCTGCGCGAGAAGCATCACCTCGATGAATCCTCCGGCGGCGTGGTTGGCCGCGAAGATATTGAAGATGTGGTTTCGCGCTGGACCGGCGTGCCCATCATGTCCATCAAGGAAGAAGAGTCGGCCAAGCTCCTCCGCATTGAAGAGGAGCTGCACAGGCGCGTGATTTCGCAGGACAAAGCCATCGTCGCTTTGGCCCGCGCCATCCGCCGTTCGCGTGCCGGCCTCAAGAGTCCAAACCGTCCCATCGGCTCGTTCCTGTTCCTCGGACCGACGGGCGTCGGCAAAACCGAAGTCGCGCGCACGCTGGCGCAATTCATGTTCGGCAGCGAGAAGTCTCTAATCCGCTTCGACATGTCCGAATTCATGGAAAAGCATTCGGTCTCGAAGCTGATCGGCTCGCCTCCAGGATACGTCGGCTATGAGGAGGGTGGCCAGCTCACCGAACGCGTGAAGCGCGCTCCGTACTCGGTCGTCCTGCTCGACGAAATCGAGAAGGCGCACCCCGATGTTTTCAACATCCTGCTACAGGTTTTTGAAGACGGCCACTTGAGCGATGGTCTTGGCAACACGGTCGATTTCAAGAACACCGTGATTATCATGACTTCGAACATTGGCGCCCGGCACTTGCAGAAACGCGAAAGCCTCGGCTTTCAGTCGTCGCAGGAAGAAATGGTTTCCGCCAAGATTGAAGAACTGGTGAAAGGTGAAGTCAAACGCACCTTCAACCCTGAATTCCTCAATCGCCTGGACGAAATCATCATCTTCGGCGCGCTGGGCGAAGCCGACCTCATCCAGATTCTGGAATTGATGGTTGGCCAGCTCAACGCCAACCTGGCGCAGCGTTCAATCACTGTTACCGTGACCGACGAAGCCAAGAAGTGGATATTGGCGCAAACCGTCGTCGACCGCAGCTACGGCGCCAGACCATTGCGCCGCGCGCTGCAAAAGTACATCGAAGACCCGCTCTCCGAAGCGCTGATCCAAGGCACGTTCGCCATGCGCCCAGCCTTCATTGAGGTCTTCCTGGACGGCACAAAACTGTTCTACCGCCCGGTGGACTCCAAGGATTCGAAAGAAGCCGAGGCAGTCCTGCTGTACAAAGACTAAGCGAGCTCGTGTAGGGCAAGCATTCCTGCTCGCCCGCTTTTGACCTTGGTTCCTGACCTTCAAAAACAAAAGGCCGCCAGCGAAAGCTGGCGGCTTTGTTTTTGCTAGTGTGGCGACGGAGCTCGCTCCGTCGAGCTGTCACCCGCTACAGCCGGTTAATCATCGAGGCCACATACCCGGCCCCAAAGCCATTATCAATATTCACCACACTCACATTCGACGCGCACGAATTCAGCATCCCCAAAAGCGCGGTCACGCCCTTGAACGAAGCGCCATAGCCCACGCTAGTCGGCACCGCAATCACTGGAACCCCCACCAGCCCTCCAACCACGCTGGGCAGCGCGCCTTCCATCCCGGCGCAAACAATAATCACGCGCGCACGCGACAGAGTATCTCCATGCGCCAATAACCGATGAATTCCAGCCACACCTACGTCATACACATGCTCCACATCGTTGCCCATGACTTCCGCCGTCACCAGCGCTTCTTCCGCAACTGGAATATCGCTCGTCCCCGCCGACACCACCACAATAAGCCCTTTCCCGGTCTTCGCAGAGTCTTTCTGCAAAAAAATCGCCCGTGCCAACTCCCGATACTTCGCTCCCCGAACCTTCTTCTTCACCGCGGCAAACTGTTCTGGAGTCGCCCGCGTCGCTAGTACGTTTGCACCCCGCGCAGCCAGCTTGCTGAAGATAGAAGCCAAATTTGCCGGAGTCTTTCCCGGGCCAAATATCACTTCCGGAACACCAACCCGCAGCGCCCTGTGATGATCCACTTTGGCAAACCCCAGCTCTTCAAACGGCAAATGCCGCAACCGCTCCACCGCCTCATCCGGAGACACATCCCCGCGCCGCACCAACTGCATCAATTTTCGAAGTTCCGTGGAATTCAAGAGAGATCAACCCTGCGATTAATTCTAGACTGTTTTTCTTGAGAGTTTTTGTCGGGAGTTCTTGTAACAATCTATAAGTTTGTCATTCCGAACGGCTCTATCGTGAGGAATCTGCTTTTCTTGCGGCGATTCGCAGGCGCAACCCTACCGTTCCAAATACGCTTGATAGCTTTCATATTTTTCCATCGGCGTAGCATTGAAAACACAAACCACATCCTCCGAAACCCGCACCGACGGCGGATGCGCGCCATCTCCATCCGCAATCTGCCAATAAATTGCATCCACATTTTGCAGCACTGTCACCACTCGCTCGCCCGGCAGGCCCTCCCTTAGCAGCCGAGGCAAATGTTTCGGAGCCAAATGCGATTCTCCCATCAAGACGACCAACCGCGCATCCGGATGCGCATCTCGCATCGCCAAAATCCTGCTCACCGCATGACGATCGCGCCCACGCACACGTCGCAAATCCTTGCGCGGTTCGCTATCCAGGCCCCAGACCGCTGCACAATTTTTTCGCGCCACCGTGAAAAGCTCGCGATAGGGATCCCAGTCGTAGCCCCAGTCGCGATCAAAGCGCAGTCGCTCGCGGAGCCTATCTCCATCTTTGTCGGACCCTGAAGTGCCTGCGAACCAAGTATCCAGCACCGACTGTCGTCTCGCATAAACCGCCTCTAGCCCCAGCGCGAGCGGGCGATCTTCCAGTCCCGCCAATTGCCGCAACAGAAAAGCCGCAAATTCCTGGCATGCTGGCAAAGAATGATAATCGCCAATCAGCAAGATATCCGCAGTCCGCAACTGAGCCGCCAGCTCAATGGGGCCAAGGCATTTTTCATAGTGCCGAAAAGCTTGGTTGAATTCGTGCAGATAGCGGCTGCGCGGCGGCCGCACGGTGGAACGAATTTCGCGCTCGACAATCGCCACGGCTTCGCGCGCCACCGTGGCGTGCCGGGACCGTTGCCCCGAACGCCGTCCCCGAACTGTTGCGGAGGTTGCCATAAAAGTGCAACCTGCCGCAGAACCGAGATAGATTTCGCTACCAAACTCGCCGCTCTCAGCTTTGCTGTCCGCTTGACGCGGAGCGGCGTAGTTCCTATGCTCAGAAAATCAGGTACTCAAGCAATCAGACGATGCGCCCAACTTCGCGCCTCTCCCCGGAGAATTCTTGTCTACATCTAAATCCACCGAACCCGCAGCCACAAAGAATCTAACCATCGCCACTACCGGAGCCAGCGGCGCTTTATTTTGTCGCGAATTCCTCCGCGCCGTCGAACAAGATTCCCGCGTCGCCAACATTAATTTCATCGCCTCCGACAGCGCTCTCCGCGTCATGGCCGAAGAACTCGAACTCACAGGCCGAAACAACCTTGTCCAACAATTACTCGGCTCTCAATTCAGCAAAGATTCCAGCAAGATCCACCTGCAAGCCAACGCCGACATCGGCGCCAACATTGCCAGCGGCTCCTATCCCACCGACGCCATGATCGTCCTCCCCTGCAGCGTCGGCACTCTGGCCCGCATCGCCAACGGAGTCGCCGCTCAGCTCATCGAGCGCGCCGCCGACGTTTGCCTCAAAGAAAAGCGTCCTCTAGTTCTCTGCGTCCGCGAAACCCCTCTCAGTAAAATCCATATTCGGAACATGTATCGCGCCGCCGACGCCGGTGCCACCATCTACCCGCTCATCCCAACTTTCTACAACCACCCCGGCGGCTTCGACGAAATGGCTCGCGAATTCGCCTACCGCGTTCTCGCCCACATTGGACTACCCCATCCCAACGCCTACCGCTGGAAGGGGTAACCGCTAGATTCTTCAGGGGATGCTCAAGTCTACGTCCGTCCCGACGCCAGCCCTAGATGCCCCGCAGACATGTACCAAGGGGTAGAATCGGCGCCAGCATTGAGGCTCGTTACAGAAGCGTTTGGGAAGGGCATGACTTCAGTCGTGCCGTCAGAAGGCCTCTACGACGTGGGCTCCAGCCCCTGAGGGAGCGAATTTGCACCTAAGCCAATTCAACTCGCATTCACAAATAGTGACTCTGACGATACAGCCCCTAAAGTGCAGTTGACCGCTGGCGGAAACGGGATTATGTTGGCCTTACATCTCAGAAAGGAGGGGATCCATGCCAAGTAGCGACAAACGACCGAGTGAGGTAGCTGTAACCTAGCTGGTTGCTCGAACCACCCTTTGTAGATGACCGGTGTGTTTGGGAAACGCATTTGGATGCTGCCCGCTCCCGCCCAGCCAGTGGGAGAACCCGTAGTTCGCTCGAGGACAACGGAAGGGCAATCGGCCTAGGGAATCTCACCAGTCTACCGACGACCCGCGGATGGCCTCCGCGGGTCGTTTTACTTTCAGACCCCATACTTTCGAGTTACCATGGTCAGGCTTTCGAGGAGAGAGTTCATGCCCGCACTCCGCCGCCTTCCATTCCTTTTCGTTCTTCTTGCCTCTCACTTCTTCATCGCAACTCTTTCCGCTCAAACGCCGCGCTGGAGTGAGTCGAAAGCCAACGCCTGGTACCAGCAACAACCTTGGCTCGTCGGCAGCAACTACATTCCCGCCACCGCCATCAATCAGCTTGAAATGTGGCAGGAACCCACTTTCGATCCGCAGCAGATCGACAAAGAACTCGGCTGGGCTGAAGGCATTGGCATGAACACCATGCGCGTCTTCCTGCATGATCTCCTCTGGAAGCAGGATGCTCCAAACTTCCGTAAACGGCTGGATGCCTTCCTTACCATTGCGGCCAGTCACCACATCCGCCCCGTACTCGTGCTCTTCGACTCCTGCTGGGACCCGCAGCCCCAACTAGGGCCGCAGCATCCGCCCATTCCCGGCGTGCACAATTCCGGATGGGTGCAGAGCCCCGGAAAAGCTGGCTTGGCCGACGCCTCTCAGTATCCGCGCCTCAAGGTCTATATCTATGGAGTTGTCGAAGCCTTCGCCAACGACGACCGTATCCTGGCCTGGGATGTTTGGAACGAGCCCAGCAACACGAACGGCGGCGCCTACGGCAAGGTCGAGCTCAAAGGAAAGCAATCCTTTGTGCTCACTCTGCTGCCTCAGGTTTTCGAATGGGCTCGCTCCGCGCATCCCTCACAGCCGCTCACCAGCGGATTGTGGGAAGGCCCCGACTGGTCCTCACCTTCCAAAATGGACCCTATCGCTCGCTTGCAGATTGAACAGTCCGACGTAATTTCATTCCATAACTACGGTTGGCCCGAAGACTTCGAGCAGCATGTTTCTATTTTGGAAAACTACCATCGCCCTTTGCTCTGCACCGAATACATGGCTCGCGGCGCGGGCAGCACCTTCGATACCGTTCTGCCCATTGCCAAAAAGCACCACGTTGCCGCCATCAACTGGGGTCTGGTTTTGGGAAAGACGCAAACGAATTTACCATGGGACTCCTGGGAGCGCCCTTACACCTCGAATCCGCCACAAATCTGGTTCCACGAGGTTTTTTACACGGACGGCAGGCCCTACCGTCAACGCGAAGTGGACCTAATCCGCGAGCTTACTGGGCGGGGCCACTTCTAGCTCAAGCGCATTCAACAAAACCGCCCGAGCCGCCTCTTCAATCGGAAAGTCGATCAACTCTTCTCGCGTGAGCCAACGCGCCTCGGCTGCGTCCGCCCCAGCGTGCAGTTCTCCCGATGAAATAAAACACAACACATCCACCAGCACATAGTGGAAGCGCGCCCCTCCCGCCTCATCATAAACAAGGCGGTCAAAGACGCCCAACACGCTCCCAGGCCCCGAAGCCGGTTGCCCAAGGATCGTTCCTCGATCCGTGCCAGCAATCTGACCCACATCCACCACCAGCCCAGTCTCCTCCAGGGCCTCCCGCGCCACGGCCTCACGGACGGTCTCGCCCAGTTCTAGCAACCCCCCCGGAATCGACCATTGCCCCTCTAACGGCGGTTGCCCACGCTTGATCACGACAACCCGCCCAGCATCCACAATCACCGCCCCAACTCCAACCAAGGGAGCTGTAGGATATTCTCGTTGCATCCAGCGATTCTAAACGGACTAGAGCCAATCCCTCCGTGTCTCAGTGTCTCCGTGGTGAAAGAGCAGTAGAATTTCCTCCATGTCCCTCGACGAGTACCAGCGCAAGCGACGCTTCGAAGCCACACCCGAGCCGCCACCCAAACTGGAAACCACGTCCGGCCACCGTTTCGTCGTCCAGCGTCACGAAGCCACCCGCCTCCACTACGATTTCCGTCTCGAAATGGAAGGTGTTCTAAAATCGTGGGCTGTCCCCAAAGGCCCTTCGCTCGATCCCGACGACAAGCGCCTCGCCATGCAAGTCGAGGATCATCCCGTTTCCTATTTCGATTTCGAGGGCGTCATCCCCGAAGGAAATTACGGCGCTGGCACAGTCATGGTCTGGGATGTTGGAATTTGGCAGCCACTTTCGTCCAAGCCAGTGGAAGGGAAGTACATCCCCGGCACCGAGAAGGAAGCATTTGCCATGCTCACGCAGGGAGATCTAAAGTTCCGCCTCGACGGCAAAAAGCTGCACGGAGACTTCGCGCTGGTCCGCATGAAAGGCCGTCGCCCCGGAAGCAAAGGCAACGAGTGGCTGCTCATCAAGAAGCGCGACGAACATGTCGAAGAAGGCTACGACGCAGAAAACGACGACTCCTCCGCCCTGAGCGGTCGCACCATGCGGGAAATTGCATCGCAACACGATGCAACTTGGGTCAGCCGCCCAGCCGCACGCGTTAAGCTGAAAGCCCCGTGGCTCGCAGATGCGGTAGCCAGGCTGGATGCAAAGAAGAATCCGCAAGCCCTCCCAACTCCAGCAGAGGAGCCGGAAGCAGTTGATCAGAAATCCAAAAACAAGAAGTCCAAAGACAAGAAGACGAGCGCCAACCCCAAAGCTTCTTCCAAGAAAGCCAACTCTCCGACTAAAGAAGCACGACCAGACCTATTTTCCTCAGTGCCCTCTGTGCTCTCTGTGGTAAATCGGGTTTCCCCGATGCCAATGACGATCCACCCCATGTTGGCCACCACAACCGACAAGCCTTTCGACAACGACGCCTGGCTCTTCGAAATCAAGTGGGATGGTTACCGCGCAGTAGCCTTCATACAGGACGGCAGAGTTCGCTTCGTTTCAAGAAATCAAAACGACCTCACCGCGCAATACCCCGAACTCACCGAAATCCCCAGCCAGATGAAGGCCACCACCGCCGTTCTAGACGGGGAAATTGTTGCTCTCGACGAGGAAGGCCGTTCCTCCTTTAGCCTGATGCAGCAGCGCGCAGGCTTCTCCTCCCCCGCCAAACGCAAGGCTCGCAATCCCGCCATCCCAGTTCTTTACTACGCTTTCGACCTCCTCTATCTCGATGGCCGCGACCTTCGCAAGCTTCCACTAGAAGAACGCAAACGAACTCTATCCAGTATCATCCAGCCCAACGAAGTCCTCCTCTACTCCGACCACTTCGAAGGACAGGGGATCGCCCTCTTCGAAGCCGCCAAACAAAGAGGTTTAGAAGGTATCCTAGCGAAGCGCCGCACCAGCACTTACGAGGAATGCCGCAGCAACAACTGGCTCAAAATCAAAATTACCCACCGCATCGAATGCGTAGTAGGCGGCTACACGAAACCCAAAGGCGCCCGAGAATTTTTCGGATCTGTCGTGCTAGGTCTTTACGATGATAAAGGCCAGTTAGTCCCAGTAGGCCAGGCCGGCAGTGGCTTCGACGAAGATACTCAACGTCTCGTATGGAATGAACTGAAAACACGCGAAACGAAGGAGAATCCCTTCACGGGCAAAGTCGAGGCCCTCAGCGAAGTGCATTGGGTTAAGCCAGAACTTGTAGCAGAAATCAAATTCAGCGAATGGACCCACGAAGGCGAGACCGGAAAGAAACTCCGCGCCCCGGTTTTCTTGGGACTGCGGCAGGATAAATCTGCCAGAGAATGTGAAATAGCAGAGACTCTATAAGTAAAGTTGGAACACTCCGGAAGTCTGTCATTGCGAACGGTTCTATCGTGAGGGATCTGCTATTGGGGGTTGATGCAGCGGTTCGATATCGTAAAAAAGTCTGCCACCCGTCTTTACTTCAACCCCCCCATTACCACCAGCGTCCCATAATCCTTCCCCGACGTCTCCGTTGCTCGCGTCACGATCGCTCCAAAGCCGTCCCGCAACTCCGGCCACTTCGCTACCAGCGCTCGCGCCACCGCCTGATTCTCCGCATAGGTCTTTGCCGCATCGGAGACATCCGCGCAATCGTACTTCGCCACCAGATTCACTTCGCCAGCCACGCCATACGCAAAAACCGTTCTAATCTTGTAACTCTTCCCGCCAGCCAGAAGTTCCAACGGCGCCTCGCCGGGCAAATCCGCAGGCATAATTTTCTGAGCTTCCTCGTACAGCCTGTCCGTCTCCCGAGTACTCATAAATGGAACAACGGTAAGCAGGCTCCGCGCCTGCAGAAAATAGAACCACGCATTTCGCGTCTGTCCCTTCCCCATAAATGCCCGTGCCCGTTCCGCAAACCACGCACTGTCATGTCCAGCCGATATGGCAGCCTTCGCGTAGAGGCCGCCCAGCTTCCATTCCCCTGCCAACTGCTGCAACACAAACGACACAAAGTAAGCATCCCGGTTGCTCGCGCTATCTTGTTTCGCCCCCGTACTGGTGACGCCCCCAGCTACCACATCTAGAATCGCCACCGCATATCGACCCGCTGGAAGACCGTTCAACACGAACACCGCGCTGGACGCCGTTTGTCCTGACTTACCAAAAACTCCACATAAAAATTCCAAGCGCTGGGGCGCGCCCTGAGCAGGAGGTGTCTGCCCTTCAACCGTCAGCGCGAAAACATCGCGCTGCACAGCCTTAGCAGTAGCAAAACTGGCTTGGTTCTCCTGCACGGCCGCCGCAATGCCAGAAAAATTCTCTGCCACACTCGGAATCGCACTCCGCTTCAGCCCCGCCACGTCTCCCTTGGCGGCCAGGCTGAAATATCGTTGCGCCGCCGCCTCCAACGCCCCGCGGGTAGGCGCGTCCATCTCGGCGCTCGTGGCGCAAGTCTGACCGTGTGCCAGCCCTGCCGGCGCCAAAGCCAGCCAGATGAACAACTTACATGCCGCTCGCGCAGTCCGACCCGCCACCGAATTGAGCCGCTTCCTCAACATAATCTGCAAGATGATTATACGATGCCGTTCCATCCTCGGGAGCTGTCTCAGGTCTGTCAAAAGCTTTGCACCGCTGATTCTTCACGGTGTCGAGAACGCTTGCCACCGGTGTTAAAATAAGATTGATCCGGAAGCGGGGTTTGCCATGATGAAGCAACGCACAGTCGCATTCGGTTTGCTCGCAGTGGTCGTGGTTTTTGCGTCCCAGGTATCGGTTGCCCAACGCCGCCAGCATAGAGCGCAGAAGCCGTCCCTAGTTGCTGCGCCCGCCCACGTCGCCGCACCTCCAATTCCACCGGTTCCAGCCCGCGAGGCCGCCGTTCCTCCCCAAGTCACCTATGAAAACCGTCAGCTGTTTATCGATGCCAGGAATTCCACTTTGAAAGATATTCTCACGGCCGTCGAAAAACGTACTGGCGCTTCTTTTGACATAAGCGCGGGCGATACGAATGAACGCGTCGTCGGACGCGTCGGCCCCGGTCCCGCTCGCGATGTTCTTGCCGACTTGCTCAACGGCTCTCACTTCAACTACGTGATGCTGAGCCCGGCCAACGATCCCAGTGCATTGACGCGAGTTGTGCTGACTCCCCGCAGCGCTGCTCCCCCGCAAGCTGGCGGATTCCAAAACGAAGCCCAGCAGTTCCAGCCTCCGCAAGTCCAACCGCAGCCGGGTCAGATACCGAACGGTATTCCCGCGCAGCCAGAGCCTAACAATCCAGATGCGGAACAGGAGAACGCCGACAACCCGGATGAAGCCGCCGCCGAAGGCCAGGATCAAGCCGAAACAGTGCAACCGGATCAGGCGCAGCAGCAGGAAGGCGTGAAGACTCCTGAACAGCTATTGCAGGATTTGCAGCGCCAGCAGCAAATCATCCAGCAGCAACAACTCCGTCCAGGAGCGATAGTCCAGCCGCAGAATCAATAGGGCTGACGGAAAATGTGGGCAAGTGTGCCAGCGGACCTTGCTCCGCGGAACTTTTCACGTCGGTTGAGAATCACACATAACACGTAGGAGAAAAGAACCTCTCCCTGTCGATCCAGAGCAAGTCCCAAATCCAACGAAAGCATTGTTGTCATTGCGAGTCCAGAACAAGCAAGATTTCCTCAGTGAAATCCCGTGCCCTCTGGGGTAAATGACCTTTCCAAATGCAAGAAAGACTTCTCCCTGTCGATCCAGAGCAAGTCCAAATCCAGCGAAAGCATTGCTGTCATTGTGATTCCAGAACAAGCAAGATTTCCTCAGTGAAACCCCGTGCCCTCTGTGGTTATGATCTCTTAGGGTCAAGGCTTTTCTGCAAGCCGCCATCCTGGGATTTCCGTTGCCAGCCACCGCAATCCTTCACTCGCATCTGGCACTTCAACTTGAATCGTCGGCACATTCTTGCTTCTCAAAAACGCCAACATCGAAAACACGTTCACCTTTTGGAAATACGAGCCAACACAATCAACCGCGAAAAACGGTTCCAACGCACCCTTCGGATGCACTGCATCCCATACACACGCCAGTGGCTCTACCGGAACGCCCGCGACCGGTGGGTTCATCGGTGTCAGAACCTTATTCAGCTCTCTATCGCTAAATTGCCCTTCATCCCAGTAGCGCTCCCATCGTTGCATTTTGAAACGCGCAGCCTGTACCGCCGTCGCCGCCAGGTCGAGATGCCGCCCCCGCACAGAAAGCCGCGACCACGTCTTTACCTGCACCTGATACAGCGTCACCCCGCTCGGGCTTTTCACTTGAAGCCAACCATGTAAATGCGGTCCACGAGCATTTCCCGTATCGCATGGCTCTGGAAGAATCTCAGCCTCGCGCCGCCGCTCGCGAAAGTAGCGCACCAGCAAGGGAAGCGCCAGTTCCGCGCCAACAATTTCCTTAGCCGCCTTCGCATTTCGGCGCGCACTATCCTCCTCATCACAAAAAGCAATCAGTTCACGAATGTCGATCGTCAGATTCTGCATTGGGATGGATGGGGGAAGCCTAACTGCTTACTCGTCTCTTTATCTTTGTCGTTGTCTTTGTCCGCCGAGAAACCGTATTCCACGAAAAACACTTGAACCCAACACTTCTCTATAAAATTTGTCATTCCGAAGGGCTTCAGCCCTGAGGAATCTGCTTTGCTTTGGATCTCCAGGATGGCCGCGGGAAGCCTCTGTTACGCGCTCTACTGCACGCCGCTTTTGGGTGGCGCAGCGCTTCAGCGCTGCGATCACAACCAACAGCTATTTCGGCCGCTGAGGTAAGGTTCTAATCCTGGGGCAACGCGATCTAACTAGCCTTCGCGTCATACCGCCCCGCCAACTCATACCACCGAATCTTCAGCAACTCCGTAAACATCCGCATCCCGTCCTTAATCGGACTAATCTTTGTGTTTTCCTGATGCGCCCATTTCACCGCCACCTCATCCACTCGAAATCCAAGTCGCCGCGCCAAAAATACAATCTCCGGATCGAATCCCCATCGCTCAATAATCTGTAAGGGAAACACCGCCTGCGCCGCCGTCCGCTTGAACGCCTTGAATCCACACTGCGTGTCCCGATACCTCATTCCCAGAATCACCCGCAGAGCCAAATTAAAGATGCGCCCCAAAACTCGCCGGTAAAACGGCTGCCTGCGGGTTTGCAGCGACGGATCCAGCCAACGCGACCCAATCGCCACATCCGCCCCACGCTCCAGCGCCGCTAGAAGTTTCTCCGATTCCTCAATCGGCGACGCCATATCCGCATCCGTAAATACAATCAACTCACCTTTCGAATGCAAAACACCATTCCTTACGCTGAATCCCTTCCCGTGATTCCCGGGATTATCCACCAGCCGCAACATCGGATGCGCCGCCGCATACCGCAAAATAGTGTCCCGCGTAGCATCGCGCGACCCGTCATTCACTACCAGAATTTCTGCATTCCATTTCTGTGCATACACGTATTCCAGTACTCGGTCGAGCGTCGCCTCGATCCGAATTTCCTCGTTGTAAGCCGGAATGACTATGCTATGCGTGACGGGGCCCATGCCTGGAGAAAAACTGTGTTTCTAGATACTACATGCACCGAAGATACTACATGCACCGATGTGCCCCAGAGAAACCGGGACGCACAATGGGAGGTGCCCCAGAGCGAGCCGGGTGCCCCATCCTGGTCGCGCTCGATGCGACAGGACGGGGATTTCAACCGTACTCTCAAAGTAGACTTGCCCGACCCCACCCCCAACGCTACGCTCAAACATGCGCAAGTTTTGGATCCTTTTTCTACTGGCTGCTCCCGCAATCCCTCTGCAGGCCGCCCGCAAACCCCACGTCGTTTTCTTCGGCAAATCGCAAACCGTAAAGCTCTTCGCCGACACCACGACCGACACCGCCGCCCAAGACACTCTCGGCAAAGACCTCAAAGTCCGTCCCCTTTACGTCGACACCAAACTCAAGGAATTCACCACCGGCGCCTCCCACGAAATCACCGACCACCTCTTCGTAGTCCGCCGCGCCTATCGCCTCAACGACAGTCTCCCCGCCGAGGAATCCAAGCCTCTCCGCTGGCGCTGGCAACTCGGAGGATGGCTCCAGGTCGACCGCATCACCGGCCGCGTCTCCGCCCTCAACCTACCCGAATTCGATCCCGCCTTCTCCACCGCCGCCTGGTATCGCGACTACACCGCCTACTGCGGCGTTTCCGACGATGGCAAAAAGCTCTACGCGGTCGTCACCCAACTAGGACGTCGCAAGCCCATCCTCAAAAAGCCTCTAAGCACTGCCGGAGACGGCGGCCCCGAAGCCAACTGCCCCCCTCCCGCCTGGCAGCGCCAACCCGTCCGCGTCACTTTCGATCCCAAAGACGACGACACAGCCACCTTCACCGTCCGCGGCCACAGCGCCGACCTAATCCCCGAAGAACCAGAGGAAGATACCGCCTCCAAATAGCTCAACGAAAATGTAGGGCGGACACTCTTGTCCGCCGCCCTTGACGTCGCTCCTGATTTTGCTCTTGATTTTGTTCTTCATTTCGTTCTTGACGTTGCCCTGGATTTTGCTCTTCATTTCGTTCTTGATTTCACTCTTAACGTGGCTCTTGAGACATTGAACTTGACCTCGCTGTTGCCCCTGCCCACGTAGGGCGAGCATTCCTGCTCGCCGCACTCGACCAATGCGCCAGCACTCCGCCCACACACGACTTCGCTCGCATGATTCGACAAACGGGAAGGGTCCGACTTCAGTCGGGCCCAATAATCCCTGAACGATTGGCTTTAGCCCCTGAGGCAGCCGGGTGCCCTAGGTTCACGTCCGTTCTTTGGACGTTAACCTGGGCGGCAGCTTCCGCAAGAGTTTGTCATCGAACGGCTCCCTAAATTTTTGTCATTCCGAAGGGCCTCATCGTGAGGAATCCGCTATTTGCCGACGCCAATCTCATGGTCAACCTCACGTGAAAGAGCGGCCCTTCAGGGCCGCGTCAGGCCGCCAAAAAATTGGGCTTTAGCCCCCAAGTAGGGCGAGCATTCCTGCTCCCCGCTCTTAACTCGACCAATCGCCCTCTCTACAAAATTGTCATTCCGAAACGCAGTGAGGAATCCCTTTCGAAACCCAAAATCTCCACGCTTTTGGGTCGCAGGGCAAGCGCTGCGATGACGATTAAAACTCAAGATCGGCAGCAGTGAGGAATCTGCTCTTGCTTCTTCGGGCAACGCGAGGTTGGTCGGAACGTTCCCCTATCGCTTCGCGCTAATATCACTGAGCGCGGCCCGAATCTTTGCTTCTTCGGCTTTATCAAACCCATCGCTTTCGAAGAGCACAACGCCGTTCTTTCCAATCAACACCAGCCTGGGAATTGCCGATGGACCCCAATCCAAATCCGACTCCCACTTCGGGTCAGCGACATGCACCCACGAATACTTGTTCTCGGCGACAAAGCGAGCCGCGTCGCCTGGATCGTCATCTTTGCTGACGCTCACTACAGCAAGTCCGCTCTCCTTGAAGTCATCGTTCAGTTTCGCTAGATAAGGCATCGATTCCCGGCATGGCACGCACCAAGTCGCCCAAAAGTCCACGATCACGGGCCTCCCTTGCAGAGAGTGCAGATCGAAATCTTTGCCATCCAGTGTTTTCAACTTCAGCGGCGGCGCGCTTTTCCCCACGAGCTCGACCGGCTCCCAGTCGATCTTCTCTACTCGCGCTGCATCCGCTGCGGGAACGAACTTGAAGAGCGAATCCGGAAACGACGTATCAAATTCATTTCCGCTATAGGTCGTGGTATGCGAACTTTCGTATTTATGTTCGGGGATTGTGCTATGCACCCGGGCTTGCTCCTTCACCAGAATCTTACGGTCGCGATCAATCCAGTAGGTTGTATCCATCTGCATTCCGGGACCGGGCCGTCGGGGCGAAGGGGGGCCAACGATGACCATGCAGTTCGCCTTCTGGTGATCAACTTCGATGGTCTGCGGCGGCTGTATTCGTCCGCTGGCAAGTTTCTTGTCGATCTGTTTCAACCACGCAACGAAACCGGCATCTTCCGGCGGGTGCTCCACCGGCTTCTCAACATACTGCTTGCGCCAAGGGTACCAACTCCACTCAGTCTTTCCATCGGATTGGCGAATGCTCCAGCCCCACGCCTCTTTAACCTCCGACCGATAGCGGTTTCCGGGGGCCAGCACGATCTCCTCTCTCATCTTTTCGGAACTCGTCAGCCCATCTGCGTCAAAGACACCGGTTATGCTGCGCTCGATCCTTAACGACTTCGCCTCAGCATAATGCTTGGCCGTTTCTCCCAAGAGTTTCTGCATTTCCTCAGGCTGGTCTGGCGAGCCCATGTCGCTGGTCTGGGCGACGAGTGGTGTGGTCAGAATTAATGCGGCGACTAGTACTCCCAAACGTGTTCTTATACTGTACATCGGGGTGTCTCCTCACCAAATCCAAGAATACGCCTGCGATCTCGGCCTCTGAACGCGGAACAAAGATTTTCTTGCGATCTTGTTTGCTGCCGATTCACCCGCACACAGGGATAATACAAGGCTAGGCGGATCCCTCACCACTTCTTCGGGAGCACCCGCGAAGAAGCTGGAGAATTTCCGTCTGCCCCGCGTTCCGGTATACCCCCCATTTCTGCATTTCCTGTGCGCCCTCTGTGGAAATCCAAACCCACGCATCCACCAAACTCTCCCGCTCAAAATTCTCTCCCCCTCAACCCCGCTCCCAGCGCCCACTTGCACTCCCAACACAAGCTCCTGCCGCTCAGGAAAACTTCCGTCACTCCGCACTCCATCTTTTTCCAAACTGCACCAAACTTATGGGATTGACCACTTAGCTTCCTCTGCGTACCTTGACTAACACGACTTCAAAGCAATTAGCTGTACAAAAAATATTCGCGTCGCGGCTCACGCCCCCGCCCGCATCTCCCGGTGAACAAGATTGTGCTAAGAACATCCGCTCCAAAAACGACGGCATCAAAAACCGACAAGAAAATCCTTGCTGAAAATCCAACTCAGCCACCCAGTCAGCCACCCAGCGACTGGCAAACCTATCGCACGCGCTTCACCATCCGCGCCCGCATCCTCAGCGCGCCTCTCAGTTTTGTCGACGCGCTCGGTCGCGAGCAAAACGGGAAACGCGGCGACTACCTCATCGAATCCAACGGCATGGCCACCATCACGCCGCGCCACATCTTCGAGGATGTCTACGTTCCCCTCGAATCCGGCAACAGTTCGGCCAGCCAGTTCGGAAACGGGACAAACGCAGATTCCGCCGCCAGCCTTCCGGCGCAGCCGCCGAAAAAGTCTCCGATTTCCACAATAAAAAGGAGCTACATGACAGGCTCCCGTCTCCGCCCCGGTTAACACAACTGTAATAATTCCCTTAAAAAACAAGGACTTACAGAGGGAATCTTCGCGGTCACTTCGATAGCCCAATATCTTGTACTAGGCTATTGACAGGCCCAAGATACAGGCGTAACTTCACAACTCCA
>JAYVEP010000013.1:0-17429 GCA_043749225.1 Acidobacteriaceae bacterium
CACGGCATCTCGCAATCCACCCCCGCCCTCGCGCGCGAGTGTAAAGGATGTGTCGAGACGCTGTGTAAAGGATGTCATGGGACTGGACACAAAAGAACGGCGCGAACCTGGGGCACCGTGCAGATTCCTCACGATAAAACTGTTCGGAATGACAAATCTATAAAGTGAGTTCTCAGGGAAACGGTTCGAGCGTTTACCCCTTTGCGACAATACCCGCTCGTTTTGGCAGCAGTTCGCCGATTCTGCGAATTTGCGCGCCGACACCCTTCAGCTTTTCTTCAATCTGCTCGTAGCCGCGGTCGATGTGGTAGACGCGGTCGATAATTGTTTCGCCATCGGCGACTAGCGCTGCCAGCACCAGTGACGCCGAGGCCCGCAGGTCGGAGGCTAATACAGCAGCTCCGCTCAGCGGCGTTTTGCCACGAACGATGGCGCGACGGCCTTCGATCTTGATGTTTGCGCCCATGCGTAACATTTCCT
This sequence comes from Acidobacteriaceae bacterium, assembly GCA_043749225.1. Classification (GTDB taxonomy): domain Bacteria; phylum Acidobacteriota; class Terriglobia; order Terriglobales; family Acidobacteriaceae; genus JANXUC01. The sequence goes on from JAYVEP010000013.1 coordinate 481, forward strand.
GCGCGTGCATGAAGCGGTTTTCGAAAATATTTTCGGTGATGATGCTGGTGCCTTCGGCCTGCGTGGCGAGTGTCATGTATTGCGCCTGCATGTCGGTGGGGAAGCCGGGATACTCTTCTGTCGCGACATCGGCGGCTTTGAGATTGCCTTCTGATTGCACGCGGACGCCATCGGCGGTCTTGGTGATTTTTACGCCAGCTTCTTCCAGTTTCTGAAGCACGACGGTTAGATGGCTGGGGTCGCATCCAACCACATGCAGGTCGCCGCCGTTGAGCGCTCCGGCCACGATGAACGTGCCTGCCTCGATGCGGTCGGGGATGATGCGGTGTTTCGCGCCATGCAATTTGGCCACGCCTTGGATACGAATGGTAGATGTGCCTGCGCCTTCAATTTTTGCGCCCATTTTGATGAGGAGATTTGCGAGATCGACGACCTCCGGCTCGCGAGCGCAGTTTTGCATGATCGTTTCGCCCTCGGCCAAGGTGGCGGCCATGAGCAAGTCTTCGGTGCCGGTCACGCTGATTTTGTCGAAGGCAATTTCGCCGCCGCGCAGGCGATCGGCTTTTGCTTCGACGTAGCCGTGCTCGACCGTCATGGTCGCGCCGAGACGTTCCAGTCCCTTAATGTGCAGATCGATGGGGCGAGCGCCAATGGCGCAGCCTCCCGGCAGCGACACGCGGGCGCGTCCAAAACGCGCGACCAGCGGCCCCAGCACGAGCGTGGAAGCGCGCATCGTCTTCACAAGTTCATACGAGGCTTCGGGATTCAGAACTTTGTCGCACTGAATGATCGTGCGGTGCTGCGCTTTTCCGTAGCCCAGTTCGACGGTGGCACCCATTGCAGCCAAAAGGTTGCGCTCGGTTTGAATGTCGCGAACTTGCGGAATATTTTCCAGAATGACGGGCTCGTCGGTAAGGAGAGCGGCAGCCATTAGAGGAAGCGCAGAGTTCTTGGCTCCGCTCACGTGAATTGTGCCGAGCAGTGGGTTGCCGCCGCGAATTACGAATTTATCCATTGCTACGTCGTTCCTTTGCAGATCAATCGTTTGCAGATCAATCGTTTGGTCGATCCGTTGAAACTCAAGCCGAGACGATGCCCCCATGGAAACCCTCCCAAGCGGTGCTCGCACTATTCTAGCGGGGAATGCGATTTGCGGTGGCCTCGATGGCTCGGCGCACGTTACCTTTGTGCGTCTTCAACTGCTGCTTGGCCTGGGAGGCGCTGAGACCGGTTTTCAGCATCACCAATGCGGCAGGAACATTCGTCCCGGAACCTTTCAATGCTGATTCAGCGGAGTTGCGGTCAACTTCCGCGGCGTCTTGCAAAATCCGAATTGCGCGTTCGACCAGTTTTGCGTTTTTGGGATGGACGTTCACCATTAAGTTCCCGTAAACGTAGCCGAGGCGCGTCATGGCGCCGGTGGTCAGCATGTTCAAAACCATTTTTTGAGCCGTGCCGGCCTTCATGCGACTCGACCCCGAGACCACCTCCGGGCCAACGGGTGTGACGATGGCAATCTCTGCCGCTTGTTCCAAAAGTGAGTTGGCGTTGCAAGTGACGGCAACTGTGGCGGCTCCGCGCTTGCGTGCGTATTCGACGGCGGCTACTGTAAACGGCGTGCGTCCGCTGGCCGCGATGCCGACCACGACATCGTTCTTGCCCGGCTTGCGTTTCGCCATGTCGCTAGCGCCAAGTTCGCGAGAATCTTCGTTGGCTTCTACTGCCGCGCCGAGAGCCTTCGGGCCGCCCGCAATAATGAATTGCACGCGGCGAGGATCGGTGCTGAAGGTTGGCGGACATTCGGAAGCGTCGAGTGCGGCAATGCGTCCACTGGTGCCCGCGCCAACATAGATGAGGCGTCCGCCCCGGCGCAGTCGGTCGGCGATGATGTCGATGGCTTCAGCGATCTGCGGCAGAGCTTTGCGAACAGCGCCAGCAACTTTCGCATCTTCGCGGTTGATGATCTGAACGAGAGTCAAGGTGGACTCGCGGTCAAGATTGGCGGAGGCGCGGTTGCGCTGCTCGGTGGCGAGATGGGAGATTGCTTCCGGTTTTTTTGGGGCGCGTTTCATGGATGAACTGATTGTAGATTATGTAAAAATTCGTCGTTCTGAATTACGCTCGGAATCCTTTTTTCATGCACGAGAGTCTTGGTTGTGCCAGTTTTTCGCGGACAAGAGTGTCCGCGTCGCATAATCTACTGCGCCAGGGCTTCCATCACTGCGTCGTGGAATCGTGGCCGCACCTGTTGGATGGCTTTGTTCTTGCGGTCCGGCCAAGTTCGGTTCGTTAGCAAGGTTACAGAAACTTCGCGCTCGGGGTCGATCCACAAAGAGGTTCCTGTGTAGCCCAGATGTCCGAACGAGGCGGGCGAAAAATGCTGGCCGGCTTGGGAAGGCGCGCTCGGCGTGTCCCATCCGAAGGCGCGTGAAGTGCCTTGCGGTGTGGTTTCGCGACGAGTGAAGAGCGCAATCGTTGCTGGTCGCAGAACGGGTGCTCCGCCGGATAGGAGCCGATGTGCGAAGAGGGCAACGTCACTGGCAGAAGCGAAAATTCCCGCATGCCCCGCAACGCCTCCCATCACGCTGGCATTTTCGTCGTTGACTTCGCCTTGCACAACGCGGTGACGGAAAGCGAGATCGTTGACCGTTGGAGGGATGAACGGGCGCAATTCGGGCGGCGGACAGTAGCCAGTGTGAGCCATTCCATAGGGGCCAAAGAATTCTCGTTTGCAGAAAGTGCCAAGGTTTTCATCGGCCAGCCGGATGAGGGCTTCGGCCAGAACAATAAATCCGACATCGCTATATTCGGCGCGCGAGCCGGGATCGGCCGTCAGTGGCGTGGCGCAAGCTAAGCGAATAAGTTCCTCTCGCGTGCGAGCTTGTTCGTAAAATGCAACATGCGCGGGCAGTCCGGAAGAATGAGCCAGCAACATGCGGAAGGTGATCTCGGCGCGACGCGGATCATACCCTTTTGTAGCGTCGTCTGCGAATTCCGGAACAACCGAAGCAGCGGGCATTTCGATATCCAGTAACCCACGCTGGTAGAGGATCATGGCCATCGCCGAAGTGGCAACTACTTTGGAGAGCGACGCAAGATCGAAAATCGTTTCGGGCTGTGCTAGCGGAGAGTCAGGCTCGTAGGTGAACCGTCCGAAGGATTGCAGAGCAACCAGCTTTCCGTGCTGGGTGATGGCGGTGGCGGCGCATGGGAAAGCGCCGTCGCTAACAGCGTCCCGCAAAATGGCGAACGCCAGCGAAAAAATCTGTTCTTGATCCGCTTGATCAGCCGTTAGAGCGGCGAAAATTGTCGATTCAGGGATCAGATGAGCATCTCGGAGAAGGAGTTTCCGGCTACTCGGGTTATAGCAAAGCGAGCGGGGCTGGTAAAGTGTGTGGGCTGGCTCTGGCCAATTCAGCGGGCGTGCTGGTGTAAATTGACTTCAGGAGCTTATATATGTCGAACGATAAATCCCTCCGTCCTCGTACCCAGATTCTTACTCGCGGTTTTGATCCCAGTCTTTCTGTAGGTTCCGCGCGCCCAGCCGTGTTTCGCAGTTCCACCTACGTATTTTCGAGCCCCGAGGCAGCCGAGCGGGCTTTCGATATTACCAGCGGGCGAGCGCGATTGGAGGAAGGGGAGCAAGTCGATCTTATCTATTCGCGCTTCAATCATCCGAATGCGGAAATTCTGGAAGCGCATCTCGTGCCCATTGAAGCGGGAGCTACCTCGGCGCTGGTCTTCAATTCCGGGATGTCGGCGATCGTGACGGCGATTCTGACGTTTGTTCGCCCTGGGGATACCATTGTTTATACGGTTCCGATTTATGGCGGCACGCAGCATTTGATTGAGGACTTTCTTACGCTGTTTGGGATTCACGGCGTCGGCGTTATCGCCGGAGATAGCAAGAAGCTGGATGCCGCGATCCGTGATGCGAAAAACTTGAAGATGGTTTTGGTGGAGACTCCGGCCAATCCCACGTTGATCATGACCGACATTCAACTGGCTTGCGAAAGTGCCGCTTCCGCTGCAAAAGCTGCGGGTGCCGCTAAGCCACTCGTGATGGTCGACAATACGTTGCTGGGTCCGGCTTTTCAGCATCCGCTGCTGCACGGGGCGGATTTAGTCATGTATTCGGCAACGAAGTATTTGTCCGGGCTGAGCGATATGATTGGCGGCGCGTTGCTGACGAAAGATGCGGAATTGATTCGCCTCATGAGTTCCAAGCGTGGACTTTTTGGCACGATTCTGCAGCCGGACGAATGTTGGATGCTCGATGGACGGCTGACTACTGTAGGACTTCGCATGACGCGTGCCAGTGAAAACGCGCAGCAGATTGCAGCGGCCCTGGTAGGACATCCGAAACTGGAGCGCGTGATTTTCCCAACACTCTTCGAAGATGCCGAGCAAAAGCGAATTGTAGAGAAGCAGTGCGACCAGCCCGGAGCGATGTTGTCGTTGGTGATCAAGGGAGGGAAAAAGGCGGCTTTCGATTTTCTGAGAACGATTCGAATCGCCCGCAATGCCGTTTCGCTCGGCGGCGTCGAGTCGCTGGTGTGTCATCCGAAATCCACGACACACTCAGGATTCACGGAGCAGGAATTCAAGGAAGCTGGAGTTGTCGAGGGCCTGGTGCGGGTTTCGGTGGGCATCGAAGATTGGCGCGATTTGCTGGCCGACTTCGAGCGCGCGCTGAATGCAGTGTAGTTCTCGAGACGAACCTTTAAAGACTCTGATGAGCTCGAGCCGAACATGACTCGCCAAAAGAATCGCACCGCCGAGGTAAGCCGGGCGGGCGCAAAGGGGCCACCTGAGCGACAAGTAGGGTTGGCGCGAGCTCTTTCCAAACTGGGATACTGCTCGAGGTCGCAGGCATCTGTTTTGATTCAAGCGGGCCAGGTCAAGCTGAACGGCCGGGTTCGGCGAGATCCGGAAACCCCAGTCCACATTTCTTCCGACAAAATTGAAGTAGGCGAACGTCGAGTTCGTGAGCGGGAATTCGTCTACCTCCTGATGAACAAGCCCCGAGGCGTTGTCACCACCGCTTCCGACGAAAAGGGGCGGGAAACGGTTTACGCGCTCTTAGACAAGAATCTTCCGTGGGTCGCTCCGGTGGGTCGTCTCGACAAAGCCAGCGAAGGGTTGCTCCTGCTCACGAACGACAGCGAGTGGGCTGGGCGTATTCTCGATCCCGCGTCCGGGGTGGAAAAGACTTACCACGCGCAAATTTGTTCGACGGCGCCGGAAAGCGTAGTTGCGGCTTTGCGGCACGGTATTGCGAGCGATGGGGAATTGCTGCGCATCGGTCGAGCCAACGTCTTACGGCACGGCAAACGCAATGCTTGGCTGGAAATCGTGCTTGACGAAGGTAAGAACCGGCATATTCGAAGAATGCTGGCGGCTCTCGACGTGAGTGTTCTTCGGTTAGTGCGGATTTCCATCGGTCCGCTGGTACTGGGAAAGCTCGGGAAGGGCGCAACCAGACCGATGGACCCTGCCGAGAAGAACGCAATCGACTCTTTGCTGGCAGGTACATAGTTCGCCCTATTCATCGTGATACGCGCGAGGCCTATTGCTTGCAGGTGTCACCTCAGTTCGAGGTGCCTTGTAAGTTACTTTCTTTGCGCGAGGGAACTTGGCTCTGTCAGGCATTCCAGCTAAACTCTGTAGATACAATCCTGTACCCGACCAAAAAGAATGCCTTCTGGTTCATCCAAGCCGATAGATTCCACTCGTATCGCCCATCGTTATCCATTTGAAACAAGATTCAAGATTCGCTTGCTGCGCGCTGCCGGAGCGCAAGTAGTAGGTGGTTGGGCGCGCGACCTCAGTGAAAGTGGCATTGGCGCTTTCGTCGCGGAAGAATTAGTTCCGGAGGAGCAGGTTGAACTGGAAGTGCCATTCCCGGACGGTGTGGTGTTGAATCTGCCCGCTCGGGTCTCCAGAAATCTTGGCACGCAATACGGACTCATGTTCACGGCTCTTAGCGTCGAGCAACGATGCCACATTCAAGCCGCCGTCGCCGGAAAAACTCCGCTACCAAGTCCTTTTCTGCCGAAACCCTAACGACGTCACACTCTATTCGCGCGACCGACTATAATCCTCAAATCATGGATACTGGTTTAAAGAATCGCCTTGCCATTGTTGCAGCATCGAGTCAAGGAATTGGGAGAGCCACAGCCGAAGCCTTTGCCGCAGAGGGCTGCAACGTCGCGATGTGTGCACGCAACGCGGAAACCTTGATGCGCGCAGCCGATGACATTCGGCAACGCTATCCCGTGCAGGTTTTAGCCGAAGTGGTGGATGTTACCAAGGCCCCAGCCGTGCAGGACTTTGTCGAGAAAGTAGTGGCCCGCTTTGGAGGAGTCGACATTTGCGTCACCAACGCCGGTGGTCCTCCTGCCAAGGGATTTCTCGCCGCCACTTACGAAGAGTGGCAAGGCGCGCTAGAACTCAACTTCTTGAGCACAGTTTATTTCGCGCACGAAGTCATTCCCCACATGCAAAAGAAGCATTGGGGACGCATTGTCACCATTACTTCCATCACGACCAAGCAGCCAGTGCAGGATCTCGTGCTATCTAACGCTGTCCGCGCCGCGGTTGTCGGCCTGGTGAAGAGTCTGGCCAATGAATTCGGCAAAGACGGCATTCTTGTGAACAACGTAGGGCCGGGATACACCGCTACCGATCGTTTGAAAGATTTGGCCGCCAGCCGGTCGCAGTCTTCCGGCAAAACGCAGCAGGAAATTTTCAACGGTTGGGCCGCCGATGCGCCATTGCAACGCCTGGGCGAACCGCGCGAAGTTGCTGAAACCATCGTCTGGCTTGCCTCCGAGCGTGCTTCCTATATAACCGGGCAGACGATTTTGGTCGACGGCGGTATTTACAAAGGTTTGTGAAAGGTTCCTATGCGTCCCCTGGCTTCCTGTATCAACGTGCTGACTGGAGAAGGTGCACTCTCCGTCTTCGCGCACGCGAACGAACTTGAGCGACAAGGCAAGTCCATTATTCATTTGGAACTAGGCGAACCGGACTTTCATCCGGACAAACCCGTGCTCGACGCGGCGAAGGCTGCGCTCGATGCCGGGAAAGACCGCTACTGCAACGTGGCGGGCGTTCCTGCTTTGCGCCAGGAGATTGCCGCTTATCTTCTCCGCACCCGCGGCATTTCGGTGGATCCCAACAATATTGTCATGGCCCCGGGCTGCAAGATTGCTTTATTCCTGGCTATGATGGCTCTCCTGGAGCCCGGCGATGAGGTTCTGTATCCGGAACCTGGTTTCCCGGGATACCCCTCCATCACGCGCGGCTTTGGCGGCGTTTGCGTGCCGTACCTGCTGTCGGAACAAAATCACATGCAGCCCGATCCCGATGAGATCGCTGCCAAGATTACTTCCCGCACGAAATTGATCATCACTTGTTCGCCGAATAATCCTACCGGCAGTGTTACCAGCGACGCTGTGCAGAGGCGCATCGCTGAACTGGCCGTGCAGCACGACTTGTACGTGATCTCCGATGAGATTTACGGGCGCATTGTTTACCGCGGCGAATATTTTTCCATGCTGCGCTATCCCGGCATGGCCGAACGCACGCTCATCGTCGATGGCTTTTCCAAGAGCTTCGCCATGACGGGCTGGCGTCTCGGTTACACCATTGCACCGCCGCATATCACGCCCGCTATGACCATGCTTTCCATCAATAGCTACACCTGCGTCGCGGAGTTCAGCCAGTATGCTGGGATTGCAGCTTTGCGCGATTCCGGCAGTGCCGTGCCCCGCATGGTGGCCGAGTTTGCCCGCCGAGGCGCGCGTTTCGCGGAAGGGCTCAATCGCATTCCTGGTTTCCGCTGCCTTCCTCCAGAAGGTGCGTTCTATGCCTGGGTGAACGTTGCCGATACGGGCCTCTCCGCCGAAGAAGTCTGCCGCATCATGCTGGAAGATGCTGGCGTTGCAGCGATCCCCGGCGCAGCATTCGGCCCAAGCGCACGAAATTTCGTCCGATTTTCGTTCGCTTCCTCCGTGGAAAACCTGGACGAAGCGATCCTCCGTATCATGAAAGTTTCCACGGCTTGGCAGAGCGTGGCTGCTACCAGGTAGCGGACCATTTTAGACGCGCACACTCCTTTAGGAAGGGAACTCTGTATCCATGCCACCAACAAAGCAAACGAAGAAGTCCGCCGTGAGTGTCGCTTTACACAAGACTGCGACCAAGCCGTCAACCAAAAAAGCATGCGTGCAACACATTTCTTGGGATTCGATTCCGCTGGAGCCTCTGAACCCGTTGCTCGACCGGCAATTTATCGTCGGCAAAAACATTATGATCTCCAGGGTGCTGTTGAAAAAAGGCAGCGTTGTCCCTAAGCACCAGCATGTGAATGAGCAGATCACCTACATCCTTGAGGGCGCCCTGAAGTTCTGGATTGAAGGCAAAGTGATCGTCGTCAATGCCGGAGAAGTGCTCACGATCCCGTCGAACATGCCGCACAAAGCGCTGGCGCTGGCGGATACCGTGGACCTGGATGTCTTCAATCCGCCACGCGCGGACTGGATCAACAAAACGGATCAGTATCTGCGTGTTAAGAAGTAAACCCAGCCCGATAATTTAGACTGAAGACTCCATGTCTGAAACCGCCGAAGCGTCTTTCACTGCAACTTCACGAGGCTGCAAGCTCCGCTGCGTTGCATGCTCGTCGGAATTCGAGCGCGCCGAGCAGGATTTTCGCTGCCTTCGCTGCGGTGAATTGCTGGAAGTGTTCTATCCATCGCGGACGGTAGGCAACGCCCAGCGCGCACTGGAACTGCGAACCCTGTGGCTTGACCGACGGAAGTCCTTCAAGGCCCTCGACCAGAGCGGTGTTTGGCGTTTTCGAGATTTGTTGCCCGTTATGCAGGACTGGACCCACGTGATCACGATGCGCGAGGGCAATACTCCCATCTTCGAGCTTCCGCGCTGCGCGAAGAGCGCTGGAGTTCGTCGCTTGTTGGCGAAGCATCAGGGCATGAATCCAACGGGATCGTTCAAAGATACGGGAATGACCATGGCGATTTCCGTGGCACGCGAAGAAAAATTTCGCTGGGTAGCCTGCGCTTCTACCGGAAACACTTCGGCGTCCATGGCTGCGTATGCCGCACAGGGCGGGCTTCGCAGTCTAGTTCTAATTCCAGAAGGAAAAATTTCCTGGGGCAAGCTTTCGCAAGCGCTCGATTATGGTGCCTTGACCTGCCAGCTGCGTACCGACTTCGACGGATGTCTGAGCCTGCTGCGTGAAGTCATCCGAAGACTGCCGGTTTATCTCCTGAACTCCGTGAACCCATTCCGGCTCGAAGGGCAGAAGACTACCGCCATCGAACTTTTGGAGCAGTTGGAATGGAACGTGCCGGATCACATCATCGTGCCCGGCGGAAATCTGGGAAATTCTTCCGCCCTCGGCAAGGCATTGCTGGAGATGAAGGACCTGGGTTTAATTTCCCGTCTGCCGAAACTTTCCGTCATTCAGGCGGAAGGTGCCAACCCGCTGGTGCGCACGATCCGGGAAAACGGCGGAAAATCGCTGGTTACCGTAACTCCGCAGACGATGGCAACTGCTATTCAAATTGGAAACCCCGCTTCCTGGCGCAAAGCCCTGCACATTCTGGATGCCACGGGTGGCACCGTTGAGCAGGTTAGTGAAGTTGAAATCGCCATGGCGAAAACTGAGATTGGCTCGGATGGAATAGGCTGCGAGCCTGCTTCGGCGGTAACGCTGGCTGGATTGAAGAAACTAGTTCGTTCCAGGTTTGTGGCCCCCGACGAATCGGTTGTTCTGATATTAACTGGGCACTTATTGAAAGACCCCGAATATACATTGAAGTTCCATCGCGGGGAGTTGTTTGCCGGTACGGCCTTCGAAGACGAAGCAAAAGTGTTGAAGAGCCATCGTCGAGAACCCATCGTTCTCGACGCCGATGCCGATGCGGTAGTCCGCGCACTGGAAGAGGCTGAGAAGCAGCCTGTATTGATTTCGTCGAAGGCATAGATACAAGACGGGTGCCCCATCCTTCTTTCGCGTTTTGTGCGAAAGAGGGTGGGATGCAGGGATCTCCGTTCATCGGCGCTGTTTTTGTTCCAACTATCCAGATGAAGGCACCTGATGAAAACTAAAGACAAGAAGAAACCCGGCGCCCTCACTCTCACCCTGCCCGCTACCTCGGCCAACCTCGGTCCTGCGTTCGACGCGGCCGCGCTGGCGTTCGATTTGAATTTTCACATCACGGCCAAACCGGCGACAAAATATTCCATCCACGCCAGCGGACGCGATACCGCCATCTGCAGTCAGCTTGAAAACAATCTAATCCTCGAGACTTACGAAGACATTCTTCGGTCCCACAACAAAGAAGTTCCTGCCTTGGCGATTCGTATCCAGAACAAAATGCCCATCGGGAAAGGGTGTGGATCGTCAGCGGCGGCAAGGCTCGCGGGCACCGCCTTTGCGGTGCATTTCGGTCAGCTTGGCTGGGGAGATGCTGAAATCATCGCCCAAGCCTCGCGACTCGAACATCACCCCGACAACGCCGCTGCATGCTGGCTGGGTGGCGTGGCTGTCGCGCGGATGACAGCCCGCACGACAAAAGACGAAGTGCAGGCTGTCAAGATCACGCCAAAAGGGAAGTGGCCGCTGTTGCTGGCCGTACCAGAGGAGAAGTTGGCGACGGAACAAGCCCGCCGTGTGCTGCCCGCGACTTATTCACGCGCGGATGCGGTAACAAATATCCAAAATTCCATGCTGCTGCTCGCGGCGTTCACGCAAGGGCGTCGCGATCTGCTCAAAAACGCGCTCGAAGACCGCATTCATCAACCGTATCGCGCGCCACTGTGCCCCTTACTGCCTGCCCTCGAAAGCCTTGCCGGGGAACGAGGAATTCTGGGGGTTGCGCTGAGCGGCGCCGGCCCTTCTGTTCTTTTGTTTTTGGATCCGAAAGTACCCGTGGCCGGAACTCGCAGGAGAGTCGCCGAATTTCTAAAGAGTCGCGGCCTGTCGGCAGAACTGCTTTCTACTGCTATCGCCATGCAAGGAACGGTTCGCAAGAGCGCCTGAGCAAGCAAGGGCTGTCACAGATTTCGTCCCTACAAAAACAAAGAAAGCCATGGACGTTTATCCATGGCTTCTCGTGGCTTGTACCCTCCCCCGACGGTACTTCGCCAAACTTTTTGACCTTCCGCGTTCTTGCGGTGTCAAGCTGTTTCGTAAGTGATCCTACTGTCGATGGTATCCATCGGCAAGTAACGCAAGTAACCGCATGTTTGTGAAGGCAAATTCAGTGGTCGGAACTTGGGAAGGGCATGGCTTCAGCCGTGCCGCCATCACCAGGAAACATCCGGCTTTAGCCGCCGAGGCAAGTTCCATTCTGAAGCCAAACTTGAAAAATCAGAAGTCAGCACGCACATCGCGTTACGCACCTGCAACACTCCTTAGTCACTCCAAAGTGATTACAGCAGTGATTTTGCCAGTTATTGCGCCAGGGACTAGTCTCAAGTGCAAATGAAGCACAACATACTCTTCGTCGCAGCCAAGCCCGCTTGTGTGCCTGTTCTCGAACAGGCCGCCGCCCAAACGCAACTTGCCACGGATTTTTGCGATACGGCCCAACACGCTGTGGAGCGACTGGAACAACGTTGTTACTCGGCTCTCGTGTTGGACTTGGATCACTCCGCCGCCAAAAGCGCCATTGAAATGACGCACCTTCTCCCGGCAAACGAACGACCGGTGGTGTTTGCCATGGTCAGCCCCAGGATGCCTGTGGCTACCGCGTACGAGTACGGGGCGAACTTCGTCCTCTATAAGCCGCTGCAACTGGAGCAGGTTTTGCGCTCAATTCGCGCCGCGCGCGGCTTTATGCCATCCGAACGTCGAAGATCGTCTCGCCACGACGTCCGCCACCTGGTTCACTTCGATGTTCCTGGGGGAGCCTGCCACCCGGCCCTGCTGCTGGAAGTAAGCGCCACCGGCATGTCCGTGCAGACTACAGGCGCCATTACATTGACGGAGAGAGTGCCGTTTCGCCTGCAGTTGCTGCAAGGGCCAGCTGTGAGGGGCTCCGCGGAGGTCATGTGGACGGATTCCAGCGGTCGTGCAGGACTCATGTTCTCTAAAATGGCAGCCCAAACTAGGCAGCACATTCAGACTTGGCTCACCAAGCAGAAAAAGAGCCACGGCAACCGCAAGCCAGAACTCGTTTACGCCGCTAGTTTCGCTACGGTCTAGCTCGTGTGGCAGCGAGCTTGCTCCGCTCGCTTTTCGATTTTTGACTTCTAAGTTTGTCATTCCGGACCAGTTCCATCGGTGAGGAATCTGCTCCTCGTACTTTCTCGACCCAAACTGCTTCTCCTCTCACCTTCACATGCTAGACTCGGATTTCCGCCCGAGAAGATCTCTGCATGCCCGAACTTACCGCAACCTCTGCTGTCGATCTCGCCTCTATGATGCGCGAGAGGAAAGTTTCTCCTGTAGAGGTCGCCGAAGCGTATCTCCATCGCATTGAAGAGCAAAATACCCGCCTGAATGCCTTCGTCCACGTGGAGCCGGAGCGTGTCCTTCGGGAAGCCCGCAAGGCAGAAGCAGCCATCCAGCGTGGGGATTCCCTCGGTCCGCTGCACGGCGTGCCACTCAGCATCAAGAGTTCCATCGACGTAGCTGGATATCGTTGCGAAGCAGGAACAAAACTGCGTGCTGGGACGATCGCCGCCCGCGATGCGGTACTGGTTGACCGCCTCAAAGCTGCCGGCGCAATCATCCTAGGCATGACCAATTGCCCCGAGTTGTTGATGGCGTGGGAGACCGACAACCTCCTCTACGGTCGCACCAACAATCCATGGGACTTAGCTCGCACTGCCGGTGGCTCCAGTGGCGGCGAGTCCGCCGCGATTGCGTCGGGGATGTCCGCTGGCGGCGTTGGCAGCGACGGAGGTGGCTCCATCCGCGAGCCCGCACACTTCTGCGGCATCTGCGGCCTGAAACCAACACCCGGACGCATCTCCACCACGGGGCATTTTCCGGTGTCGGTCGGCCCCTTCGCGCAGCTAGGGGTTGTGGGGCCTATGGCGCGCACGGTGGCTGATTTGCGGCTGTTGTTCGAAGTCATGGCTGGATACGACGATGCGGATGCGGCCTCAGCTCCAGTAGCGCTACGGCCACCGTTTGCCAGCCCTGCGCAGGAACACTCCATTGGATACTTTGAAGACGATGGCCGAACTGCCGTCACTCCCGAAACCCGTGCTACGGTTCGCGCTGCGGCGGAGGCTCTCACGCAATCAGGTTTCACAGTAGCGCCGTTCCGTCCCGACCATCTGGAGCAGGCTCGCGATCTGTGGTGGAAATTTTTCGGAGTTGCGGGAGGTATGTTGCTCAGTCCAATGGTCAAAGGCAACGAAGCCGACGTGAGCCCTCTGCTGAAGCAATTCCTAGGCTGGGTAGCCGCCGAGCCCACGCACACTGGCCACACTCTGCTCTATAGCTGGGTGCAGCGCGACGAACTCCGTGCGCAATTCCTGGCACAAATGCGCGTGTTTCCCATCCTGCTGTGCCCAGTCGCCGCCATCCCCGCCTTCCGTCACGGCGAGCGCAGTTGGCAAATCGAAGGCCACAACGTGAAGTACCTCGATGCCTGGTCTTACACGGAGTGGTTCAACCTGCTAGGACTCCCCGCGTGCGTAGTCCCGGTAGGCCGCTCGCCGGAAGGCCTCCCAATCGGCGTGCAGGTCGTAGGACGCCCCTGGGAGGAAGACTTGGTCCTCCAGGTAGCCGCAGCCATAGAAGCGCGCTGCGGAGGCTACCAGGCCCCACTGCTACGCCCCAGGACGCTGATGGCTCCGTAGAGAGCCGATAGAGGCACAGGCGCCCTCGCCTGTGCGGAGTGGGAAAGGTCCCGAAGGCGAAAAATCCGACAAAATGTTCCACGTGGAACATTTTTTTGGAACAGAGCAAGTGCCATCTGGAGAGTCGGTTAGGACCTGTTTTCGAAATCTTCAAACAAATCGTCGAGGCGTTTTTAACTTTATTTTGCGGTGATTCCCGAAATGGGAATGGGGGAAGCGCCGGTATTTCGGCGCGCCTTCCCGAGAGTTACCTTCGTTTCTGTTATGGATCATTCCGGTGGTCCAGCGTTTAGCAAACTGACAGAATTGGGATCGGGCTACCCTTTGGCCGAACACAAAACAAGTTTCTGGCTCAGTGAACCACTTCCTCCTTCTGGGCCCAAATCGGGCAAGTGAATTGAGGAGTTCTTATATGTTCTGTACAAGGTGCGGTGTCGATCTTCCTGTTGACTCTCAGTTCTGCCGGAAATGCGGGCAGGCGCAAAGCGTAGCCTCGACATCTGCGGGTGCGGCAGCAGCCGTTGCTCCTGCTCGAATCGAGACACCTGCTGCTACACCTGCAAAGTCCGGGAGCGGACTTTCAGTCAGCGGACGACTGCTGCTTCTCTTATTGCTTGGATTCCTCGGGTGGATGTACTTGAGAATCAATGGTGGGACTAAAGCGACAAGCCAAGCATTCGCCACGGTAGTTCATGCGCCCATGACCCTTAAAGACGAGGTTCAAAATGTGCGTGCAAACTCCTGGCGAGCAGTAGCGCTGACTCTCCCGTATCCAGGCACCGTAATCGTGAGCCTGAATGTTTTGCAGGGGAATCCGCTTGATGTTGTTCTGACAACTGCTGACCAGCTCGAAACGATCAAGAAGGAAGAATGGAACAACGTCCAGGTCTATTCGGATTTCACCGCCTCGAAAACGAAAACTTATCGGCGCGAAGCGCAGCTAGGCCAAGGCAGCTACTACCTCGTGATGCGTGACACGTCGCTTGGAATCTTGTCTGCATCCGCGTCTGACGTATCTGTGAAAGTGCAGTTGAACCCATAAGAACCAAAGAGAGATGAGACACATTTATGCGGAACATTCTGGCAGCATCTTTTCTGGGATTCGCCCTGATGAGCGTTGTCCTAGCTCAACAGACTCCGGATGCACCCTATGTTGTGCAGCACCCAGATGCTCGGGCCGCCGTCTGGTCGCCTAGCTTTGAAACTGACAATGAGCTTTTTCCGTCTGTCGTTTTAGCGATGAGCGGACGCAAATTCAATCCGCGTCCCGATGGCAACAAACTCGGAGACCCTATTGGAATGGCGGGAGTGACTATCCGGCCCGCATTCGCAAACGCGCGTACTCATATTGTGATCCAGATAGACGGGTTTTCGGCGCCCAGCGAAATGGATGTAACGCTTCCTGCCGCAGGTCAGACCTACATCGTGCGGCCCATGATCCTGTACGATTTCCAACGCCTCGCCGCCTTGGATCAGTCGGTCCCCGCGAACGTTATCTACTCCGTGTCTGTAAATGGGACTGGCTTGGGGCGTCAGACGCTCCCGATTCGCATTCGTTCAGTGAACGACGTGCCGTTCCTCGTCCAAGGGCCGGACGGCAAGCTGCAGGATCTTACACCTCTCTTCGCCGCTTATGTGAATGAGAGCCATCCCTTTGTAGACCGAGTTCTGCAACAAGCGCTGGAGAAGTACCATGCCGTGGATGCATTTGTTGGCTACCAACAAGGGCCAGATGCGGTCCGGCTCCAGGTCTTTGCGCTGTGGAATGTGCTGCAACGAGATCACATCCACTACTCCAACATCACCACTCCATCGGCTACTTCACCATCGGGGCACGTTTACAGCCAGGCTGTTCGCTTTATCGACCAGAGCATCACATCCCAGCAAGCGAATTGCGTTGACGGTTCGGTGCTTTTTGCATCGCTGCTATACAAAATTGGAATTCAGCCTGTCCTTGTTCACAAGCCCGGACACATGTTTGTCGGCTACTATCTCGACGAGAGCCACAAGCAGGTTGAGTTCCTGGAAACGACAATGCTTGGGGCCGGCCACCAGCCTGGCGCGATGAACATCGCCTTCTCCGCAGTGTGGCACCCAGTGCAAGGAAGCGAATCTTGGAATCAGTTCATGCAAGCTATTGCGTTCGCCGATAAAACCTTCAACGAGGAAGTTCAGCCAGCGCTCCAACAGCATCGCCCCGGCTATGCGGTAGTCGATATTGCGGCAGCGCGTCAGGCAGGCATCAATGCGATACCGCGGGCAAGCAGATGAGTAGTCAGACGCTCGCGCAAGCCAGCCCGCTGCACGGCCTCACGAAGAATTCTTGAGTGACCTCTACGGACTTAACGAAGGGCTGGCGACATCGACGGTCATCCTTAAATCTTGCAACGGGCGAGGACTCCCGCATCTCCATCGGGTCAATCCAACGGTTTAGTCCAACCTGCCAAAGCAGTGGTCTTCGGTCCCCAAGGCGGGTAATCTATCTCAAAGAGGGAACGCAAATGACGATCCATGTGGAACTCAATCCGGAGATCGAGGCGAGGCTTATCGCGGAGGCGCGCGCCCAGGGTTTGCCTTTGGAAAAGGTGGCGGAGCGTCTGTTGCAGGAGGCGTTGGCCTCTCGCTCCGTGCCGCAAGGGAAGCTCACGGTTGAGGAACTCCATGCAATGTTGAGCGCGCTGGCGGAGGGTTCGGAAGCCCTGCCAAATCTTCGGACGGAAACCTTCACGCGCGCGAGCTTTTATGAAGATCGTGGGTAGTGTGATCGCGGTCACGGCGCCCGAAAATAGAATGAATAACACTCTCTTGGAAAGCAAAGATCCAAAGCAGAGATCCAGAGATCCATGGATGCTGGCGACGTCAGGTTCGCAAATCGTAGGGAGGCAGGCCGCTTACTCGCCGACCGATTGGTGCAATACGCCAACCGCGAAGACGTGATTGTCCTGGGTCTTCCGCGGGGCGGCGTTCCCGTGGCTTACGAAATTGCCTCGGCGCTCCAATCGCGATTGGATGTTTTCATCTGCCGGAAACTGGGCCTCCCAGGTCAGGAAGAGATGGCGATCGGCGCCATCGCTTCCGGTGGGATAAGGGTTTTGCAC
>JAYVEP010000014.1:0-17384 GCA_043749225.1 Acidobacteriaceae bacterium
TCGGGAACCACTACATTTAACGAATTCGCGATTTGCCTCTATGCGGACGGAGTTGCCGTCAATGGTTGCTTCTACAACGGCTCTACGCCCAGCGACACCAGCTTCGTCATTGGTTCAGTCTCTCAAGGCATAACCGTGCCGCACGGCAACCACGTCGTTCAATCCATTGTCTACTCGAACAACGGTGCGTTCATGAGCTACTACAACTTCACCTACAAGATCTTCAAGCCGTAACTTTTTAGGCGCAATTGCCGGTGGAGCGCGGGCTTTCTCGCTCCACCGCATTTCGTCGAAACCTCTCTTAACCTGCCCTTCCTCGGTTCACCCGCATGTGCAACTTTTTTCGTCTTGACCAAATCCACGACTCGGATCAACATATTTCTGTGGTTTGCGGCAACCCCCGTTTGCCGCCAGCGCCCCAAATCCCGGGGTGTTTCTGTCTCTCAGACCCCCGGCGGATATCCGCTTTTCTTGAGAACCGAAACTTCGGCCAAGAACTCTATCTCAATCCCTGGACGGAGGAACCCTCGAATCGTCCGATTGACACCCCCCTCGCCCACCCGCTAACCTTTAGCTAGGCAGTCGGGCGAACCTTTCCAGCCCCGGGGACATCCAATATTCATGCGATTTCTTTCAGTTTGGTGGCGGTTTTTCACGGCTTTGCAGCTTTTGCCTGTGATTGAGAACGGCGAGGAGACCACCCTTGTCGGCGGACAGGCTGTGCTGGAGGGCGTGATGATGCGTACGCCGCACGCTTGGGCTATTTCGTGTCGCAAGCCTTCGGGCGAAGTGGTGACCCACTCTGAGCCCCTGGAGAGGCAGTCTGAGAAGCATCCCTGGATGGGCTGGCCCATGCTGCGGGGCTTTATGACACTGGGCAACGCCATGGTTCTGGGCTACCGCGCGCTGAAGTTTTCCGCCAACGCGGCGCTGGAAGAGATTGCGGTGAACGACGATGGGAAAAAGCTGGAATTTAGCGGGTGGCTGGCGGGATTGAATGTTGTGTTTTCGGTGGCTTTCTTCATTTTCATGTACAAATTTTTGCCGCTTGTCGCAGCGACGCAGATTGGGAAGCACTATCCGGCGTTCAGCGGGCGCATTGGTCTGAACTTTGTGGATGGTGTGATTCGCATTGCGCTGTTTCTGCTGTTTATTTGGGGGGTATCGCTGTTCAAGGACATTCGCCGCGTGTATCAATATCACGGTGCGGAACACAAGACCGTGTTTGCTTTCGAGGCGAATAAGCCGATGGAAGTGGCGGAAGCGCAGAAGTTTGAGACTTTCCATCCGCGCTGCGGTACGAGCTTTTTGATGACTGTGATGCTCATTTCCATGCTCGTCTACATGTTCGTTCCTGCGACTACGTTCTGGGCGCGCTTTGCCTCGCGTATTGTTTTGCTGCCAGTGATTACGGGGCTTTCCTACGAAATTATTCGCTTTGCGGCGAAGCACCGTGGATCGCTGTTTGCGATGCTGACGGCACCGGGACTTTGGCTGCAGCGCATTACGACGCAGCCTCCATCGGATTCGCAGGTGGAATGTGCGATTACCGCTCTGGACCACGCCATGAAACTCGAAGCCACACACGGCGGCGAACTCGTGATTGCCTAGCGGGCCTCCCCGCGAACCTCGTTCCATTCCCAACTGCGACGCTGGTATCCAAAGGCGCTATGTTTCCGCGCGTTCGAAGCTTTACACTGACAACGGACAACTGAAAGCTGGCCACTGCAATGTTCGACCGACTGACCCAAATCGAAGCGCGCTACGAAGAGCTGACCCAAGCTATGTCCTCGCCGGACCTCGTCAATGACTCGGCGAAGTTCCAGAAGACTGCTAAATCGCAGAGCGACCTCACACCGGTGGTGGAGAAGTTCCGCGAATATAAAGAGCTCAAGAAGGGCATTGAAGAGAGCAAGGCGCTGCTGGAGGGAGAGACTGACCCTGAAATGCGCAGCTACGCGGGCGACGAAATGACTCAGATGGAAAAGCGCATTGTCGCAGTTGAGCAAGAGCTGAAGGTGATGCTGTTGCCGAAGGACCCCAACGACGAGAAGAACGTCATTTTGGAAATTCGCGCAGGCACCGGCGGGGACGAAGCTACGCTTTTTGTGGCGGAAGTATTTCGCATGTACACGCGATTTGCTGAACTCCAAGGCTGGAAAGTGGAAATCATGTCGAGTTCGGAGTCGGCGGCGGGCGGGTTGAAAGAAGTTATTGCCATGATTGAAGGCAAACGCGTGTATTCGCAGATGAAGTACGAGAGCGGCGTCCATCGCGTGCAACGCGTTCCGGAAACGGAGCAACAGGGACGCGTACACACCTCGGCCATCACGGTGGCGGTGCTGCCGGAAGCTGAGGAAGTCGACGTTAAGATCGAAGCCAAAGACCTTCGTATCGATACGTTTTGTTCGTCGGGGCCTGGCGGACAGTCGGTGAATACAACGTATTCGGCAGTCCGCATCACACATATTCCGACGAATACGGTAGTGAGCTGTCAGGACGAAAAATCGCAGATTAAGAATAAAGACAAGGCCCTGCGCGTACTGCGCTCGCGGTTGTATGAAGCCGAAATGGACAAACAACAGCAGGCGCTTGCGGTGGAACGCCGGTCGCAAGTGAAGACGGGCGACCGCAGTGAAAAAATTCGCACTTACAATTTTCCGCAAAACCGCATCACCGACCACCGCATCGGCTTTACGCTGCACCAGCTGGAAACCGTGATGGACGGTAAGATCGATGCGCTGGTGGAAGCTTTGTCGGCGCACTACCAGGCGGAGAATTTGAAACGTGACAACAGCGCGGCGTAAAGCAATGCGGAAAGCGGGCTCGTGTGGTAACGGAGTTTGCTTTGTTCAGGGCTGGAATTCGAATCGAGCTGCAGGACGACCGTTCAGCGGAACAAGCTCTGCTGCCACACAAGCAAATGCGACTGCATGACGCGCTGATCGCCGCCTCCAATCAACTGACCAAGGCTGGCCTAGCGAATCCCCGCCAGGACGCCGAACTCCTACTTATGTTCGCACTCAGCCGCGGCCGAGCTTATCTCTTTAGCCATCCGGAACATCCTCTAACAGAACAAGAGTCCGCACGCTACGACGAAGCGCTCAACCAACGCTCGCAAGGAATGCCACCTCAATACATCATGGGACACCAGGAATTCTGGGGGATGGATTTCATTGTTTCTCCAGATGTACTGATTCCCCGGCCGGAAACGGAACATTTGGTGGAAGCAGTACTGGAGTTGGCGCGAAGTCTGGAGAGTCCACGCATCGTGGATGTTGGCACGGGTTCAGGATGCATCGCTTTGGCCTTGGCGAAAGAACTGCCACATGCGGCAGTTCATGCCGTGGATATTTCACCTGAAGCGCTCGATATCGCCCGCAGAAACGCCAAACTGCATCGTCTTGAACAACGCGTCACCTTCCATCGCAGCGATTTACTGGGAACCTTTACACAAGGAGAGCTCTGCGATTTCGTGGTCTCTAATCCGCCCTACATTCGCGAGTCTGAGAAAGGCCATCTGCAAATTGAAGTGCGCGACTTCGAACCACACCTTGCTCTGTTCTCAGGACCGAACGGCTATGAAATCATCGAGAGATTGATTCAGCAAGCCGCGCAGGTGCTGAAACCTGACGGATGGCTGGCGATGGAAATTGGCGCGGGCCAGCATGAACGCTTAGTCACGCTTCTTGCAGATTGGACTCACTTGCGTTTCGTGGAAGACTTGCAGGGAATCAAGCGAGTCGCCTTGGCTTGTCATCCTATGGAATGAACTACGCATGGGTGAGCTACCAAGATTCCTGTAAAAGTCCCTCGACCTCATTGAAGTGCGGATCGCGGCTAACCAAAGTCAGGCCATGTTGCAACGCGATCGCGGCAATCCAAACGTCATTTTCCGGGATAGGCCTGCCTTTCTGCCGCAGACGGCTTTTTACTTCGCCATAACTGAGAGCTGTACCGGCATTGCAAGCCAGCACGGTAACGACGCGTGCGAAGTCTTGAATCTGCTGGAAGTTGCTTTCTTTGCGGCCGGACGCGAGAGCTCCGTAGTACAGCTCGCCTACCACGACCGAGGGAACAAAGACCGAGGGATCTCTGGCGAGGTGCCGCTGGATGCCCACTTCTCCAGCAAAGAGGGCAATCACGATGTTCGTGTCGAGCAGGAAGCTACCATTCATTCGAATCCACGCCCTCACAGCCTTGGCGAATCGCCTCTCTGAGGCCATGCAGGTCCGCTGGGGGCACTGCGCCCAAGAAGCGAAGAAGGTCAGAGCCCCTGGAAGGTGGCGCTGGCGGCGCTGTTCCGACAGACTTTGCCGAATCGAACTGAGTTTCGTACCACTCCACCAGGTAGCGGTACCGATCAGGGAGGTCATCCTGCGACGGATGGGTGCGGCCGTTGCGGCGGTTGGGATGAAAAGGATCACCGGTGCGATACAGACGGCGGCGGCCGCGCGCCGTTTCATGTAGAAAACGATGAAGAGATGGGTTCGGGGCCTTCGATGCCACACAGTGGCTGGAGGCATGTATCTGCAGCCCCGGACGATATTCATCGAGCCCCTCGCGCAGAATTCGTTCAACAATCTCCTGCACCGAAAAATCGGAGCGGCCGGCTTGATCTCGCTGCAAGAGGGCGGTAGCTATCCAGATTTCGTTAGCAATTGTCGTCGTCGCGGTTCCCATACTTGTATTTATATAACATACATACATTTAACAAACTAATATTTATAAAGTCAAGAAAATTTCTCCATCAACCCATTAGGGTCGGCCATCTAACTAATTGCTATGAATGGAGTTATGTCGGCCCTAAAGGGGGCGGCGAGAATCTCCTCTACGTCGATCAATCGGGTCGGATAATTGCCTGTGTAGCAGGCGGTGCAGTATTTGGTCTTGTCGCCTTCGCCGCAGGCCTTCTTCAAACCTTCGAGAGAGAGGTAGCTGAGCGAGTCGGCTTGCAGGAACTCGCGAATCTCTTCGATCGACTTCACGGCAGCAATAAGCTGATTCTTGGTTGGTGTGTCGACACCGTAAAAACATGGCGAAATCGTAGGCGGGCACGCGATGCGCATGTGAACTTCTTTCGCTCCGGCGCTGCGCACCATGCGGACAAGCTTGCGACTCGTTGTGCCACGGACGAGAGAGTCGTCGATCAGAATCACGCGCTTGCCTTCGAGGACAGCACGCACGGGGTTGAGCTTGAGCTTGACGCCGAAATCGCGCACACTTTGCCGCGGCTCGATAAACGTACGTCCGATGTAGTGATTGCGGATGAGGCCAAACTTAAACGGAATGCCGCTCTCGCTGGAGTAGCCCATCGCCGCCGTCACACCGGAATCCGGAACTGGAACAACGATGTCGGCGTCCACGGGGGTCTCGCGCGCGAGCTGGCGGCCTAGTTCTTCCCTGCTCTGGTGGACCGGGCGGCCGAAAACGACGCTATCTGGGCGCGAAAAATAAACGTGCTCGAAAATGCAGCTGGATTGCGCCAGCGCGGGCGCGTAGAAACGCGAAGAAATGCCGTCCGGACCGACGACTACCATCTCGCCGGGTTTAACCTCGCGAACATAATCGGCGCCAATCAGGTCGAAGGCGCAAGTCTCGGAAGCAAATACTGTGGTTTCCTTTTGGCCAAGTCCAGGAGGAATTCTCCCCATCGCAAGGGGACGAAATCCGCGCGGGTCGCGGGCGGCAAAGATATGGGTCGGCGTGACCATGACCAATGAAAATGCGCCTTCTACGCGACGAAGGGCATCGGCCATGGCTTCCGGAAGCGTCTTCTCCCGCGAGAGCGCCAGCAGGTGAACCATGACTTCCGTATCGCTGCTGGTTTGGAAAATGGAACCCTGCATCTCCAGCTTGCGCCGGATTTCATTCGCGTTAACCAGGTTGCCGTTGTGAGCCAGCGCGACCATTCCCTTGCTGGACTGCACCATGATGGGCTGGGCGTTGAGCAGGGCGGAATCTCCCGCCGTGGAATAGCGGGTGTGGCCGATGGCATGGATGCCACGCAGCTTGGCCAAAACAGTTTCCGAAAAAATGTCGGCGACCAAGCCCATCGCTTTATGCTGGTGCAGAGTAATGCCATCGGAAGAAACGATGCCAGCGGATTCCTGGCCGCGATGCTGCAACGCGTGCAATCCGAGGTAGGCGAGCTTCTCGGCCTCCAGATGATTGTGGATAGCCACCACGCCGCACTCTTCGCGAAATTTGTCAGAAGTCATGCTATCGGCTTTCGGCTGCGAAGAAACCTTACTTTTGCACGTTCAATCCGCTGCTATTTTTGCTGGTTCGGAATTCAGCGCTTGCTCCAGTGCGCCTTCGTGGGCAGTCCGGAACACAGCCACTGAGGCGGAAATTACTACCCTACCCTCAACGCTAATCTCTATTGTATCTGCTGTGGTTTCGCCAATCAGTTCCGCGCGGATGCCATATTGTTTGGCTAGCTTTTGGATGCGTTTTACAGACTGAGGGTCGCAAGAAAGTACGACGCGGCTGGCATCTTCGCCGAAGAGCACGCATTCGAGAGGCAAATCATTCCCGGCCAACCGTACATTTGCGCCGATATTCTTTTGGAAGCAAGCTTCGGCTAGTGCAACGGCCAGGCCACCCTCAGAGCAATCATGGGCAGAGTCCACCCAGCCGGATTGAATGGCTTCGATCAGGCATCTCTGCAGAGCGGCTTCCTGTTCCAATTCGAGAGCGGGAGGGAATCCCCAGAGCGAGCCGAGGATTTCTTTGGCATAGTCCGAAGAGCCGAACTCGACTTCGGCATCCACAGCATCCCCGGGCTCGGAGCCGCGCAGCAACACAATACTGCGGCCTGGTTCACGGAAATACATGCGTGCCGCGCGTTCAACATTGTCCAGGATGCCGACGATCCCGAGAACCGGCGTAGGATAAACGCCCTCTCCCAAGGTTTCGTTGTAGAGACTGACGTTGCCGCCGGTAATCGGAATCTCCAATTCTTCACAAGCTTTGGTGATGCCATCAATCGCCTGTGAAAGCTGCCACATGATGTGCGGCTTTTCCGGATTTCCAAAATTCAAACAGTTCGTTCCCGCAACGGGCTTGGCTCCCGTACAAGCCACGTTCCGCGCGGCTTCCGCTACTGCGTGCATCGCTCCGAGCTTGGGATCGAGGTAGCACCAGCGCCCGTTGCCGTCCAGCGCCATGGCGAGGCCGCGGCGGCTGTCCTTGATCCGAACCACACCAGCATCGCCGCTGCCAGGGCCTTCGACAGTATTGGTTTGGACCATAGAATCGTACTGCTGCCAAACCCAGCGCTTGCTGCAAATGTTGGGGCTGGCCAGCATGCGCTTCAGGCGATCGGTGTAGTCCGACGCGGCATTGAGCTCAATTGTTTTGGGCTTCTCACGCGGCACGTTTGGTTCCCAGCGCGCGAGCGGACGGTTGTAAAGCGGCGCATCATCCGTGAGTGCCGTGTTCGCGATTTCGGCCACAACCTTGCCGTGCTCCAGCACACGCAGGTGGCCCGTATTCGTGACACGTCCGATGGTTACGGCATCGAGTCCCCACTTTGAGAAAACACGGAACACTTCATCTTCGCGGCCCTTTTCGGCGACCAGCAACATGCGCTCCTGCGACTCACTCAGCATGATCTCGTAAGGAGTCATGCCGGTTTCGCGCTGCGGAACAAGATCAAGTTCAATCTCGACGCCAACTCCGCCACGCGCTCCCATTTCGCAAGTAGAACAGGTTAATCCGGCAGCACCCATGTCCTGAATGCCAACAATCGCTCCGGTTTGCATGGCTTCGAGGCAGGCTTCCAGCAAGAGTTTCTCCAGAAATGGATCGCCCATCTGCACATTAGGGCGCTTGGCTTCCGAGCCTTCGCTGAACTCTTCGCTGGCCATAGTGGCGCCGTGAATACCGTCGCGGCCAGTCTTCGCGCCTACGTAGATAACGGGATTCCCCTCTCCTGCGGCCTTGGCATAAAAAATCTGATCGCGCTTCACCAGGCCGAGCGCAAACGCATTTACCAAAGGATTGCCGGAATAGCAGGATTCAAACTTCACTTCTCCGCCAACATTCGGCACCCCAAAACAGTTTCCGTAGGAGGCAACGCCACCGACAACGCCTTCAAGAATGGAATGATTCTTATGCAACTCGGCTTGTGTGACGGGAACATTCTTGTCCGGCCGATTTTGGATCGGCCCAAAGCGCAAAGAATCCATCACCGCGACGGGCCGTGCGCCCATGGTAAAAATGTCGCGCAAAATTCCGCCCACACCGGTTGTCGCGCCCTGGAATGGCTCAATGAAGGATGGATGATTGTGCGACTCAATCTTGAACGCGCAGGCCCAGCCATCACCAATATCGATGATCCCGGCATTCTCCCCGGGGCCTTGCACAACCAACTTGCTGCGGGTTGGTAGCCGCTTCAAATGCACGCGCGAAGATTTATAGGAACAGTGCTCGCTCCACATAACGGAGAACACGCCGAGTTCGGTCAGCGTCGGTTCGCGATCACCTAGCAGCTTTTGGATCTTGAAATATTCGTCCGGCGTAATGCCGTGCTCACGAACAATTTCCGGCGTCATCACTTGGGTCTGCGTCGGGCTCATGGGGAGACTTCTATTGTCGCATTTCGCGCGAAAGGAGGGTAGGGGAGATAGAAGGCAGGGTTGGTTCCTGCGCCGTTGCCCACGAAAGTGTACTGGTCTCTTCGAATCATCCGGCGCTCTTCGACTCGGAAGCCCTTATAATCGCGTAAAGGAACGACGAAGAAAATGCGAACTGCTCGGCCACTCGCCGCAGGCTCAGAGGCAATCGTTGAAAGCAAAATCCTCGTGGTCCGGGGACAAAAAATCATGCTCGGCACGCACCTGGCTGATCTATACCGCGTATCTGCTAAAGCTTTCAACCAAGCCGTGCGGCGCAATTTGCATCGGTTTCCGAAAGATTTCATGTTCCAATTAACAAAGAGCGAGGCGGCGGCTCTAAGGTCACAAATTGTGACCTTAGACGGCGGGCGCGGGCAATTCTCCAAGTACGCACCCCTGGTGTTCACCGAACATGGAGTGGCCATGCTCTCGGGCGTCCTCAATAGCATGCGTGCCGTGCGGATGAACATCCTCATCATTCGAGCATTCGTGAAGCTGCGGCAGCAACTGGCGCTTCACAAAGAGTTGGCACTCCGGATGGACAAAGTGGAAATGATCCAGGACGACCACGCCTCCGGCATCATCGTTCTGGCCGAGCAGATTCAAGATTTACAACAACCAAAGCAGCTGCCCTCGAAAACGCGAATTGGGTTCCAGCAGCCTTCGCAGGACCGGCACACGATCCTGCCCCCAGATCGAAAAAAGAAGCGTCGTGTTTAAGGTCACAATTTGTGACCTTAAAGGATTTCGAGTAAAAACGCGAGATGCGCCCCTGAAATACCCCTGCAAAACCACACTTTCTGAGGACCGGATTTGTCCTTGGAGGGCAAGTTCATCCTCTAAGGTCACAATGTGTGACCTTAGAGAATCGCGGAAATGCAGCAAAACCTCAACAAAACAGCCTATTTTTCGCAGTTAGAAATCTCTGAGGTCACAGATTGTGACCTTAGAGAATGAAGGAGTACGTTGCAAAAATGCCCGGAGTTTCTAGTATTTCGGCATCGTCGGGTCAATGCGGTCGGCCCAAGCAAGAATACCTCCCTGCAGGTTCGTCACATTCGAGAAGCCAGCTCGTTGAAGCTGGAAAACTGCTTTCGCACTGCGCACACCGGAGCGGCAATGGACCACGGTTTCGCGACCCGGCTCCAGTTCTCTCAGGCGATTCGGCAAATCACCCAGCGGAATTAGATGACCACCCAGATTGCAGATCTGGTATTCATGCGGTTCGCGCACGTCAAGCACAAGAATATTTTCGCGGGCATCGAGCTTGCGCTTTAGGTCTTCCACCGTAATTTCCGGGACGCTGGGCATGGCGGCCGCTGATTCCTGCCCGCGAATCCCACAGAACTCGTTGTAGTCGATCAGTTGTTTGATCGTGGGATTCGTGCCGCAGGCTGGACACTCCGGATTCTTGCGCAGCTTGAGGTCGCGAAACTTCATCCCCAGCGCGTCTACAAGAAGTAAGCGCCCAACCAGCGAATCGCCTTGGCCGAGAATCAGCTTGATGACCTCGGTGGCTTGGATTACGCCCACCAACCCGGGCAGAATGCCGAGCACTCCGCCTTCCGCACAGGACGGAACGAGACCCGGCGGCGGCGGCTCGGGATAGAGGCAGCGATAGCATGGTCCACCCTCGGTGGCGAACACGCTGGCTTGCCCTTCAAAGCGAAAAATCGAGCCGTAAATGTTGGGCTTGCCGGTGAGCACGCATGCGTCGTTCACCAAGTAGCGCGTGGGAAAATTGTCGGTACCGTCGGCGACCATATCGAACTCGCGAAAGAGTTCCAGGGCATTCTCGCTCGTGAGTCGCGTCTCGTAGGTTTTAAGGTTGAGAAACGGGTTGAGCGCTTTCAGTTTGTCAGCAGCGGAATCCAGCTTGCGGCGGCCCACATCGCCGGTGGTGTGCAGAATCTGGCGCTGCAGATTGGTGACATCCACGATATCGAAATCGACAATACCCAGCGTGCCAACGCCTGCGGCCGCGAGATACAGCGCGAGTGGCGATCCCAACCCTCCAGCGCCGATGCAGAGCACACGCGCTGCTTTGAGCTTCTGCTGGCCCGCCATACCCACCTCGGGCAAGATGAGATGACGCGCGTAGCGCAGGATTTCGTCGTTGGTCAGGGTCGAGCTGGACGCGGTCGGGTTGGCTTCGGCAACGGGTGCCATCGAGGTTCCTTACAGTTTGCAGGATAACGTTGCCGCCGGAGAAAACCGGGGCCGTTGACACGTCTCAGGTGCTAAGAGAAAGCATAGTGGGACTGGAGCGGAGGGTCAATTTCGGCCGGTTCGGGAAGGATCAGAAATTTAGCTGGTAGGCATCCAGAAAACGAATGCCGCTGAGCTTCACCGACCGACACTAATCGGCTATTTCGACGGCTTCTTCCTCGAACTCCTTCTGATCCAACACCATCTCAACAGATCCTGCGAGGCGAAAGGATCTCGTTTCGTTGGCCTTACCTTTGATCACGCTAGTAATTGCATAGGAGCATCCCAGCCAGTACGCTTCCGACAAATCTGTAGACGACCACTGCGCTGGATGATCGGGATGGGAGTGATAAAAGCCAATAATATCGAGGCCTTGATTGCGCGCCTCCCGCTGGATTCTGACCAGATCCAGCGGGGCAATACTGTAGCGATTGTGCGGAGAATCCTGGCGAGCATTCGCACAAGCAATGGCAGCGACAGCAGTATTCACACCATCCTCAAAACGGCCGAGCAGCACGCCGCAGCACTCGTCGGGATACGTCTCTTCCGCGTGCATACGCAGGACATTGAGGCTGTTGGAATCGATTCTTAAGATCAAGTTCTCTTCACCACCGAGGCACGGAGACACTGAGAAAGCTTAAGCTTAGATGATCCGGCTACCAGCATTGGCATAGTTTTCTCCGTGTCTCAGTGCCTCCGCGGTGAGATGCCCGTGACCTAAGTAATTTGCCGGATCACATCCCCAGGGTTCCTAATGCGATTTGTCGGTCGAAATTATGTATACGGCGAATTTGCCGTAATCTGCTATACGTATCTGTTTGACGAACTCCCGCATCTAATGAAGCTGTAAGGAAGAAACGGAATCATATGGCAAAGAAGATTGATGAGAGCAAGACGTGGGATGAAGCGCTGGCTTGGCTGCGCGAGCATGGGTTCGACCTGCTCGAAGCTCCCGGCACGCAAGGGCGTACATTTCTGAAGAAGCTGAACTGTTCCTGCGCAATTGAGAAGTCCGGCGCGGACGGCGTAAAAGTATTTGCGCATCCCGGCTACCTGGTCGGCGGCGAAATCGCCAAGCTGGTGAACAAGGGGTATCAGCAGTTCCTGAAGACCTCAAAAACGGAGATCCCGGCGACGGCGGATCACTTGAAGGCGTTGCATCAGTTTTCGGAAGAATTGAAAGAGGCTCTAGGTCAGCCCAGCTTGTACAACGAATCTCTCGGCACCACCAGCACGTCGTATCAGTACGACCGCGTGGCGAACCGCGATAAAGCCGAAGCCGATCGTCCGAAGCGTCCGTGGGAAAAGGCGGCAGCCGCTGCGGCAGTCGCGACCAAGACCAAACCTGCGTAAAGGCTCGTGTGGCAGCGGAGCTTGCTCCGCTGGAGGGGCACAGCCCCGAAAGCTTCTAAGCATTCTGAAAATTCGATTCCAAGCGCTATACTGGCCGCCTGATTCCGGGCGGCATTTGCTTTGGGGAAGATAGTTTTATGAATCCGATTTCTGGCACGCCGATGGAGTCAATGAATTTGCGTGGGATATTGCGCGTCGCTGTAAGACCTAACAGGCAAGGTGCCTGTCGCTACGTGATTTTGGGAGGATAACTTTGCAAAAACTCTTTCTACTCCTGCCGTTGGTTATGCTTCTTGGAGTGACTTCCTCCGCGTCACCCAATCCTGAGGCCGAAGTTCGCGCATTGCTCGAACGGCAGCAAGCGGCCTGGAACAAGCACGATCTCGAAGGCTTCATGGCAGGATATTGGAAGTCCGAGGAACTCACATTCTTCTCCGGTGGCAAGGAGACCCACGGCTGGCAGACCACGCTGGACCATTACCGCAAGCGCTATCAAGGTGAAGGCCACGAGATGGGTCAGCTCGAGTTCCGGAATCTCCGCATTGAAATGCTGGGCAAGGATGCGGCTTTTGTGCGCGGCGAGTATCGACTCACGCTGTCGGATGGCAAGACACCGCACGGAATCTTTACCCTCATCGCGCGACGCCTCCCTGAAGGCTGGCGGCTGGTGCATGACCATTCGGCGGAAGCAGAGTAGGGCCCCTGCCGCGATTCCCTGTAAAATGAAGGAATCATGTTCGAAGTAACCGTGGAAGACACATTCGCCGCTGGGCACTACCTGCGGAATTACAAGGGCAAGTGCGAGAATCCGCATGGCCACAACTATCGCGTCCGCGTGACGCTGGCCGGGCACGATCTCGACAAGGCCGGACTGCTCCTCGATTTCAAAGACCTGCGCGAGGTGATGAAACCCGTCATCGACCGGCTGGATCACCAGATGATCAACGAGCTGGAACCGTTTACTACGATCAATCCCTCGGCGGAGAATCTCGCGAAGTATTTTTATGACGAGACGAACTCCCGAATGAGGAGTCATACGCATGGACGAGTGTTTATCAAGACAGTCACGGTTTACGAGACCGACGAGACGACTGCGACGTATTTCGAGTAGGAGCAGTTGCCAGCTTCCAGTTGCCAAAATTGTCATTCCGAGCCCAAGCGAGGAATCCCCGGCAGCGACCGTGTAACCAGTGCCGCTATGCATTCTCACAGCGCCACGTCCACAGCTCCGCGGTTGGTGTTCGGTGAGAATGCCTCTCATCGGTGCACTAACCGAAGGAGTAAGGGGTCCTTCGCTACCGCTCAGGATGACAATTTTGCAGGGTTTGAATGTACCCGGCCTTACCATCGAACTCATGCAGATCACGGAAATCTATAAGTCGCTGCAGGGGGAGTCGACCTATGCAGGGCTCCCTTGCGTCTTCGTGCGCCTGATGGGCTGCAATCTGCGCTGCGCTTGGTGCGACAGCGCATACACGTTTACCGGCGGACACAAGATGGTGCTCGAAGAGGTTGTGACGGAAGTCCAGAGACTGAGCCCAAACGGTGGCCTGGTGGAAATCACAGGCGGCGAGCCTATGCTGCAGGAGCGCGAGGTGGTACCGCTTATGCGGACTTTGGTCGACGCCAAGTACACAGTCCTGATCGAGACTAGCGGCGAGCGCCCTTTGGAAAAGGTGCCGCAGGAAGTTATTAAGATTGTGGATGTGAAGTGCCCCGCCTCGGGTGAAGGCGGCACGTTCCGTGAGGAGAATTTAGCAACCCTCACGCCGCGCGATGAAATGAAGTTCGTACTGAGCACGCGCGCCGACTACGAGTTCGCCTGCAACTTCACTCGCGAGCACGATCTGGCCTCAAAGGTAAATGCGGTGATTTTTTCCCCCGCCTTTCGAAAGGACGCCACCGGACGCCGCGACGCCGATCACTGCCTGCTGAATCCACAAGATCTCGCCGAATGGATGCTCGCGGATAACATCCCGGCACGATTAGGATTGCAGCTGCACAAGTTCATATGGGACCCGGCGCTGAAAGGCGTTTAAGGGCATGTCTAATTTGGGCAAATATATACTTGACACACACGAACAAATAGCGTACATTTTAAGCATGGACGCTCCTAAAACACTGCAAGAAGCAATCATTTACTTCAGCGATCCGCAACGCACCTTCGACTATGCCAAGAGCTTCCGCTGGCCGAACGGTAAAGTGTCCTGTCCACGTTGCGGCTCCGAAAAGCACTCGTTCATCAAGACTCGTCGCATCTGGTTCTGCTACTCCTGCCAGAAGCAATTCACTCTCAAGCTGGGAACCATTTTCGAGGATTCTCCTTTGGGACTCGATAAGTGGATGGCTGCTTTCTGGATGCTGGTGAACTGCAAGAACGGCGTGAGCAGCATGGAGATTCACCGCGCTCTGGGTGTTACCCAGAAGTCGGCATGGTTCATGCTTCAACGGCTCCGGTTGGCTTTGCAGGATGACTTCTTTGGAAAGAAGCTTGGTGGAAACGGGGGTAGTGGCGAAATTGAAATAGACGAGTCCTTCATCGGCGGTAAGGCTCGGAACATGCACATCAGCGAACGCATACGCCGCATCACTGGTACTGGCACGAAGGACAAAACCGCTGTCATGGGAATCCTTGAGAGGGGCGGCAAGATTCGCACCACGGTCGTACCGAACCGCAAGAAACACGCCCTTCAAGCGGAAGTCCGCAAGCATGTTGAAGCTGGAGCCGCGCTGTACTCTGATGCTCTTCGTTCTTACGAAGGTCTCGCGGGAGACTACGCGCACAAGGTTGTAGATCACGCCGTGCAATATGTTGACGGGCGAGTTCACACTAACGGGCTTGAGAATTTCTGGAGCCTGCTCAAGCGCGGTATCAGCGGAACCTATGTGAGTGTCGAACCGTTTCATCTTTTCCGTTACCTTGACGAGCAAACTTTCCGGTACAACAACCGCAAAGACTTGAACGATGGTCAGCGTTTCGCTTTAGCAATGACTCAGGTTGCTGGCAAACGTCTTACATATTCAGAACTCACGGGCAAAGATCAATCGCCGCGCTACGAAACGACAGGGGCGGGGCAAGCGCAAGCCTAGTCCTTGTCGGCACGCTTCGGTTTCCGCAAAGTAGCAGGCTTTTTGGCCTGCTTCTTTGTTTTTGAGGCACCCGTCTTTGGAACCCTGAACAGTGCTATCATGCCCCGTTCAAAGTTCTCTCGCGCCTTTGGCCCTTCGATATATTCCGATTGTTTCATGGAGTGATTATGCGCCTATTCCTATTAACGATTGCACTTTTTTGGACTGCAACTCTACAAAATACTATCCCACAGAAGCACACAGAAACCGCATATCCCAAAGCTCATCCCAGCAATAACCCCGATGCACACACGCCAGAAACCCAAGTCATATACGTAGGCGTTCCCAGACCAATGGACAAAGCAGAAGAAAACGCCAAAACACCCACAAGCGAGCAGAGCTCCCCAAAGTGGTGGAAGAGGCCGACGATCACGGATTGGATTTTGGCGGTCGCTACCCTTGCTTATATGTTGGTAACTTACTTTATGTTGAAAGCCATTAAGCGCCAATCTACCGCAACGATGGACGCTGATTGCGCCTTGATCCTCATTCAGTGGGACAACACCATACATATTGATCCGAACGTACGGAATGGCATACTGCATCACTGTTTTCAATGGACTTTCAAAAATGGCGGCAAAACTCCTGCCTTCATTCAGAAAGTTCATTCTCGATTCATCGTTATCGATCAACTGTCTGATCTTCCAGCCACGCCCACCTATCTGAGTCCCAAGGAAATGTCTTACGAGTCCGAACCATTGCTGTCCGGCGAGGAATTCGAGCCCCGTTTTTATACGCCAATCGAGAGCGATAGTGCTTATGGGCAGTTGGATGCCGAGCACCGGAGCAAGAAATGCTTCTTGTACGCATATGGATATGTTACGTACCTGGATGTCTACAGGAGACAACAAGAAACCCGATTCGGACTTGTGTACGACTCTAGGCCAACTATTAGCGAGCAATTCGATAGATTCCGAATTGCTGGTCCGCCACCTTACAATCGATACAAAAAGCACGAACCCTGTCACGGCAAGCAAGATTACACATGTGAGCCAAGTATATAAACGCCCTAATTTGGGTAATTATATACTTGTCGTACCACAATCCAGCATCTAGAATGCGTGCAGGAAGCAAGTTTCATCCCGTTCACTATGCTTAAATTTCTCGGCAATGAAGACACGTGGCGAGAACTGAGAGCAATCTCTAGAAACCGCAATCGTCCTCTTTGGATCGCCGTGCCATATCTCGGCAAGGGCGGAGGGAAGCTGCTACACCTCGGGCGCGGCGATGTTTTGGTCGTTGCGCTAACCGAAGCGAATTCCCGCAACGGCTCAGTCTGTCCGGCTGAAATATGCAGGTTGCAGGCGAAGGGCGTACAGGTCTTTATCCAATCCGGCTCCATGCCAAAGTTATGCTGTGCGGAAACACGGCAATAGTTGGCTCCGCCAATCTCTCGAACAACTCGTTCACTCACTTGGATGAAGCGGCAATTCTTACGACAGATGCCAAGGCTCTCACTCACATCCGCGCGTGGTTTGAACAGCGAGTGGTCGAGTCAGTTACGCCGGAATGGCTTGCCTTTTGTGGCAGCGTCTACCAACCCCCGAAAGACATTCGCGGACGAAGGGGAAAAACTGCGAAATACCACCACAATGAGTCGCTTTGGCTGCTCGGTCTACAACCGATGGATTACCCTGATGACGAGATCGGAGCGATGGAAAATGGCGCAGCAAAAGCACGAAAGAAACTGTCTGATCCCTCTACGTTCAAGGTCGCAACCATTCGGTTGCGTGGAAATGTTCGCCTTCGTGAAGGGGATAAAATTATTCAGATTATGAAGGGTGCTGATTCGCACTATGTCGAAGAATTAGCAAAACTAATTGAAGTTCGTAGGACGAAATCGCGGCGTGGAGCCGCTGTGACGTACCTGTATCTTGAATGTCGCAATCGTCCGAAACGTATTGCTTGGGCGAAATTTATAGATGGTTGTTCTTCTGATGGCCTAAGGCTAGGCGAGAGCGTTGGTGTTCGCCGGATTACCAACCTCGCTCAAGCATCGAAGGTTATGGCGCTAGTCTCAAGACGGACAAAGTAGGAGCTTGGCAATTTAGCCCGTTTACTTAGGCAAGA
>JAYVEP010000015.1:0-2526 GCA_043749225.1 Acidobacteriaceae bacterium
CCAGTTTTCTCCGGCATCGTCGGTACGCAGGACATCCCAATGCTTTTGCATAAATAGAACGCCGGGACGGTCTTTGTGCATGGCCATGTGGTGAACGCAGTGGCCAACCTCGGCGGTGGGATTCGGTATGTGGAGCGAACTCAGGCCTTTGTTGGTCGGCTTCCAGGTGGCGCCAGCATCGTCGGTGCGGAAGGCGCCAGCGGCGGAAATCGCAATGTAGATTCGCTTGGGGTTGCTGGGGTCGAGGATAATGGTGTGGAGGCCCATGCCTCCAGCGCCGGGGGTCCAACTGGAGCCGGAGCCGTGGCCGCGCAGGCCGGAGAGCTCGTTCCAGTTCTGGCCGCCGTCGCTGGAATGGAACAGCGCAGCATCTTCAATTCCGGCATAGACGGAGTCGGGATCGATCAGCGACGGCTCCAAATGCCAGACGCGCTTGAACTCCCATGGATGCGGCGTGCCGTCGTACCACTGGTGCGTGCCGGGGACACCATCGTAGGCAAACTTGTTGCCGACGGGCTCCCAAGTTTTGCCGCCGTCGCTAGAGCGCTGTATGAGCTGTCCAAACCATCCGCTACATTGCGAGGCATAGATGCGATTGGGATCAACGGGCGATCCCTTGAGGTGATACATCTCAAAGCCTGCGAAGTGAGGGCCAGCGACATCCCAGTTTTCGCGCTTGCCGTCGGACATAAGAATGAATGCGCCTTTGCGTGTACCTACCAGGACTCGGACTGTGCTCATAGTGGCCCCTTGGAAAATCAAAACTTTGGAATGGCAGTCAAAGGTAAAAGGATGGGTGGCAGCGAGTCAAGAGGGTGGAATCTGACGCCGGCGGTCGCGACGCGCACTGGCTACTTTGCGTATCGATCCACAAACTGCGGTTGTAGAATGGGTCGGACTTAACAAGTAGTTAGGAGGACGACCCTATGCGGCTTATCGAAGGCTGGCTGGTTGCATCAATCTTTTTTGCCTCAGTCCTTTTCACCCCAGTCGCCTGGTCCGATGAGGAGCATCATCACGCTCTGACCGAACAAGAGATCGGCTCCATCCACTTTGCCACCTCGTGCGCGAAAACAACGGAGGCCAGTTTCAATCACGCTGTCGCGCTGCTGCATTCGTTCCAGTACGAAGATTCGCGTCACGTCTTTGAAGCAATCTCCGCTCAGGACCCGGCATGCGCGATGGCGCAGTGGGGCATCGCGATGTCCCACTATCACGGTTTGTGGCGCAACGGCGATACCGCGACCGGGCGAGCAGCATGGCAGCGAGCCCACGAGACCGCCGGCGCCAATCCAAAGACCACGGCCCGGGAACGCGCCTACATCGACGTTCTGGGAGAAATTTACCGCGAGGATGGAAAAGACGACTACGGGCATGCCGAGGCTTATGAGCATGCAATGGGACTGCTTGCCGCCAGCTATTCCGACGACACGGAAGCGGCAATCTTTCACGCATTGGCGCTTGACGTGACCGCCCCCAAAACCGACAAGAGCTTCAGTCACCAACAGCAGTGCGGCGAAATTCTCGAGCCGATTTTCGAAAAGCAGCCACATCACCCCGGAGTGGCTCATTACCTGATTCACTGCTACGACAACCCCGTGCTCGCCGAAAAAGGGCTGAGCGCCGCTCGGGGGTATGCCAAGATTGCGCCCGCCTCGGCGCATGCCAATCACATGCCTTCGCATATTTTCACGCGCGTCGGCTCGTGGGAAGAGTCGATCCATTCGAATCAGCGCTCTGCGGAAATTGCCGCGCGGGCGGAAAAGACTTCGTCCACAGGAGAAGCGCGCGATCAGCGGCTGCACGCCTTGGACTACCTTGAATATGCCTACCTGCAGAGCGGACACGTGAAAAATGCGCGGTCTGTGCTGGAAGAGATGAAGTCGCTGCCGCCTGTCTCTGGACTAACACTGACGGGGAACTACGCGATGGCGGCAATTCCGGCACGCTACACGATGGAGCTTGGTCACTGGAAGGAAGCAGGCGCGCTGCAACCCCAAAGCGAAGGCACGCCGTGGGCGCAGGCAATCACGTGGATGGCGATTGGCGTGGGCAGCGCGCGTTCGCACCACGCCGAGCGATCAGCCAAAGCTGAGCAAAAGCTTGCGGAGCTGCGAGATAGCATTGCTAAACAAAACAATGCTTACTGGTCAAGCCAAGTGGAAGTCCAGCGGCGAGAAGTAGCTGGATGGATTGCGGAAGAAAACGGCAAGCACGAGGACGGATTGACCCTACTGCGTTCGGCCGCGGACCTGGAAGAAAGCATGGACAAAGATGCCGTAACTCCGGGCGCCATTACCCCTGCTCGCGAAATGCTGGCCGATCTTCTGCTGGCGGGAAAGCATTCCCGCGAAGCGCTTACGGAATATGAAGCTGCGCTGAAGATGGTGCCGAAGCGGTTCAACGCCGTGTATGGCGCGGCCAACGCGGCGGAGACGAGCGGGGATGCGAGACTTGCCAAAAGATACTTCCGCGAGTTGGTCGAAATCTCAGTCGGAGACGAGCGGCCTGAGTTGGCCGCTGCGC
>JAYVEP010000016.1:0-17167 GCA_043749225.1 Acidobacteriaceae bacterium
AAAAATACACGCAACAAGCAGCTTCTTGGCCTTGTGTTTGGAGGTTTCTTATTGGGCAGTTCCGCAGGGTTGCTGGCGCAGGATTCCGCGACGCAACAATCTGCCCCCGCTGCTGATAACACAAAGACGAACCAGCGCGATCGGAACAGCAACGAACCCACCGCCGATCAACAAAAAGATAATCGTTCCGACCGGGAGATCACTCGGCAGATCCGACAGTCGATCATCAAAGACAAATCGCTTTCCAACTACGCCCACAATGTGAAGATCATCTCGCAAAATGGAATGGTCACGCTGAAGGGCCCGGTGCGCTCGGAAGAAGAAAAGAAGGGCATCGAGGACAAGGCGAGCCAGGTAGCGGGCGAAAGCAAAGTCACCAATGAACTCAATGTCAAACCCAAGAACTAACACCGCAAGAGAATCTAAATAAAAAACAGGAGAATCCCCATGGCAGGCAAGAATACTTCAGCATTCGGTATCTACCCAACGCGCGCCACCGTTGAAAACGCGGTTGACAATTTGAAAGCGGCAGGCTTCCGGAACACGGATATCTCTGTGTTATTTCCCGAGAGCTCGGGTTCGAAGGACTTCGCTCACGAAAAAAATACCAAAGCCCCAGAGGGCGCTACAACTGGCGCGGGGACGGGAGCGGTAGTGGGCGGAGCGTTGGGATGGTTGGCAGGTATTGGCGCCCTCGTAATCCCTGGGATCGGGCCTTTCATCGCCGCTGGCCCCATAATGGCTGCCCTTGCGGGAGCAGGGGTGGGAGGCGCGGTTGGCGGAATCACAGGCGCGTTGATTGGAATGGGCATTCCGGAGTACGAAGCGAAGCGCTACGAAGGTCGCGTGAAGGATGGCGGCATTCTGCTCTCGGTACATTCCGATAGTTCCGAATGGACCAAACGCGCCAAGGAAATTTTGGACCGGACCGGTGCTCAGGATATTTCCTCTACGAGTGAAGCTAGCTCCGACCACCTCAAGAGCGACCATCCAGCTTCACGCGAGGTTGCCTAGAAGTATCGTCGCGGAAGCATTTCGTGCCAGCGGCAAAAATTGCCGCTGGCGTTTTTTGTTTTGGAATTTTGCCGTCCCTCAAAGCTGCGCATGCGCATGAGGGATGCCACTAGGAACGCCCTACAGTGTTTCTCGTATAGACCTGGTCCTTGTCTATTGTGAAGATTATGCCGATGGTTTAAGCTTTTTACGAAATTTATCCTGTGAGGTCCAAGTGGACACTGCAATTTCTGGCTACGGCGTTCAATCCATCCCATCTCTCGGAAAGGCACCGAAATACAATGGTGGACATGTCGTCCAGTTGTATGCGGACGATGGCTTCCTCCTCAATGTATTGAGTCGATTCGTTGGCAACGCCCTGGCTGTCGGAGATGCCGTGGTGGTCATCGCCACAAAGGATCACCGCGAAGGACTTGCGCAGTTGCTGAAAAGCCGCGGCCTTGACCCCGCGAAAGCGATCAGTGAAGGGCGGTGCGTCCTGCTGGACGCACCCGAAACTCTGTCGCGATTTATGGTGAACGGTTCGCTCGAAGAGAAGCGTTTCATGGATATCGTTGGCAGTGCTTTGACACAGGTCAGAAGTGCTTCTTGCAATGCGGACTCCGGCATCGCCGTATTCGGAGAAATGGTCGCGCTGTTGTGGGCCGAGGGGAATCATCACGCAGCGCTTCGAGTTGAAGAGCTCTGGAATACTTTAGCGCGCGACCGCTCCTTCTCTCATCTCTGCGCCTATCCGATCGCCGGATTCAATCATGAGAGACACATTGAGCCATTTCTTAAAATCTGTTCGCAGCATTCCGATGTCCTCCCCAGCGAACGCTATTTGACGCTGGACACCGAAGAGCAACGCCTTCGCAGCGTCGCCCAGCTGCAACAAAGGGCTCAGGCGCTCGAAAACCAGCTGGCGTTACACCAGAGCGAACAGCGATTCCGGCTGCTAATAGACGCGGTCCAAGATTATGCCATCTTCATGCTAGACCCTAAGGGCCACATTATCAGCTGGAATAGCGGCGCACAGCGTATCAAGGGGTACCGAAGCTTGGAGATTATTGGCAAACACTTCTCCTGTTTTTATTCAGAAGAGGATTTGCGAGACGGTAAACCACAGTTGGAATTGGAGAGAGCGGCGAAGGAGGGACGATGCGAAGATGAAGGCTGGCGCTTGCGTAAGGATGGTTCCAGATTCTGGGCCAATGTGATTATTACAGCGGTTCGAGACGAGACCGGTACGCTGATCGGTTTCGGAAAAGTTACCCGAGATTGCACAACAAAAATGGAGGTAGAAAGAGCGTTGCAAAAAGAGGTTGAGGAAAGACGGCAGATCGAGCAGCGACTGTCTGACTCAGAACAGTCTCTGCGCCGCTTGTCCCTACATTTGCTGCGCACGCAAGACGAGGAGCGTCGACGGATTGGTAGAGACCTTCACGACAGTGTCGGACAATCTCTAGCGGTGCTGAAAATCAGGTTGGACTCGTTATCCCTTGCCGGAGGGGATCAGGAGAAAGAGGGTCGGGAGATTTCGGAATGCATTCGTCTGGCAGAGGATTCGATCAAGGAAGTTCGGACCGTTTCCTACCTGTTATATCCTCCGATGCTCGATGAGCAGGGGTTGAAATCAGCTGTACCGTGGTATCTCGATGGATTCTCGGCGCGGAGTGGGATCCAGATTAGTTTCGAAATAGGGGCTGACTTTGGGCGCCTGTGTCGCGAAGCCGAGTTGGCACTGTTTCGTGTTCTTCAGGAAAGCCTGACCAATGTTCACGGGCATTCTGGAAGCCATACGGCACACGTGCGATTGTTCCTCAAGGAAGGAAGGGCGGTCTTGCAAGTCGAAGATCAAGGAAGTGGAGTTTCATCGGAAATTCTGGAAGGAGGAAGCCCAAGCTGCATGAGAGCTCTGGGAGTTGGACTGCGAGGCATGAACGAACGCATGCGTCAACTCGGAGGCAAGCTCGAACTGGTCTCAACGGAACATGGCACTACGGTGAGCGGAATCATTCCGGCGGTGATCGCAACAAGCGAGCCGATGAAGGGTTCAGCCTGACCTCTGCGAATCTGGGACAATATATAGCGGGGAGTATCTTCTGATATTCCACCGGTCGCTTCATGTACGCGAATCACGTGATATAGAAACCAAGACTAAGCGGCGCGCTTTACCCCACGCTTTCCTCGAACTCGCGGTTCATCCGAAGGGCTCTGCGCATCTTCGTTGTCCTGCTCGTTAATGTTTTTGTATAGCTCAGTCAATTTACGATCAGCGGCCTTTTCTTCTTTCAACGTCTCTTCCAGAAAGTACAGCGGCTTCCGAGCATCTCGGAGGCTTCTTTGACTAAGCCTTCCCTGCCAGCACATTTCTTGCCTTTGGGCGATCACTCGACCATTGCCAGCACCTGCTCCAGACGAGTTACGTTCACCTTGGTTTCTTCCAGGCGTTCTTCGAATGCCTGCCGCAATCCCTCGGAGGAAGCGGCCTTCGCAACTCTGGGCAACGCCTGTCCGACCAAACGCAACTGCTGGAGACTAACGCTGCGAGTGTGACAGAAAAAGGGGACCGATCAAAAAATCCAGTTTTCGCCTTCTGGCGTGAACGGAAACAGAGGGCACTTATAGAGTGCCCGTTCTTCCCGATATCTCAATCCTGTCCATTCCATTCTCCTGCACGTGCAAGGTTCATCCATCGTCCACTCTTTCAGTCGAAGTCTCAGTTCGTGTCCAGACTGCGCAGGAATGCTATTAAGGCAGATCGGGAACCGGGATCGGAGAGGAAAAAGGGATGGGGTGCCAGTGCCCCGCGCTTGGGATCAAACAAATCATTCAGGCTTGACACCGAATTGTCATGCAAAAAGACGGGCTTACGTGCAAGGTCAAGGAGCAAGGGAAGCGCAATGCCCCGCACTTCTCCCCGCATCGAGGCATTGACGACCGCCATCTTATCGTCAAAAAAATTGTCCGGCGTATCCATAATTGGATTCATAGGCGGCGTCCGTTGCGCTAAAACCGTTGGGCTGTCGCCTGGAAATACTGTTTTCATCGGTACGATTACAGCTGGCACGGGTTTGCTCTGGTCGACGTTGTGGCAAGTGGTGCAACCAGATGTGCGAAAAAGGTCACGGCCTGCCGCTATCATCTTACCGTTGCCGTGGTCGCCTTTGGGAGCGGGAAGGCTCACGAGATACGCGTTCAAATCCAGCAGCTTCTGGTTATCTACACGGACGCCAAGCGGCGCATCTTCGCTCCCGGGTTGCGGTTGCGCAGAGGCTTTTACGAATGGATAGCCAGTGACACGCGTATCCCGGAGAACTTTCACATAGTTGTCTGCGAGCTCGTCTCCGGCAGCTCCGCCAAGTTTGTGCAGAAAGGCGCGGCCCCCAGGACTCGTCAGATTTGTCTGATCGAGCAGCGCGGTGTAAACCAGATTATTGAAATTATCAAGACGTGCAATCTCCCCGCCGCTACCAAACGGCGCAGCCAGATCCTGCCGGAAAAATGGCGGAATGTGCATCGGGTCTCCATTGCCATCGGGGGTGTCGTCAAACATGCCGGCGGGATAATATTCCGGATTCGAGAGGTAAGCATCGACCTCGGCTTCGGTGGAGTTTTCCGTCAGGCCCTTGGGCGCGCGCCCGAAGGTTTTGCCGCCATTGGCCTTCAGTGTGAGTTGCAACACGGGGTAAAAGGCGCGAGAATTTGCGGCCGCAGCCATGATCGCGCCCACATGCAGGTTATGATTCGTGGGGCCATCCTCCTCATGCCCAATGGAACCGCCACCCGGGACACTCAGGAGAGAGGCATCCGTGATCGCGTGGCAGAGCGCACAGGTGACCCCCATTTTGTCGCCCGCTGCAACGTCGATCTTGCCATCGCCGTTGCTGTCTTTGACGGTCAAGCCAATGATGGCATTAAGATTCAGCAATTTACCAGTGGAATTGGCGTCGTTGAGCATGGCGGAAGTGCGTCCGCTGGGATCTTTTTTCAATTCCGACATCAACACTTTCTTGGTTTCGTAATCAAGCGCATCGACGTTAACGCTGAGGCCCAGTTGCATTGCCTGCAGCGGTGTAACGCGCGACTCTTGCATCCCTTGGGGTGCGCGCGCTGCATCCGTCCAGAAGCCTTCATTGCCAAACGTCTCGTGTCGAAAAACCGTCTGTCCGGCCTGAGCGTTGCCGTCTTTGCGCGGGACAGGCGCCCCTTGATCGCGCGGCCCATCCGAACCCGAAGAGTTCTCTTGGGCCCCACGCAATTCGTGTCTCGCGAATGCAGCCGTGACCAACACTAGAACCAAAAACGCCACAACCATGGTCGGCTTGGACCTGAAAATATGGTTCATATAAACCCTTTCAATTGACGGACTGGCGCGGACGTTATTCCACAAATTAAAGTTTGGAACTCGATGCCGCTTTCCCATGCGCATGTTTTTGTGCACCGGGCTTGAGTACCACTTTCGTCCAACCGTTCTTACGGTCGTCGAAATTCTTATAAGCTTCGGGGGCCTCATCGAGGCCCAATTCGTGAGAAACGATGACCGACGGTTTTGCCTTGCCCACGGCAATTAGGTCGCGAAGCTTACGGTTATAAGCCTTGACATTAGCCTGACCGCTCCCGATCTTTTGTCCTTTGGACCAGAAGCTCCCGAAGTCGAAAGCAAGCTTTCCTTGTTGAGCAAGCTTGTCCCCAGCTCCCGGATCTTGCGGGATGAACACGCCGATTACACCGATCCCACCTGTTGCTTTGACGGACTTTACGAGATTGTTCATCGTGATATTGGGCACTTCGTGTCCATGATGATCGTGAGCCTGATAGCCAACCGCCTCACATCCGCAATCGGCTCCCAACCCGTCGGTCAATTCCAGGACTTGACTGGCGGCATCGCCCTTTGACTGGTCTACTGGGATTGCGCCGAGGTCCTTGGCGATTTTCAGGCGATCCGGATGCTGGTCGACGACGATAATTTTGCTGGCGCCGCGAATGGACGCCGACAATGTGGCCATGAGGCCGACAGGGCCAGCCCCATAGATGACAACGCAATCACCGGGCTTGATTCCGGCCAATTCCGTGGCGTGCCAGCCCGTGGGAAAGATATTCGCTAGCATTACGTAATCATTCTGTTTCTCTTCCGCATCTTCGGGGAGCTGCAAACAGTTGAAATCTGCGTAAGGGACGCGCAGAAATTCGGCTTGCCCTCCACTGTAGGGACCCATTCCCGCGAAGCCATAGGCTGCGCCAGCAGTGCCGGGATTCGTCGTGAGGCAGAATCCAGTCAGCCCTCGTTCGCAGTTTTCGCAAAAGCCGCAACCTATGTTGAACGGGAGACAAACGTAGTCGCCGACTCCGATGGTGTCTACGGCTTTGCCAACCTCCACTACCTTCCCCAGATTCTCGTGCCCCAAGACCTTACCCGTTTCCACGTCCGTTCTGCCTTCATACATGTGTAAATCCGAGCCACAAATGTTCGTGGTGGTGATTTCCACCAATACATCGGTCGGTTTTTCGATCTTCGCGTCTGGAACTTCTTTTACGCTGACATCTTTAGGTCCGTTATAAACAAGAGCTTTCATTACGAGTCTCCGAAGGGGGTGGACGAGTTAGCTAGTATCTCCGGAT
Organism: Acidobacteriaceae bacterium; assembly: GCA_043749225.1. GTDB lineage: Bacteria > Acidobacteriota > Terriglobia > Terriglobales > Acidobacteriaceae > JANXUC01. The sequence continues at coordinate 6,619 of JAYVEP010000016.1, forward strand.
GTAGCCGAGAGTGAAATCGAGATTACAACGTATAGACTACAAAAACATGATGTAGCGACCGGCCGGACGACAAGATCTCGGCCGACTCTGTCTTTAGACATTTTGTGAGCTTGCCGGAATGCTCGTGAGCGAGCGTAGTCTTTGCAAATCTCCGCTGCGTCAAGGAAGAGCGAAACCCACGCCGCAATGAACCGATGCTCCAGGTATCTGTACTAGACCCATCAGCCATTGTGGCGCTAAAAAAGGTCGCTCCGAGCAGCTAGAAGTATTTCATCGTAACGCGATTCCCATGAAACAATCTGCCTAAAGAAGACGCGCTGGGCTTGAGTGATTTTCCAAAAAAGTTTTCTCAAAATGATAATTGGATTTCCTCGGAGCAACCAGGCATCTCAAATTAATTGCGAATAGTGAGCAATTCCGAACAGCACCGCCTCACTCGCGCGACGTACTCTTCTTGCTGGAAACTAAAACCAGACGACATTTTAGATTCAGGGTGCTAATTGAGCGCAGCTCACAATGCTGCCTGAGCCTAGGGTGTTCTTCAACGGCAAATGAGGAACAAGACGATGAAATTTCTATCGACAACAACGTATCGGGGCTTCGCAGTTGGATTTTTGTTAGCCGGGTCTTTCGCGCTAGCAAGCCCCCAATACTCTTCTGCGCAGCAGCCAGCCCCAGACAATACGAAGACCAATCAACGCGACAACAGCCCATCGCAGCCGACGGCCGATCAACAGAAAGACAATAAGTCTGATCGAACCATCACCCAGCAGATACGGCAATCCCTAGTGAAAGAAAAGTCGTTGTCGAGCTATGCTCACAACGTGAAAATCATCACTCAGAATGGGATGGTTACACTCAAAGGGCCAGTGCGCTCCGACGACGAAAAGCAGATTGTTGAAACGAAGGCAACAGAAATCGTTGGCAAAGATAAAGTCACCAGCGAATTGGCAGTTCAACCTAAGAAATAGCTCAACCACAAAAAAGGAGTTCACCATGACAGGCAAAAATACGGCAGTATTCGGTATCTACAAGGATCGCGTCAGCACGGAACGTGGCGTGGAGGGTCTGAAGGCGGGCGGGTTTAACAGCGCAAACATCTCCGCACTCTTTCCTGAGCATGAAGGCACCAAGGATTTTGCCACCGAAAAACACACCAAAGCGCCCGAAGGTGCCACCACCGGTGCGGGTACTGGGGCACTGCTTGGCGGAGGTTTGGGTTGGCTCGTCGGCATCGGAGCGCTAGCAATCCCCGGATTAGGACCATTCATTGCGGCTGGGCCGATCATGGCCGCTCTTGCGGGGGCGGGGGTGGGTGGAGCTGTAGGTGGTCTAACAGGCGCTCTGATCGGCATGGGCATCCCAGAGTATGAAGCGAAGCGATACGAAGGCCAGGTGAAGGACGGCGGTATTCTGCTTTCGGTTCACTCGGATAGTTCAGAGGAAACCAAGCGCGCGAAGGCCATTCTTGAACAAACGGGCGCTCAGGATATTTCATCTACCGGCGAAGCCAGTGGCGATAAGACGACCGTCATTGACCGAAAAATTGCCTAATCTCAGCAGCATTCACTCTGCGGGTTCCGGCGGCTACTTACGAAGCCTCGTCGGAATCCACAGAGTGGTTAGGATACGCATTCTTAAGGGGAGAAACAAGATGAGCATCTGGACGATTTTGTTCGTGATTCTGCTGATAGCGTGGATCGGTGGCTTTACCATGTTCCACGTGGCAGGTGGATTTATTCACCTTTTGCTGGTGTTCGCGGTTATATCTTTGATTCTGCATTTTGTGATGGGGGGACGGACAGCGTGACAATGCGCCAAGTCGCTCATTAGTCGAGGGTAACTACCGGCCCGGACCTTTGATTTCGCACTTCAAGAATCATTGGACGCTGCATGTCAAACAAAGGGCAGGTCGAACTACGTCGACGAATTGAAAGGCTTGTTATAGCGCTGGGCGTTGGTCAGTCAAGATCAGCCGAGACGACCAAGCTGCTTTTGGAAAAGCCGTGTGCAGTTTTAACGAACAGGGATGTCCGTTTTGCAAACGAAACTTACCGAAAGGCTGATCAGTGCCCTTACGCGACCTGTTCCGGAGTCGATACGAATCCACTTTTTGTGAAACCGATGAAGAAAAGTACCGCAAGCGAAAATTTTCGCGTCGTGTGTTTGGGAGGTTCGGCTGGGGGATTGCAAGCGTATATGGATATTCTGCGAAACTTGCCTGCCGACACGGACATGGCCTTTGTGATCGCGCCACACCGAGGGCTTGAGAACGCGCATTTGCTACCGCAACTCTTGGCCACGGTCACAGAAATGCCCGTTGTGGAGGTGGAAGAAGGCATGCGACTCGAGCCAAACCAGGTTTTTGTAATGCCGCCTCGCATGGACTTGACCTTGACCGACAATGTATTTCATCTGCGGACAATATCAAGGCCTCCGGGTTTGCCTATGACGATCAACATCTTCCTCTGTTCGCTAGCGGAAACCGTTGGGCAGCGCGCGGTGGCTGTCATTCTCTCCGGGTTGGACCACGATGGCAGCGCCGCGCTGAAGGCTATTCAAGACGCTGGCGGGGTGACGTTTGCGCAATCCGACGCATCATTTGACGACATGCCGCGTCACGCGGTTGAGACAGGCCACATCGACTACCTGCTGCCGGCATCGAAAATTGGAGAGGCTTTGTCAGCCTTAGAATCCCTTAACAAGTGTTAAGCGTGCTCGCCGGTTCGTCGCACCGAGGCTGCGACTGGCCTGATAGCAATTCATTGGTCACCTGCTTGATCTGGATCATACGACCCAGTCTTCCGGACAGCCTCGATTATTCTCTGTGGACCGAAGGCGAATCAGCCCGAAAACTAAGAAGAAAATGGCTCCGGAGAACATGCGTCCCTATCCTGAGAGTGAGACTTGTCGTCCACGATTGATTTTTCTCCGCCACTCATCGCCGCCTTAAATCCCCGAATACTTTCACCTAGCCCTTTCCCAAGTTCAGGAAGTTTTTTAGGACCGAAAACCAAAAGGGCGATTCCTGTAATTACCAGCAGGTGCATAGGCTGAAACAGTCCTTCAAACATAACTCCTCCCTGTCAGTCAAACGCGTGGTAAGGAGGGGCAAGGCCGGCCGAGCAACGGCCAGCCTTGCCCGCCACTAGCCTTGGCAAACGATATTCCCGTTCATCCCATTGGGATAAAATCCACCCGAGCACCTTCCTCCGCCGTACACGATGTTCAATACCTGGGAGGTAGTTCGCGATATGCTCAGAGCATTGCTATCGATAGCATAAGGAGTCTGCGGTGTAGGGGGAACATCCAGAGAATCGACGGCAGGGCTGACGACTCCGTCCTGAATGCACTCTACTCGTATAGAACCGGAATGCTGGGCTTCGGTTGCCAGAATGGCTCCTGCGGCAGCTAGATAAGCCTTGCTTTTGATCAGAGGAGCAGCTCCGAGGTAGGCGCTGACCCCTACATCCTCAAATTGCCTTGCCAGCTTCAGGAAATCATTGACGTTCGCAAATCCATAACCCAGAGCATCGAGATTGATAGCGGGCTTCTTCACTGCTGCCGCGCCCAATGCCTTGCGAAGATAAATAACGTGCTGCTGCTCGGTGTAGCGCAGCGCACCGGCCAAGTATGCCACGGGCGCGCCATTGAAGTTGACCATTTTCCCGCCGGTAGTGGGACCACCTACGGCAGAGTGAGGTATGATCCCCAATTGCTCAAGCGTGGCCCCGTAAGTGGCTACCGAGTAGAATTCGCCTTCTAAATATTCGAGGTTTAGGGCGAAATTGAGAATATCGACATCAGTAACGATAGTGGCGGCTTCCACGCCGCTTAGAGCGCCGCCGAGCATCGTGGCTGCTGCAACGCCAACTCCCGTTGCGCCCACGCGTTTCAGAAAATTTCGGCGGTCGGTTGAACTACGGACGGTTTCTTCTGGCACTTCTGCTTTCATTCTGAGTTCCCTCTTTGGCGGCGCACTGAGGGAGTGCTTGATCCTCAGCAGATAGTTGAGTCATACGAAATTGAGTGCATTTCGTGACGGTGCAGAAGTAGTCGGCACGCTTTGAGCAGAAAATTTGCTCCCAACCGTGTAATTCCCAAGAGAAGACTATCCTCCAGAGGAAAGGCATGGGTATCAGGTGTTGGTTCTAGAATGCGAAGGAAAATCAGGTAGATTTCTGTAGTTTGAAGCAATTGATCAGGAAACAGTTAGGATTGTGCTGGACGGGAAATCGCTTTGGTAAACCAGTACGCGGGTTGCAAGAGTAGAACTCCACAAAAGCTCACACGCGCCTTTGACCAAGTGCGCGTGAGCATTTTTGGGATTGCTCCGGTTCAGAGCTTATTGTGACAAATGCTCAACTGCCCAGCGGCCCAAAAAATGGATATTGCGAGCATTGTGAGTCCTTAAAACAGCGTCAACTCCCCTCTTTTGTTCTTCGGTTCCGTCAGTGAGCACGCGGAGGATCGCATTTCCCTCTTGGAGCGTCTCGGCAGCGTCACGCAAAGCTTTCTCTTCGCCCGCAAACAGTTGTAGAGCCCGGACCACGCGCATACCCAGACCTTGCTGGGTCCCAAGGGGGTCGAGAATCTCATATCCCTCTTTCCCGAAGAAGACAGAGAGGTGGTCGGCATCGAACCCCAATCGGTTCAAATCTGCTACGGCAAAACGTAAATCGTCCACGGTGTCGAGCGTTGCCGTCATTTCGTTGACTAGCGTAGAGGAGTCAGCAGGATTCGGATTAGGATTTACTGAGGCGTTCATCATTTAGCACAGGGGCCATGCCCACAATCGCAAGCAATTTCATTTTCCGTTGGGCCCGCTTCCTTACATAACGGACTGCAATATTTCTCGCCCGTCTTGGGTACGCAAATGCAGGGTAAATGTCCGCATTTTCCAGCTTTATCGTTCGCCATGAAAACTCTCCTTGAATACCAGACATGAAATAGATGCGTTGCGGGGTGGGCCCGCGCTAACCCCGACTGCGGCGTGTCAGACGGGCCCACCGCCTTTTCGAATTAGGCTGCGCGTGTTGAGCGTCTCTTACTCGATTGCTCCTTCCCTGGTTCTGAGCGAGGTTGCTTGTCGTCTCGTTGCGTATCTTGTGCTTCTTGGCTGATCACTCCGAAGAGTTCAGTAAGCTTTTCGTCTGTGGCCCGTTCTTCTTCCAGGGTCGCTTCCAGAAGAGAAACGTGCTTGCTCTCGTCCAAGGCCTCTGCAAGCGCAAGCGCTGTACTGTAGGCCGCGATTTCGTAGTGCTCGACACGTCGTGCCGCTCCAATCAGGGCCGCATCCTTAATGCCACCCTCGAAGTCTTCCTGCATCGCCTCCGATCCTTCTTGCACAAGCCCCGCCATGCCTGCGCACTTTTTCCCCTTGGGGCTTTCCCCGAGACCCTTGAATATTTCTTCCAGTCGTTGGACATGCCCCTTAGTTTGTTCGAGGTGCTCTTCAAAGCCCTCTGTCAATGCTTCCGAAGAACTCGCTTCTGCCAATTTTGGCAGCGCCTTCAACAGCTGATTTTCCGCGTTGTAAATGTCTTTCAGTTCGGCGATGTACAACTCTTTTAGTCCTTTGCTTGCCATGGTTCCTCCATACAATTCTAAATTTGCCTTCAATTTGCATTCCTTGAAACCTGTTATGGTACCGTGCTGCCTTCAGGTGAAGCTGCCTTTTAGGTTGCGCTCAATCGAAAAAAACATATATCGGGTGCAGTGGGTAGATGCTCTCTACGATTCGTGTAGATAACGATGTGAATTGGTCAAACCAGCAGCCATACTGCAATCCAAAAATTCAAAGAAGTTTGATTCTATGGAAATTTGCTACTTTCCGGTGATTTCGGCCGCACGTTAAATCAGTTCGCGAACCGTGTTCGACAAAGAAGTAAGGGCGATCTTTGCGCGGTTTGGTTCGCCACGTTTTAGGGATTCCGCAAATTTCGAAGGCTGCTGGGACGTAGCTTTCGGGGGCCACGGGGGCTCGTGAGGATCCACGACCGCTTGCAATACAGCCGGTCCGGGCAAGTTCAGGAATTCTTCGACCACCCGTCCACAATTCGCCGGGTCATCCGCTGTGAAACCAGTCCCTCCACATGCGTGAGCAATGGCTGCGAAATCAATCGGCTGGAGGTCAACCGCATACTCCGGGTTGACCAAGAACACCATCTGTTCCCACTTGATTTGCCCCAGCATATTGTCCGGAAGCGCTCAAGTAGAACTAGCGCCGCTGAAACCATTCGTGGAACAAATTTTGATGCGTTATGGATATGCGCTTGCGCCGCTGCTGCTTTACGCGGGGTTTCCCGGCCTCGAATTCGTCAGGGCTCAGTGACTCGAAGTCGGAGCAGAATTTTGGTCAGGCGATTGCGTCGCATCATATCCGTGTCTGGTCCGCACTCTTAAGTTGTGGTAGCCGGAAGCTCGTGCTTCCACGCGGATTGCACGATAGCCGCCGGCGCTCCTCGGTTTGCTGGGTTTATAGCCGATAGCATACTGGCTCCGAATATCGTGGGCTACGGTTCTGCTTATTTGATCCACCTCATCAAGCGTCTTAGGAAAAAATGCGATTCCGCCCGTTCGGCGCGCTAATGCCTGAAGATCCTGTCGAGCTCGCTCTTGCTTCTCTTCGCCGAGGATCCCAATGGCATAGACGGTGGGCGCACCTTCCTCCTGCAGCGATTGCAGTACTTTTTCCAGAGAGGTGTGACTAGCATTGTCCTGACCGTCGGTGACCACGAATATAACTTTCTTCTCATGGGTCGAACTACCTCTCAGGTGTATGGCGGCGCCGTTCAGCGCATCATAGAGAGCCGTGAGCCCTCGTGATTCGTGTTGGTTAAGGGCTTCTCTCAATTTGCCTATATCAGAAGTAAAATCCTGGTCCAGTATTCCTTCTTCGTTGAAGTTGACGACCATGATTTGATCTGCGGCGTTGCTGGCCCTAACTAAGTTGAGGGCAGCGGAGTCAACCTTGGCGCGTTTTTCGCGCATCGACCCAGAGTTATCGATCAAAATCCCCATCGAAACGGGAATGTCTTCACGTCGAAAAGAGGTAATCGGTTGCGGATGCTCGTCCTCAAAAACTATAAATGCGGACCTGTCCAGCCCAGTGACGATGTGGTCTTTGTCGTCGATCACGGTGGCGTGGAGAGCGACTTCGCTAACTTGTTTGCGCAAGACAAACATGCCGACGTCGTCCTTTTCAACTGGCTGCCTGGGTGCGTCTGATGGGTCTTGCGGTGCTGATGCAGTATCTAATGAAGACCGTGGCACATTGCCAACGGGCGGGGATTGTTGAGCGGCGGCGGACTGTGGGCGAGAGTCGATTATTGGGCCAGCGTCTTGACCAATTAAAGAAACGCTGAAGAGCACCAAACACGCGACGCAGATGGAGAAATCTCCGGTATGCCAAACACCCTCTCGCTCTTGCATTTCGGATACCCCTCACAACCGTAAGATCAGCCACGTGCGTTTCCAATCGGGTAATCGCTGTAGAAAATCTGATATGCACGACCCATCGTACTGTCCGACGATGCACATACAAACCGACTGCTAAGGCAACTGGTTCATATAGCATGGACCGGTCGTTGGCTGCGCGGGCGGTGATGGTGGCGTCTTCCAAGGCACGTTTTGGAAATCAAAGAATTCGGTCATATCCATCTGGGCCGCATCTCTCCGGGTCAGACTGGGAACGCTGAATCGAGTTTCCACGAGTTTAAGCCAGGCCGTATAGTCGGCAACGGTATGGGAAACGTAGTTCTTTTTCGTGAAGGGTGAAATGACAATGAGTGGAACCCGGTAGCCGGTGTAGACAAAATCGCACGTGGGACCTGTTCCGACAGTACAAACGTCGGGGCCGTTGGGAGGAATAGCCGGCTTAAGGTCGACGGGTTTTATACCATCCGGGCTCATAGCCGGTTGCGGAGGAACGTGGTCGTAGAAACCGCCAGCCTCGTCATATGTCAGAAGGAAGACGGAGTCCTTCCAAGAAGAACTCTGCATGAGCGCATTGATTAACGTCGAAACGTATTGGGCTCCGATTTGAATGTTCGCGCCCGGTACGTTGTCGTCGAGGCCGGGATGTTCGTCGAAACCGCTGTTGTATCCAGGTTCAATGTAGGCCACCGCTGGAAGGGTGCCATTCGCCAAGTCGGTCATGAATTCGCTGACCGGCACGATGTTGTTCGGATAGGTAGCGGCCGTCGCGAAAAAATTCAATGCGCTGTTCTGGACCGGAGGAGTAGCGTGACTTAAATCGGTGACGTAGATCTTCCAAGTGACCCCAGCCGCCTGGAGCCTGTCAAAGATTGTCGGGATGGTGAGCGGTGGAGAATTTGGCGGAGGAGGATATGCGTACCCCGCTGAAGTGGCTGCCAGCATGAACATGCGGTTTGGCTGCGTCCGCGACATAGCTGGCGAGAACCAACGGTCGGATGTCGCAAAGCTGGATGCTAAAAAGTAGTAGTAAGGCAGATCGCTCCCGTCGTAATAGCTCATCGCCCGCTTGCCCGCGACGTCATTGAATCCCACTGATCGAGCGTCGTGGGCCGCTGTCCAAACGAAGCCATCCAGAGCTGGGGACGACGAAAGAGGGTTACTTAAGTTCCAGTCCACATGGCTCTCATTCCACGAGGGGCTTGGATTCTCTTCACACATCGAAATCATGTGGAAGGAATCGATCTTCGGGCTGCTTGCGTCGGTCGTGCAATCGTTGCCTGGAAAAGGGAAAGCTGGATCGCAACCGAGGTTCGTAGGTGCCGGGCCCAGGAGCGGAGCAAAACCTGAAGAAGGGTTAAATTGCGAGAGTCCGTCAAAAGACTGGTCCGGGAAACCGTGCGTAGCCCAGTACGCCCGCAGTCCACCGAAATAGTGATCAAACCCCCGGTTTTCCTGTGCGAGGACTATGATGTGCTTGATCTGGCCAATTCCTTGCGGCGGGGGTGGAGGATTTCCAGAGCCAATGCCACTTACACCGCGACATCCAGAGAGCAGGATCATGGCAGATGCGATCACCAACAATGGCAGTTTTTGACCGTTGACTCGTTGATGCACCGACGCCTCAGACATGAATTCGCTCCTTAAAATAAATTCCCGCGATAATGTGAAATCCTGATAAATCAATTCTCAGATGTTCGCAAATCCTGAAGAGTTGTAGCCCTACGTCGGATATTCCTTCCCCACGAACGCAAGATCATGTACTTCTCAGTTTTGACACAGGGAAATCACTGTATTACTCTTTCGATACTGAACCCTAAAAGGTCCGTTATTAGGGCCATGCCTACTCCTTACTTTCCATTAGTCCTGGAAAGTTCTGGTTCTTTGGTCGATTTATTTATTGGCTTGTCAAAACCTTCGAAACCATCTCTATAGGAGGGTGCGTGAAACCCCAAAACCTTGTTGTCCATCCTTGCCTGTTGCTGATTCTGACGGCGTCGTCGTTTGCCGGGGTTAGCGTAAGCACGCCCGCCATCGGCAGTGTCGTTGGATCAACCGTGAGCTACCTCGCGACAGCCACGACTGGGTGCTCCAAGGGCGTCGCTTCCATGGGGGTGTACGTGGACAATCGACTGGTCTACGTTGTCAACGGAAACAGCCTCAACACCTCCTTGCCAATCAATCCGGGAAGCCATAATACGGTTGTCGAAGAGTGGGATTATTGCGGAGGCGCAGCCTTTACGACGGTGCCGATCACAGTCAGCAGTCAGACCGGTGTCTGGGTCTCTTCTCCGTCGGACGGTGCCACGGTCGGTGCGCCGGTCAGCTATCAAGCCAGTGCCACAGCGGCGAATTGTTCGAAGGGCGTAGCGGCGATGGGGGTTTATGTCAACAATCAACTCAACTACACGGTGAACGGGGCAAAGTTGAATACCACGTTGACACTTACGCCCGGCACTTACGATACAGTCGTGCAAGAATGGGATTACTGTGGCGGAAGCGCCTTCAAACACCTGAAAATCAATGTTGCAGGGAATGCGTTCACTAATTTGCAGGCGAGTGGCGGGTGGATTGGGTACGGAGAATTTCCACCCAAGTACGACGTGTGTCAGATTTGCGGTCCTGGCGTGACCTGGTCCACGAAGCAACGAGTGAATTCGCCGTCACTCTCTGGAAATGCCACGAAGTTCGATATAGGCGGCACCACCCCTTACTCCGATGTGCTGTGGACTAACCCACTGATCGGCGACTTCTCCTCCCAAGGTATGCCGGATATACAGCACAAGATCATTCCAAACCTCCACAACTTCACCTACGACCTTTACTTCTACAGCTCAACCCTCCAAGTGTCGCAGGTGCTAGAGTTCGACGTGAACCAATATTTCAATGGATTGGCATTTACCTGGGGTCACCAATGCCGCATTGCTGGCGGACACCAGTTCGATATCTGGGACAATGTCAATTGGAAGTGGATTCCGACCGGTGTGCCTTGCAATCCCGTCGACAATTCGAGGGATCACCTGACCTTGCAGATGCAGCGTACGTGGGACAATCAGCTGCTCTACCACTCGATCACGCTCAATGGAGTGACCACTGTGATTGATCGCTACTA
>JAYVEP010000017.1:0-6645 GCA_043749225.1 Acidobacteriaceae bacterium
ACTGTCCTCCACGGCATCTCGCAATCCACCCCCGCCCTCGCGCGCGAGTGTAAAGGATGTGTCGAGACGCTGTGTAAAGGATGTCATGGGACTGGACAACAAAGAACGTTGCGAACCTGGGGCACCGTGCTATCGGAGAATGGGGAGGGAGTCAAAAGGGCGAGACTCTATTCCATGCGGGGCGCGGGTATTGAGTGCAGAGAATAGACTATTCGATTGATGTCTGCCTGTAGTAGGCCATGATTTGAGGTCTTGTCGACAGAAATCCAGAGTTGCACCTCTCGATCATTTGTATCGAACGCTTCTATGGCTACGCGTTTTTCATGGGCTGGATCACCTACCTGAAAGCCTTGCAGCCATTCTGTATGAAATGAATACATACTCGATTGCACGCCACCCATTGACATGGTTTTCAGCATGAGGAGCACGGAATCACCCACCATTTCCCGCGGCAAAGAAAATAGATGCAGATCCCGAGGCGTGAGATTCAGCATCTTCGACCGCAACGCATAGTTTGAGCGCGTAGCTTCAGCTCCAAAAACGGCTTCAACATCAATTCCTTGTTTCACAGATTCTTGCTTCATGATTTGCAGTGTGCTCGAGCCTTGCGAGGGGTCGAACATGAGGACGCCATAGCCATCCTGTGTCGTGAGAACTGCCATCGACTCTGTCTTTCTCTGCAACTTCATCTGCAACCAAGGCACCTCGAATTCATAACCAAACCAGGAAACTTTCTGGCCAATAGCATGGTTGATCTCGGTGTCCAGAAGTCGCTTCGGCACGATCCACATTTCTGGCGCGGAGCGAACCTGACTTTTGACAAAATACAGCACAGTAATCTGTCGAGCATAAATGAAGATGAACACGCTGATAGCAAGGCAAGCTACCACCGCTGGGTTGAGTATCCGCCGAATTCCCATAGCCATAAACATTTCCCGTGGCAAAAGTTCGCAGAATCATAGCAGGACGGTGCGCCAGAATTCACCACCTAGCTCGATGCCCAGGCGTGTGGCCCATCAAGTCGCCCTCTGACGTAGTGACGGAAGCTGCTCCACTCGGGCCAAAGAACGGCTTGCATGGGCCACCCGCAAATTCCACAATCGCAAGATTCGCGCCCTCAGGGGCTAAAGCCCGCCTCCTTTGGGCTCTAGCGGCACGACTGAAGTCGTGCCCTTCCCGTCGAGGGTAGTGGTGGGAGTTTTGTCCGGGCGAGGACGAGCAGATCCCTCACTGCGTTTCGGAATGACAAATTCCAAAGACCCTTGGGTGGCCCATTCAAGTCGTCCTTTGACTTGAGTGGGGTAGTTCGAGGGTCGCCAGAGTCGGCTCGCTGCACGCTCTCTCTTTCTCGCCGTCCACTCGGATTCAATTTTGAATTTCCGCTGTTCGACCTCTAACGTAGTGACGGAAGCTGCTCCACTCGGGCCAAAGAACGGCTTGAATGGGCCACCCCGAGCTGCCAGAGGGGTTGAAGCCCTTGTCATTGGCGGCTCTCGCGGCACGATTGAAATCGTGCCCTGGTACGAATCGACACCGAAGAGCGGACGAGTCAAGAACGGCGAGCAGGAATGCTCGCCCTACACGATCAACTCCAAGAGCGGCGGACACCCAAAGGCGGTAGGCAAAAGTGTCCGCCCTACATGAAATTCTGCCTTCGATGCAGCGGAGCAAGCTCCGCTGCCACATGAGAAGACGCGGAACGAAACCAACCTGTTACCTTCGTGTACCCGCGCATCCAACGGGATTACACAAGTATTACAGTGCTCATTTCGAAGCCCTGCTAGTGTCGTAAATGGAGTTCAATTTCGAGCGCAGGTCCAGCCATTATGAGTGTTATCGCACCTACTCACAACTTTCGCGAACGGACGCCGAGCCAGCGCTCGGGTGATCGCACATTTAAAGAGCCCGTCATCTGGAGTACGACGATTTTCATGATTTTGTTCCATATTGCGGCCGTCGCTGCGTTGTTCTTTTTTACATGGAAGGCGTTCGCAGTAGCGGTTGTGATTTGGTGGGTGGCGGGATCGCTCGGGATTGGCATGAGCTACCACCGGCTGCTGACGCATCGTGGATATAAGACGACGAAGTGGATGGAATATTTTCTGACGACTTGCGGGACGTTGGCCATGGAAGGCGGACCGATTGCCTGGGTGGCGACGCATCGCGTGCATCATCAGAATACGGATAAGGAAGGCGATCCGCATTCGCCGCGCGATGGCGGCCTGTGGGCGCACATGGGATGGATTCTTACGGGCAAGGCGATGCATGCCAAGACGGACGAGCTGCTGCCGTATGTGCCGGATCTTCGGAAAGACAAGTTTCATCTGTGGATCAGTGAATATCATTACGTGCCCACGGTCATTCTTGGTATTGTGCTTTTTGCGGTTGGCGGATGGCCGTTTCTGCTGTGGGGGCTGTTTCTCCGGATGGTGGTTGGGCTGCACGCAACCTGGCTGGTAAATTCGGCCACCCACATGTGGGGATCGCAGCGCTTCTTGACCGGCGACGATTCGACCAACAGCTTCTGGGTGGCGATTCTTACGTTTGGTGAGGGTTGGCACAACAATCACCATGCGGCTCCGCAGGCTGCGAAACATGGGATTGCCTGGTATGAGATTGATACGAACTGGTATGGGATCGCTACGCTGCGGCTACTGGGGCTGGCGTGGGACATCAAGCTGCCGAAGGCGTTGACCGTAAGGACGGCTGCGACGAAGGTCGAAAAGCTGGTGCCGGAGGATATGAGTGTGGAGAATCCGGAAGTTTTGGCCTCGGCGGCGGCTGGCGACTGACGCTGCTCCTCAGGGGCTAAAGCCCAGTTTGATTTAGCCCTATGGCACGGCTGAAGCCATGCCCTTTCAAACCATGGTTTTCAAAACATAGTTCTTTTTTGCGTAGAACCGCGACTTCCTCCTACGAGGGTCGCGGTTTCTCTTTTGGCTGGGCTTGTCTACTATCGTCTAGACTGATTATGAAGTCTCGGGCTACGCGCGATGCCACAGGCGAGGCGCCTTGGCCTACGTGATTTCAATCAACGCAGCGAACCTTCATGCGGATTACCAGCCCCAACAAAACGATTGCGTTCTTCATCACACTGGGCGCCGTCCTGGTGCTGTTGGCGGTGGGGCTGAACGTTGGCTGGATCGTTCTGAATTGGCGGCGCGTGGTGCCGCTGGTGTTGGGCATTGTATTTTTTGGATTCATCATCGCTGGCTTGGTGGTGAATACGATTTTTCTGGTTCGCGAGGTTCGGCGGAACGAGCAGCAGGATAGCTTTCTGAATGCCGTCACGCATGAACTGAAAACTCCGGTGGCATCGATTCGGCTCTATCTGGAAACGCTGGAGCGGCGGCAGTTGGACGAAGCGCAGCGACGGCAGTTTTATGGCGTGATGCTGGCCGATACGGAGCGCTTGTTAGGGACCATTGAACGGGTGCTGCAGGCTGGAGAGGCGCGCCATGGAGATCGTCGGCGGGATTGGGACGAGGTTGATTTTGGCAAGCTGGTGAGGAACGCCGTCGAGTCGCCGAGTTTGCATCATGCGTTGCCGGCTGGGGCTTTGCGGACGGGCGAACTGTCAGAGGAGCCCATGCTGGTGCGCGGGAATCCGGAACAGCTGCGGACTGCGGTTACGAATTTGCTGGAGAATGCGGCGAAGTATTCGGGCGACAAGCCGGATATTGTGGTGAACCTGACGACGCCCAATATCGATACGCTGATTTTGAGTGTGCAAGATCGAGGGATCGGCATTCCCCGGCGGGAATTGAAGCGGATATTTAAGCGGTTTTATCGGGCGCACAGGGCGGGATTCGGACAGGTGAAAGGCACGGGGCTGGGACTGTTTATTGTGCGCTCGGTGGCTCGCCAACATGGCGGCGACGCTTATGCGGAGAGCGCAGGAGAAGGCAAAGGCAGTACGTTTCATCTGCGGCTGCCTCGGGTACATCGACGTGAAAGTGCTTAGAACGAAAACGAATTAGAGAGACCGAATTCAAGATGAGCAAGATTTTGATTGTTGAAGACGAAACGCATATTGCCGAGGGACTGCGCTTTAATCTGGAGGCCGAAGGGCATGGCGTAACAATTGTCGAGAATGGTGAGGATGCGCTGCGGATGCTGCTGCGGGAGAAAGAACCGTTCGACGCGGTTGTGCTGGATGTGATGCTTCCGGGCAAAGACGGTTTTGCCGTGGTGCGGGAGTTGCGTCAAGCGCAGGATTATGTTCCAGTTCTGATTTTGACGGCGCTGGGGCGTCCGGAAGATGTGCTGATTGGCTTTGAGGCTGGGGCGGATGATTATCTTCCCAAGCCTTTCAACTTGGACATTTTGATGGCGCGGGTTGAAAGCTTGCTGCGGCGAAAGAAATGGTTGAAGGAAAGTTCGTCAGCTGCTGCGTCGACGACTCCGACTGCCGCGGCCAGTAGCTTCCGTTTTGGAGACAAGCTGGTGGACTTCGAGCAGCTACGGCTTCATGCGGGGCAGACAGTATTTCAGCTTACCTTGATGGAAACAGATCTCCTTCGGTTCTTGATTACGAACAGCGGGCGTCCGGTGTCGCGGAAGACGATTCTGGAAAAGGTTTGGAACCTGCACGAGGATACGGACACGCGTGCGATTGATAATTTCATTGTGCGTCTGCGGAGATATATTGAAGTGGACCCGGCGAATCCGAAGCATTTGCTGACCGTGCGGGGGGTTGGGTATGAGTTTGTGGCGGAGCCGGAGAAATAGGTAGTACCTGACTGCGAGGGCAGGATTCTCTCGCGACTGCCAGCGGGACGCCAGCGCTACACAGGTCAGCAGCAGCGAGGGCGGCGTGCTCTGGCGTGTTCTGTTTCGTGAATGAACTCTGCGTAGGCGGCGCGGGATGAAATCAAATCTTTGGCCGTGAGGAAGCGGGCATAGGCAGATTCGTCGAAGATCTCACGGAGGATCGCCGCGAGCGTTTCGATGAGCAGGGCGATTCGTCTTCCGATGCTTGGCCTCATGCTTCCTCGCCTCATGCTTCCTCGCCTCATGCTTCGTCGCCTCATGCTTCCTCCTCGGCGAAGCGGCTCAAAACGAATGGGGATTCCTTGACACTGGCTTCTTTTTGTCCGGACAGCACGCGCGACCATTCCAGTATCGATTCAATCAAGATCAGCGACACCAGGCATACCAACACACTGGCTACAACCGCGTCTAAACGGTCGTTGAGCATCAGCCGCGCTATTTCTTCTGGCTTGGGCGCAGTTGCGATTTGCGTCGCCAGCAACTTCGCGTGGGCTAGGAATCCAATGCGCGGGTTGGGATCGAAAATCTTGTGGAACGACGCTGTGAAAGTGATGCTGACGAGGATGCAGAGCGGCAGCAACGTCACCAAAACGTAGCGGGCTCGGTGCATTTTGATGAGGATTGTGGTTGCCACGCAAAGTGCGACTGTGGCGAGTAGTTGATTTGCGATCCCGAAGAGAGGCCAGAGAGAATTGATTCCTCCAAGAGGATCTTTGACGCCTTGCCATAGGAAGAATCCCCAGGCTCCGACGATGAGAGCGCTGGTACTCAGAATGCTGGGATACCAACTGGTGCGACCGATCGGCTTCCAGATGTGGCCGAGCGCGTCCTGCACCATGAAGCGTCCGACGCGGGTGCCGGCATCGAGAACGGTAAGAATAAACAGCGCCTCAAACATGATGGCGAAGTGGTACCAGATGGCCATCACCGCATCTCCGCCGAGGCTGTGCGCGAAGATCTGGGCCATGCCCACCGCGAATGCGGGGGCGCCACCGGTGCGGTTGTAGAGGGTCTGCTCGCCTACAGAATGCGCGAGGGCGGCCATGTTGGCGGCGGTTACGGGAAATCCCCATTGCGAAATGGTGTTGGCGGCGGCATCCGGCGTTTGGCCCACCACTCCGGCGGGACTGTTAATCGCGAAGTAGACGCCCGGCTGCATCGTGCAGGCGGCGATCATGGCCATGATCGCGACCATGGACTCGGCCAGCATGGCGCCATAGCCGACCATGCGAGTTTCGGTTTCACGGGCGATGAGTTTGGGAGTGGTACCGCTGGAAATCAGAGAATGAAATCCGCTGATGGCTCCGCAGGCAATGGTGATGAAGGCGAAGGGGAAAAGACTTCCCGCGAAGACTGGTCCGGTGCCGTCGATGAATCGCGTCAGCGGAGGCATGTGCAGTTGGGGACGAACAAGGATGATGCCAACCGCCAACAGAAAGATTGTGCCCAGTTTTACGAATGTGCTGAGGTAATCGCGCGGGGCCAGCAGCAACCAGACAGGGAGCGCGGAGGCAGCGAATCCATAGATGATGATGACGATTGCCAGCGTTGATGCGGAGTAGGTGAACCAGTGCGCCAGAGTTGGAGATTGCGAAACCCACTGGCCGCCGACGATGGCTAGCATTACCAGCACGAAACCGAGGATGGAAGTCTCCAATACTTTGCCGGGGCGGATGCGGCGCAGATAAAGACCCATAAGTAAAGCGATGGGAATTGTCATTGCGATGGTGAAAGCTCCCCAGGGACTTCCCTTGAGGGCGTTGACAACGATGAGTGCAGCTACACCGAGTAGGATAACGATAATGGCGAGAACTGAAACATAGGCAATGAAGCCGCCAACTTTGCCAATCTCTTCGCGGGCCATTTCAGTGA
>JAYVEP010000018.1:0-6633 GCA_043749225.1 Acidobacteriaceae bacterium
GAAGAACGCCGGGCAGCCGAATTGGAGCCGCTGGCGCGGCCGTGGGCGGTGGGACGAGCGCTGCTCCGCGCGCATCGATTCGAGGAAGCGGTCAAGGAGTTGCGTGTGCGCACCGAGGGTCAGCCCAACGACGGTGCCGCACTCTACTTCCTGGCTCGGGCCTATGAATATCAGGGCATGGAGAAGGAAGCAGAAGAAGTATGGGTAAGGATCAATCTTCTTGCCGGTGACAAGGAAAAAGATGGAGCATCCCTTAGGGCGGCGCGAAAAGGTGGCTTGAAAGGTAGGGTTGCGGGGCTCCTTGAAGACTTAAAGTCAGCGGCGACCAAGGAATACGTCTCTCCTAATAGTTTTCGCGGGGGCGCATGCCCAACTTCGACACCGGGAAGAGACGCTTCATTATCTGGAAGAGTCGTATCGCGAAAGGGCGCCGTGGATGGTGCATGTGCAGCACGAGCCCGATTTCGACTTTTTGCATGGAGAGCCGCGCTACCGAGCCATCGTCGCGAAGATGGGATTGCCGCCCGCGTGGTGAGGGTCAAGGGACATCTGAGTGTTAGTTTGGCTTGACTGCCTATATTCCTTACTGTAAAGTAAGGAATGTCTGATTAAGAAAGGAATTCATGGCATCCGCTACTGTAACTTCGAAAGGGCAGATTACGATTCCCGTCTCCGTTCGGCAAGAGCTGGGGCTTAAGGCTGGAACTCGGGTGGAGTTCGTGAAGATCGCTAACGGGCAATATGCGATCCGGCCCGCTACGATTTCGATTAAGTCGATGAAAGGGATGTTTCGGGGGCGTGGCACCGCGACGATTGAGGACATGAATCGCGTTATTGCAGAGCGAGGAGCGTCCGCGCGGTGATTGGGATCGACACGAATGTGCTCGTGCGCTACTTCACGGACGATAATCCTGAGCAATCATTGCGCGCCACTCGATGGATTGAGGCACTCACGAAGGAAGACCCTGGTTTTATTCCATTGGTCGTGATCGTGGAACTGGTTTGGGTTATGCAGGGATTCTATCGAGCCACCAAGGAAGAAACGGTAGCGTTGCTGGAAGACCTGCTGCAGACGAAAGAAATGGTGATCCAGGATGCGGAAATTGTTTGGGAGGCAGTTCGCGCTTATGGCGGATCCAATGCCGATCTTGCGGATTGTCTAATCGAACGCTCGGCCCACAATGCCCACTGTACTCACACGGTGACCTTTGACCTCAAGGCGGCGAAGACGGCTGGGATGGTGTTGCTGGAGTCCTAGTCCGAGCCGGGATTTTTTTCGGCAGTCATGACCAATAGCAGATTCCTCACGATGGAGCCGTTCGGAATGACAAACTTTGAGTTTGATAGCAGAACTTTAAGTTGATCACCAACCTTAAAGTGCCTCAGCAACTCCCACAGTCTCCCAAAGACGGTAGCACCACCGGGTCATCCTTGCTGGCGCGGAACGGTGTACTCTAAAACTGCAATCCTGATTGCCACTTCGATCCGCAATTTTGAGGAGGCGCCGTGAACGTGGAATATACGGGCAGGCATTTTACGATTACTCCTGCCACCAAGAAGAATGTTGAAACTGGCCTGCATAAAATCAAGAAAATCCTGGGCGGAGCGTTTGAAGCCAGCGTGATTCTGGCTTTGGAAAAGCGTCGCCACAAAGCTGAAATTACGATTACGCCGCGCAACGGGACCATTGTAGGGTTGGCGGAAGCTAAGGATATGCTTGCGGCGGTGGGAGATGCGCTCGAACATTTGGAGAAGCAGGCGCTGAAGCATCGTGCCAAGTCGCGGACGAAGAAGCGCCATCCGAAGAAGAAGTGGGACGGAGCTGGGGCGGAAGAATTGCTGTTGGTGGAAAGTGGTTCTGCGGCTGTGGCGAGCTCTGTTGCGCCGAACGGGAGCGCTGTCGGGAAGACAACGGCGGTTCCTCTGGTGGTCCACAAATTTCAGCCGAAGACGGTGGCTTCGGAAATTCATGTGGTGAGCTCGGGGGATTCGATTGCGCTGCATCCGATGACGCTGGAAGAAGCCGTGAAAGAGGCGCACTTCCGCGATCGTGATGTGTTTGTGTTCCGGGATAAGAAGGGAAAGATTAAAATCCTGCATCGCACGCGGGATGGGAAGATGGAGCTGATCGAGGCACCGTAGAGGGGCAAAACATTCCGCGAATTCCGAGGTCGCTTCGAAAGAAGTGGCCTTTCCATTTGGTTCGTTCGCAATTCGGCTACTGTCCCTTCGGTCAGTGTGGTAACAGGTCCCACCGCCTCACATAGGTGATTCACCGGATGGCAATCCTTCCTAATATTCCGTAACTTGTTGATTATGTTGGGCTAACTTACAGTCTCTGCAAGCGGTTGATCCCTCTGGCCGACGAACTCTGCTGGGGCTTTGGGCGATAGGCCCGCCTTGGATTGTTGATCCCCTTAGGAGGTTCCATGTTTAAGTCGACGAAGTTGAAGATTGCGAAGTTTACGACGACGAAAGGCAGTTTGCTGCTGCTTTTGGCTCTGGCGTTAGTTCTACCAACAGCGGCTATGGCGAGCTCAGTCTCTTTCTATGACGTATTTGCGCTGCAGAACGGAGGGTCCTCCAAAGTATTCCTGCTGGGCAATTCTGGAGCGACCTTGAAGCCGAGCGGGAAGGGCCATGGGATTGAGTTTGGCGTAAAACTAAGAGGAGTTGTGCCCAACGGCGGCGACACGCTGGTGATTACGGCCGTCGTCATGGGCAGTACGCTGACGCAGACGGTGGCGTTCGCTCCGGGAACGTACCCTCCGGGGAACTCCTACATTGCCCTGTTCGGCTTCAACATGCCGAAGGGTGGGGATAAAGGGACTCCGGTGCAGATGACGATGCAGCTGTTTGGGCCCAATGGCAAACTGCTGCAGAGCAGTAACGCGAACTTTAACTACATAGCACCGGTGCCGGAACCTGCCAGCCTGGGTTTGATGGGTATCGGACTGGTGGGACTGAGCTGGACGATGATGCGCAAGTATGGGAAAGGTGTAGGTGCGCTGGCGCACGGATAGTGTGTCCTTTTCTGCAATGTGGTTAGGCGACCAGTTAGTTAGGCAGTAGAGTCAGGCACCCTTCGGGGTGCCTGCGCTGTTTTGGGTGCAAATGCTAACATCGCAAGCATGTCCCTGCGCCGGATTTCACAAAAACTAGTTTCGAAGAAACTGATTTCGCAAAAATTGAAACGGAAGCTGGAAGGCGCCGAAGAAGAGCCGAAGGCGTATGGCGGGCCGGAGCGGCGCGCTTCGGTGCTGGCTGGCCTGGTGAAGCATGTTGCGCGTGGAGCGTCGAAGGCCGACACGTCTCCGCGTGGTCGTGCGGGCGAGGTGCCGGTTCCGCAGGCGCGGCATGACGAGCAGGCTCCGGAGAGCCGGAAGCGGTCTACCGAGCTCGTCATCATTACGGGGATGAGCGGGTCGGGGAAGGCGTCGGCGCTGAAGGCGTTTGAGGATCTGGGATATTACTGCTCTGACAATCTTCCCGTGGATCTGATTGGACGTTTTGCGGAGTTGGCGCTGCAGTCTACGGAAATTGATCGCGCCGCGCTGGTGGTGGATGTGCGCGAAGGGAATGCGCTGGAAAAGTTTCCCAAGGTGCTGAAGGAAGTTCGGAAGCTGATTCCGGTGCGCGTGGTGTATCTGGAGGCGCAGGACATGGTGCTGCTGCGCCGATACAGCGAGACGCGGCGTCCACATCCGCTAGGGACGGACGCGCCGGTGCGGGCGTCGCTGAAGGCGGAACGCAAGCAATTGGGAGCGATTCGCAAGCTGGCGGATATTGTGATCGACACCTCCAGATTCAACGTGCATGAGTTGCGCGCACACGTTCTGGAACAGTTCACGCGGCAGACGACAGGTAAGGGAATTCTGGTTTCGTTGGTGAGCTTTGGTTTTAAGCAAGGTGTGCCGGAAGACGCGGATTTAGTGTTCGATGTGCGGTTTCTGCCGAATCCGCATTTTATTCCGGAATTCAAACCGTTTACCGGGCGGCATCCGAAAGTCGCCGCTTATATCCGCTCGTTCCCGCAGACGCAGGAGTTTTTGACCCGCATCTCCGAGTTGATGGTCTACCTGTTGCCGCACTACATTCGCGAAGGCAAGAGCTATCTCACGATCGCGATTGGATGTACTGGCGGGCAGCATCGGTCGGTGATGATGTCGGAAGAGTTGGGGAAATATTTGCGAAAGTCGGGGTACCGGGTGAAGGTTGTGCATCGGGATATGCCAAAGTGAGCTTCTAGCTGTTAGCTCTTAGCTTCTAGCTAGGTCATTTGGCAGTCACCGGTTCACCCTGCAAATTTGTCATTCCGAAGCGTAGCGAGGAATCTGCTTTCCTCCGCGCAACCAGAAATCTATGTGGCGAGGTGTTCAATCTGAGCGCTGAGCGCATCCCACTGCGCGTTGTTGAACATTCGAGAATTCGCGTCATCCCCAGCGAAAGCAGATTCCTCAGGGCTGAAGCCTTTCGGAATGACAAAATCTAAGAACTTACGTCACTCTCTCCGATACTCCCCCGCCCCTTACCCGCCCGAACTCAGAGTAGAATGGGGCCTTGCATTCCTTGCGGAACAAATCCGGGTGCGGCGGGTTTTGCGGCGCATGAGGCAGCTTCGGCGATTGCTCCATTACGTGTTGCCGTACTGGTGGCAGGTGGGTGCCTCGGTGTTTTTCATGGCGGGGGTCGGATTGCTCGACGCCTTCCGCGTGTTGCTGATTGGGCCGATTTTTGATCACGTTCTGAATCCTTCCTCGCCGACTCGCTCGGTCACTCTCTTCAAGATTCCTGGTACGGAACGAATTTTGCAGTTGCAGCGATTCGTCCCTTCGCATTTCCAGAATGTATGGACTGTCGTGGCGTTCTCGCTTGTGGCGTCGACCGTCCTGAAGGGGTTGTTCGACTATGCGGGAACGTATCTGGTGAACTACGCGGGGTTTGGGATGATTACGGACCTGCGCGACGACTTGTACGACGGGATGTTGCGGCGTTCGTCGGCATTTTTCCAGAAGCACGCGACGGGCACTTTACTTTCCGCGCTGGTGAATGACATTGAGCGGGTGCAGTATGCGATGTCGAGTGTGCTGGCGGAATTTTTGCAGCAAGTGTTCACACTGATTTTTACGGCGGGCGTGGTCATCGTGCTGGGCGGCAAGATGGCCTGGGTGTTGCTGTTATTCGTCCCGGTGATTTTGTTTTCCGTTCGGCGCATTGGCCGCCGGGTGCGTACCGCGACGCGGGGCGGGCAAGACAAGCTGGCGGACATCCAGAATATTTTGCACGAAACGATTACGGGCAACCGCATCGTGAAGGCGTTCGGCATGGAGCGCTGGGAGATTGCGCGCTTTCGCGAAGCGGCGGGGCGGCTGTTCCGGGCAAATTTGCATTCGGTGGCAGCGCAGGCGGTGAGTTCTCCATTGATGGATATTTTTGGGTCGGTGGCGATTGCGCTGTTGCTGTTGCTGGGACGTGACAAGATTCTGCATCAGGTGTTTACGGCAGGAACGTTTCTGGCGTTTATTGTTGCGGTGTTCAAGCTTTACGATCCAGTGCGCAAGTTCGCTGGTTTTAATAACAATTTTCAGCAGGCGATTGGCGCGTCGGCTTCTATCTTTCAGTTTATGGACACGGATGACGACGTGAAGGAAAAGACGGGTGCTAAGAAACTGGGCCCGTTCCAGACGGCGATCCGTTTCGAGAATGTCAATTTTTCCTACGCCGCGGATGGCGACGAATCTCGCGAAGTTCTGCATGACATCAATCTGGAAGTTCGCCGAGGCGAAGTGGTTGCGGTGGTGGGGTCCAGCGGGGCGGGGAAGAGTACTCTGGTGCATCTGATTCCGCGCTTCTTTGACGTAACCAGCGGACGCCTTACCATCGATGTCAACGACGTTCGCGATTTGACGTTGGCCTCCCTGCGTGCGCAGGTTGGGATTGTGACGCAGGAAACCGTGCTCTTTAACGACACGGTGCGGAACAACATCGCCTATGGACAGCCGGACGTGTCGCGCGAAACGGTAGAAGCGGCGGCTAAAGCGGCGTTGGCGCACGACTTCATCAAGGAATTGCCCTCTGGGTATGACACCATGATTGGCGAGCGCGGCGTGCGGCTTTCGGGTGGTGAGCGGCAGAGACTTGCGATTGCGAGAGCGATATTGAAGAATGCTCCGATATTAATTCTGGATGAAGCGACGTCGGCGTTGGATACGGAATCGGAGGCGCTGGTGCAGTCAGCGCTGCAGAATTTGATGACAGGGCGGACGGTGCTGGTGATCGCCCACAGGCTGTCGACGGTGCGTCGGGCTGAAAGAATTGTAGTATTGGAAAACGGGACCATCAGCGACATCGGCGCGCACGAGCAGTTGATGCAGAAGCTGGGAACGTATCGGCGGTTGTACGAGTTGCAGTTTGACGAGCAATCGCCAGTTGCCAGTGCTCAGTTGCCCATACCTACTCGACAGTAACTTGTTATAGAGGAGCCATGTCGAGAAGAATAGCAATGCAGGGTTCCAGTTAAAAGCTTTAGGAGCTGAAGAGCTAGAAGCTGTCTTATGACCATTCGATCCATGACGGGTTACGCGCAGGTGAAGGGCACGCTGGAGAGCGGGCGCGGATTTGCGCTTTCACTGA
>JAYVEP010000019.1:0-6591 GCA_043749225.1 Acidobacteriaceae bacterium
CGTAGTGAATTTGAGCGGCAAAAAAGTTGGCAGCATGACGCTGGCCGACGAAGTTTTCGGAGCGGTCAACGAAGACCTGCTCTGGGAGGCGGTCCGGCATTTTCGCGCGGCCGCGCGTGCGGGAACGCATGCCACCAAGAACAAGAAGCTGGTCTCCGGCGCGGGCAAGAAGCTGTGGAAGCAAAAGGGTACGGGACGCGCGCGCGTAGGCTCGATCCGTTCGCCTCTGTGGCGCCACGGCGGCACGGTTCACGGACCGCAACCGCGTTCTTACGATTACGATTTTCCTCGCAAAAAGCTGCTGGGTGCGTTGCGTTCCGCGCTGGCCGCGAAATATGCGGATGGCAAATTGGTGGTTGTCGCCGCGTTCGATTTGAAGGACGCGAAGACCAAGGAATTTCGCAAGACGCTGGAAGGTTTGAAGACTGACAACGTGAAAGCTGTTTCGACGGCGTTGCTCGTTGAGGGTGGAGCCAATAGCAATCTGGAATTGAGTTCACGCAACTTAAAAGGCGTGGAGTTGATTCAAGGCAGTCATGTCCATCCCTGGCATCTGCTGCGCTACGACCTCGCGGTTTTCGCTCAACCGGCGTTGGAGAAGTTGCAAGCGACGTTGGTGAATTCGGCGCCTAAGCGCACGGCGGAGGTGGCGTAATGAAATCGGCTTATCAAATTTTGCGCCGTCCCGTGATCACGGAAAAGGGCTTGGCGGTCAAGGAAACGCAAGCGACGCTGGTGTTTGAAGTAGCGCCGGAAGCGACCAAGACCGAGATCAAGCAAGCCGTGCAGACGATTTTCAAAGTGAAGGTGCACTCCGTACGCACCGCGAATTACCTCGGCAAGGAACGTCGCCGCGGACGCTTTACGGGTTTTCGCCCGGACTGGAAGAAGGCATATGTAAGGCTGAAGTCTGGCGAGAAGATGCCGGAGTACGCAGAGAATCTGTAAGAGCAGTTATCAGTAGCCAGCCACCAGTGGCCCGCTCTGACGGAAGAAAAATTGTACTGAGTTAGAGGCTGGCAGCTAGAGGCTGGCAACTGAAGAAGAGTTCTATATGGCAATTAAGACTTACAAACCGAGAACCGAAACGCTGCGCTTCAAGACGACTATCGTCAATGACGATTTGACGACGAACCGTCCGCATAAGCCGCTGCTGGAAGTGAAACAGCGCACCGGCGGACGCCGCAATTCCGGCCAGACGACCAGCCGGTTTCGTGGCGGCGGGCACAAGCGCCAGCTGCGCATCATCGACTTCAAGCGCAACAAGACGGGCATCCCGGCCAAGGTTGTGACGATTGAGTACGATCCCAACCGGTCCTCGAGAATCGCGTTGCTGTCCTACGCGGATGGCGAAAAGCGTTACATTCTGCAGCCCGACGGCTTGAAAGTCGGCCAGCACGTGGTGAGCGGCCCGGAAGCAGATATCCTTGTGGGCAATGCATTGCCGCTGCGCAATATTCCGCCTGGCACGACGGTTCACAATGTGGAACTGCGTCCAGGAAAAGGCGCGCAGATGGTGCGTTCTGCGGGCGGTTCTGCGCAACTGGTTGCCAAGGAAGGCGACTATGCGCTGATCAAGTTGCCTTCGGGCGAAACGCGAAAAGTTTTGGTCGATTGCATGGCGACGATCGGGCAGGTAGGCAATTCCGATCACGAAAACATTTCCATCGGCAAAGCGGGACGGATGCGCTGGTTGGGAAGACGTCCGCATAACCGCGGCGTTTCCATGAATCCAGTGGATCACCCGCACGGCGGTGGTGAAGGTAAGACCAGTGGCGGACGCCATCCGGTTACGCCGTGGGGCCAACCGACGCGTGGCTACAAGACGCGCAATAACAAGCGCACGGATGCGTTCATCGTTGGGCGTAGGAAATCAAAGTAGGCCGCAGAAAATCAAAGTAATGCGAATTTCGAAGGCGTAAGGAAACAGGAAACGATTTATGGCACGTTCAACTAAAAAAGGCGCATTCGTCGACGGCCACTTGATGGTCAAGATCGAGGGCATGAACGCCCGCAACGACAAGAAGGTTCTACGCACCTGGTCGCGGCGGTCGACAATCATTCCCGAGATGGTGGGTCACACGATTGCTGTGCACAATGGCCGCAAGTTTATTCCGGTGTATGTCACGGAAAACATGGTTGGTCACAAGCTGGGCGAGTTCAGTTTGACGCGGTCGTTCAAAGGCCACTCCATGAAGTCGGCGTCGGAATCGTCGGCGAAGCCAGCGGGAGCGCCGAAGTCCTAACGGATTCGGTGGTAAGAGATTTGTACGCAGGGTTTTGAAGAGAGAGACTTATGGAATTTTCAGCAACAGCCCGGTTCCAGCGCGTATCGCCGCAGAAGGCGCGGCTCGTTCTGGATTTGATCAAGGGGCAGCGAGTATCGGATGCGTTGACCACGCTGGCTTTTACCAAGAAGCGGGTGGCGGGTCCGATTGAAAAGCTGCTGCGCTCGGCGGTGGATAACGCCAACTATTTGAGCCAGGAAAAAGGCTTGGATGTCGATGTGGACGATTTAATTGTGAAGAGTGCGGTGGCAGGCGATGGTCCCCGGCTCAAGCGCATTCGCCCGGCACCGATGGGACGGGCGTTTCGTTATGTGCGCCGCATGTCGCACATTGAAATCCTGATTGCTGAACGTGGATCGCAAGGCGAAGCTCCCCGCAAGGCTGGCGGTAAGGCTGGAGCCAAGTCCGCAGCGGCAACAAAAACCAAGGCAGCGGGCAAGAAGTCCGCCGTCAAGAATTGGAACAAGTCGGCTTCGGCCCGCTAAGGATATATAGGAGACACGATGGGACAAAAAGTTCACCCATACGGATTTCGACTCGGCTACACGAAGCCGTGGAAGTCGCGCTGGTTCGTGGAGCGCGGTTACGACAAGCTCCTCTTGGAGGACGTGAAGCTGAAGGCTGAGTTGAAGGACAAGCTGAAGTCGGCGGGCATCAGCTCGGTCGAAATCGAGCGTCCCGGCAACAAGCTGCGCATCATTGTGCGCACGGCGCGTCCGGGCATCATCATTGGGCGCAAGGGCGCGGAAATCGACAAGCTCAAGCTGGATCTGCAGAAGCGGACGAACCGTGATGTGCATGTGGATATTCAGGAAGTGCATAAGCCTGAGTTGGATGCGCAGCTGGTTTCGGAATCGATTGCGTTGCAGCTTGAAAAGCGTGTCGGCTTTCGTCGTGCGATGCGCAAATCGGTGGACTCGGCCCAGCGTTTCGGATGCAAAGGGATTAAGGTTCGCGTGGGTGGACGCTTGAACGGCAATGAAATCGCCCGTTCCGAGTGGTATCTCCAGGGTCGTCTGCCGCTGCACACGCTGCGCGCGGATATCGATTACGGATTTACCGAAGCCCACACGACTTACGGAATTATTGGCGTGAAGGTGTGGATTTATCGTGGCGAAATTTTGCCGCAGAAGAAGCGCTCGCCGCAGGTAGGAGCACCAACCGGCGCGTTCTAGGGAAATGGAAGTTGTTTGATAGCTGACAGCCGATGGCCGACAGCTTCAAACGCAAGAAATTGTAAGTCAGGAAACTTGCTATGTTGATGCCCAAGAAAGTGAAGTATCGGAAACAGCAGCGCGGTCGCATGTGCGGCAAGGCGTGGACCGGCAGCCAACTGGCGTTCGGTGATTTCGGTATCAAGACGCTGGAACCGGGTTACATTACCGACCGGCAGATTGAAGCCAGCCGTATCGCTATCACGCGTTTTGTGAAGCGTGGCGGCAAGGTTTGGATCCGCATTTTTCCGGACAAGCCTGTGACCAAGAAGCCAGCTGAAACGCGTATGGGAAAAGGCAAAGGCGCTCCCGATCATTGGGTCGCCGTAGTTCGGCCGGGCCGCATCCTGTTTGAGATGGAAGGTGTGAGCCGCGTCGATGCCATGGAAGCCATGCGTCTGGCGTCGCACAAGCTGTCTCTGCGTACGAAGTTCGTGGCGCGCGAAGGGCACTTCTAAATCCGGAATTGATTTTGAGTAGTCAGGACTTTTGAGAGTACAAAAATGGAAACCGATAAGATTCGCAATTTGACCGCGCCGGAGCTAGTACAGCAGCAAAAAGAGCTGATGGACCAACTCTTCCGGTTGAAGTTTCAAATGAAGATGGGGCAGACGGAAAGTCTGACCAAGGTTCGCGGGCTGCGCAAGGATATTGCGCGTGTGAAGACGATTGCCCGTCAGCGTGAGCTGGAAGCCGCGCGGAAGCAGGAGAAACGATAATGGCCGACACGAAAGCTGTGGCCGCGACGCCGAGCGCAACTCGCAAGAGCAAGCGGAAGGTACTGGTGGGCGAAGTGGTTTCGACGAAGATGCAGAAGACGATCGTCATTGAAGTGACGCGCAAGTTCTCGCATCCTCTGTACACGCGCGTTATGTCGCGCGACAAGCGGTTTTATGCGCATGACGAAAAGAAAGAAGCGCATGTGGGCGATGTAGTGCGGATTGAGGAGACGCGTCCGCTTTCGAAATTGAAGCGGTGGCGCTTGCTCGAAATCGTTCGTCGGTCGGCGCTGGCTCCGGAAGTTGCGGCGCTGGATATTGAAGCAAAAGTTTAGTTGGCGTTTGAATAGTTCAGCCGCGGTTGAACTATTGAATGCAGCCGAATGCAAAGCAGTGAAACGATGCGTCACGCCACACGGCGTAAAAGTATATAGGCTTACGAAGATCAGGAGACCGCAGCGATGTCCGTAATGATGCGCAGTATGCTCGAGGTAGCCGATAACTCCGGCGCCCGCAAGTTGCAGATGATTCTGCCGCTGGGCGGCGACGTGGGTTCGCACGCCAGCCTTGGGGATGTGATTACGGCCAGCGTGAAGGAAGCCGCTCCCGATGGTACGGCGAAAAAAGGCACCGTCGTAAAAGCGGTGATCGTGCGCACCAGGAAGGAACGCCGCCGTCGCGACGGCACCTACATTCGTTTCGATACGAATGCTGCCGTGCTGATCAACGACACAGGCGAGCCGATCGGGACCCGTGTTTTCGGACCTGTGGCCCGCGAGCTGCGCGATAAGAAATTTTTGAAGATTGTGTCCCTGGCGCCTGAAGTTCTGTAGGACAGGCGCAGCAGGAAGTTTGATTCAAGATTGGAAAGAGCGATGGCAATAGCAAAGACAGAAACAGCGCACAAGAAGATTGAGATTCATCGCAACGATCAGGTGCAAGTGATCGCCGGTCGCGACAAAGGCAAGAAGGGCCGCGTGCTGCGCGTGTTCCCCGACGTGAATAAAGTTCTTGTCGAACACGTCATGATGGTGAAGAAACACGTGAAGCCGAATCCGCCGCGCGTCAAGGGTGGAATCGCCGAGCAGGAAAGCCGGATCGCGCTTTCCAACGTAATGGTGGTTTGCACTTCCTGCAACCGTCCGGTGCGCATCGGTCATGAGAAGAAGGGCGACCAGCATGTGCGGGTTTGCCGCAAATGCGGGAATACGCTGGATAATAAAAAGAATTCGTAGTCGGATTTGTGAATTGGCGATTTGGGATTTAGTGATTTGTAGAACGGCGAAACTGGAATTTAGATATGGCAAAGCAAACAGAAGGCAAGACCAAGAGTAAAGACAAAGCGGCGCCGGAAGTCGATCCGACGGCGAAAGGCACACGTCCGCGGCACGCCTCGAAAGAGACGCCGCGTCTGAAAACGCGCTTCCAGAAGGAAGTGGCGCCTGCGCTGATGAAGGAACTGGGTCTGGATAACGCGATGGCTGTTCCTCGCCTGGAAAAAGTCGTCATCAACATGGGCATGGGCGAGGCTACGCAAAACGCGAAGATTCTCGATCCGGCCACGGCTGAACTGGCGCAGATTTCCGGTCAAAAGCCGGTGGTCACGAAGGCGAAGAAATCCATTGCCGCCTTCAAGGTGCGCGAAGGGATGCCGATCGGCGTGATGGTTACGTTGCGCGGCGATCGCATGTATGAATTTCTCGATCGCTTCATCAACATTGTGCTGCCGCGCATGCGCGACTTCAGAGGCGTGTCCACCAAGTCGTTCGATGGTCGCGGAAATTACACGTTGGGACTGCAGGATCAGCTGATCTTCCCGGAGATTGATTACGCCAAGGCGGACAAGCTGAAGGGAATGAACGTCACAGTTGTGACTACGGCCAAGAGCGACGATCATGCGCGCGCGTTGCTGCGCGGGCTGGGCGTGCCGTTCCGGGCGCAAGCATAGTTTTCGTAAGAGCTTTTACAAAATAAGGATTTGGAACAAAAATGGCAACTACCGCAAAACGCGTAAAAGATGCAAGGAAGCCGAAGTTTTCCAGCCGGCAGCACAATCGCTGCAGCCTGTGCGGACGTCCGCGGGCGTTTCTGCGCAAGTTTGGCATTTGCCGCTTGTGCTTCCGAAAGTTGGCGTTGCAGGGCGAGATCCCAGGCGTGATGAAGTCGTCCTGGTAGTTTGGCCACCTGTAGTTTGGCTACCTGTAGTTTGGCCGCTGGGTAGTTTGGCGACGTTAGGAATCGTCCCGGCAAGTTGGGGCGGGTAAGTTTCGGCAAGAAACGGAACCGTTGCGGGTTCCGCGGCGTGAACGATAAGCAGGACCGCCGCGGCAAACGGACGGCAGTACGAGGAGAAGCAAAACAATGAGGTTG
>JAYVEP010000020.1:0-6586 GCA_043749225.1 Acidobacteriaceae bacterium
CGGCACGCCCATCCTGCTCGACACGGATACTGCGATGAAGATGATCAGGCCGGCGACAAAGGCTTTGAAAGGTGGCCGGAGTACGAAAGCGGGTATGACGCCGATCAGCCACACGAGCATGTAGGGAACGATTGGATGTTTGAAGGACAGGAAACTGTCGGACGGATTGTTCACTATGGTTTACCGGGTGGCGCAGCGCTAGTGGTTCAAGAACTATGCCTTTCTTGACGAGACGCGTCAAACGTGATGGCCGAGTGTCGCCATCAGACTTTACTGCGCCAGAAGGGCACAAGAATTCCTGCGCGCGGCCATCGCGCCGGTTGTACGCGGGCCAGTGTGGCCGGAAATCCTGGACGTTCTTTGCGGCGGTATCGGGGCACCTCGCGGACCGGTGCTGTCTGCGTGGTGGTCGCTGTGGTGCAAGCGTAACGGAATCACCGTCGGCCCGTTATTGCCTGCTTCGCGGCTAACTGAGTCGAACATTTTATTTTATGGGGAGCAGTGAGGAGCGGGGAAGGAGAGCTACCAAGAAAAGCGGGGCGTCTGATCGACGCCCCATTTGCAAAACCTTAATTGTCCATCGCAAGGTTTAAACCACTGGCTTTAGCCGGTCAGCTTTAGCTGCGAGGGAATGCTGCAGGAAGGGAGGTGCGGCATGGAATACAGGTACCGAAGCCACACGGTGTATCAGATTGAGTATCACTTTGTATGGGTGAGGAAGTACCGCTATAAGGCACTGAGCGGAGAAGTAGCGGAGCGGGTACGAGAACGGGTTCGGGAGACGTGTGAGGCATTTGAGATCAAGATAGCGAAGGGAGTGGTGAGCAAGGATCACGTCCATATTCTGGTGAGTTGTCCACCGAATATGGCGCCGAGCGAGATCATGAGGCGGATCAAAGGTCGGACGTCGAGCAAGCTGTTTGAAGAGTTTGCGCACCTGAAGAAGAGATATTGGGGCCGGCATTTCTGGGCGAGGGGGTACTTCTGTGCCACGGTAGGCCAGATGACGGAAGAGATGATCGAGCCGTATTTGGAGCATCATTTTGAGCCGAAATCGAACGATGATTTCAAAATGGAGCCCGAATAGGACGCGTCGTTCAGGCGACGCGTATCCGGACTTTCAGTCCTTAACTCAAACCCACCGGCTTTAGCCGGTGGTTGTCTAGTATTCCAGACAGCGGCTACTGTGTTGCCAGCCACGTTAGTTATGGCAGTGCACGGAGATTGGTAGGCGGTAAAAGCGGCGCCCCCCCCCCACTATAAAATTCATTAGCCCCAATATCCCAAGCCCCACTCGCGGGACGAGCGGCGTTGAGATAGTCCGCGAAGATAGGGCTAATAACTATGCCTTTTTGATAGGCATTACCGCTCGCGCTCTTGATCTTCATCGGCGGCGGCGATCCGCCAGACGTATCGATGTTCGGGTCACCCCACAAATTAGTCGTGTCAATGCTGCCTATGTTGGCGCTGGTGTACTTACCATTCAAATAGGTCGCGATCGTTCCTGCGCAACCAGGTGAGCAGTAGAGCGAATTGTTCGTTGGCTTCTTGAAGGTTGTATCGTTAGGCAGCATCATCAGGCCTGAGGCAGGAGTTGCGCTTGCGTAGAAGATGTTGTTGACGACGTTGATGATCGATCCAGCCTGCGGCGTTCCCCATCCACCCCCAGCACCTATGCCGCTGTAACCTGGGTTGACACAAGTGTTGTTGTAGAAGTTCATGTTGAACGGAGTGCCACTGCCTTGAAATTGAAACAGGATGCAATTATCTACGTTGAAAAAGAGGTTGTTCCTGACCGTGATGTTGACAGTGCCTGAGTCGGAGGCATTCGAGATCAATAGACCGATCCCGGAAAGGGCGTAAGTAGTACTGCATTGTGCATTGTAGAAAAGATTGTTTTCGATGACGGTATTTGCAGACCCTTCTTCCAAGTCAATCAAGCTCCATGTCCCGTAACCCGTATCCGTAGTTTTGCGACCGCAGCCGATGTCGTGGAACTTGTTCCCTCGGATTGCGCTGCCGACCGAAGCATTTGACATCGCACCCCAGCGTAAAGCCGTGCCATTATCGTTGAAGCGAGGGAAGCAGCCATTGCCAGCGGCCGTGTGGCATTTGTCGAACTCGGGGTAGTTTTGGATGTGATCTACTTCATTGTTCTCGAAGATGCTCACCCCCGTATCTGAGTTCCAGTGAATGGCGTCCTGTCCGCAGTGCGAGACGTGCGTGTTGCGAACCACGTAATCTGCTTTTGTGTAAGTTGTTGTGTAATCGAAATTAAGACAGCGATCCATCATCCCGGTTACGGTTACACCATCAATCGTAATTCTTTGCGATCTGTTCGCGACGTTGGTAATGCCAAAGCGCGCTCGCTGAAAGGTCAGACTTCCTCCAGCCGGATTCTTCCTGATCGTGATGTCGTGAGTGGGGACAACCTCGATCATATCCATCAAGGTGTCCTGCACGGGAATGCGGAATTGAGTTACAGAAGCATCCGAAGGCGAGACACCGCTCGGAAGATGCACGCAGATTTGGCCTGCCCCCGGCGCCGTCATCCGCATGTACCCGGCGGGCAAATTGCTATTGCAAGCTGTTGTGGTCTGCTGCAAATAGAGTTGCTGTTCCGCGCCATTGTTTATCTTGTAGTAGGCCGTCCAGGCCCACGCATTTCCATTGCCGTTGCAAGTGCCGGCGCTGCACTGCCAGACCCCGCCGCCGAGGGAAGTCCAAGTGCTTCCTCGAATGTTCTTTGTGCCGTCAACCGTGATGTTGTCGCAGCTTGACCCGTTGCAGTAGTTTTCGAAAAAGATGGGGTTACCACTTGTCCCCATGCAAGAAGTGGAACCGGCTTTCCACTGGAAGAAGCCACCGGACTCGTTGTAGAAGCCAGTTCCTCCACCGGCAGCCGATCCAGCCATTATTTGCAGGCGATCACCCGGAGCCATGCCGCTGCACGAGGTCGAGCTACCTAGCGAATTCCACGCCCCGGCTCCTCCGCTCGATGTCGCGCACGTGGTTGCCTTGCCGTTGCCGTTGCTGGCGCACGTATTGTTCACATAAAAGGTCGCGGCGGTGGCGTTCGTAGCCATCAGCGTACCGCCGACGGCAAAGGTGCTGGCGACAAACAAAGCCAAC
This sequence comes from Acidobacteriaceae bacterium, assembly GCA_043749225.1. Taxonomy (GTDB): domain Bacteria; phylum Acidobacteriota; class Terriglobia; order Terriglobales; family Acidobacteriaceae; genus JANXUC01. The sequence continues at coordinate 3,133 of JAYVEP010000020.1, forward strand.
CGCACTAGGATAGATGTCACTTTGCCGACGTTTAATATTCCTGCCGGCGCCTCAATATTATTTACTGTGTTCATTTGCTTCCCTCTTTTTCATCTAATTCAGAAAACCAACGATGTAATCGACCGACTCAAATTTTATCGGCGGCGCATAGGGACGTTGTGCATATCGCTTCCAGGCAGACAGGGTTAGCCTCCGAGGCGAGATATTCCGTACGGCGACGTACTTGTGTGGAACATTCTGGGCGTTCGGAAACGGGCGGCGCCCGAACTCTCGGCTCTCGCGAATAAGCTATGGTGGAGGCGACCCGCGCGCGGTTTTCGCTTGGTGATGTCAAGCTTGCCGTTAAGTTGTGCCTCAATAAACTGATTGTTAACGATGGACATGTATTCCTCATAAGCACTGTGGCCTGATATTTGTGTATCAGTCAGATCGCTTTCGCATGGCATTGTCCAGTTGCGCCGGGACTAAACCCGCTTTTGACGCGTATCCCAGACCCGTGGCTGCGATTTCCAACACAAACCCATTCTTGAATCCAGTCAATGCGCGACGGGCGCCCAGTTGAGGTCCCCCAACGGGGTAATGAACGCGCTGCTCGCAATGCTAGTTCCGTTCATCAACCATACGGAATTGTCCCCGGTCAGTTTATTGCGCCACAGGATATCGGCCTTGCCATCGCCGTTGTAGTCGCCGGTGCCCACCATGGTCCAATTGGGGTCCGAGACGGTCGTAATAAACGCACTGCTAGAAATCGAGGCCCCGTTCATCAACCAAATGCTGTTTTCTCGCGTCGCGGTGTTGTGCCACAGGATGTCGGCCTTGCCATCGGCGTTGAAGTCGCCCACCCCTGCAATCGTCCACGCGTTAGCGACCGTGGTGATGAACGCGGTACTGGTGACCGAAGTTCCGTCCATGAACCAGATCGCGTTCTGCCCCGTGGCGGTGTTACGCCACAGGATGTCGGTCTTCACCAGCCCGGTGGTCGTGTTTAGGGTGCCGTTGAACCCGCCCACTCCCGCGATCGTCCAATTGAGGTCGGCCACCGTAGGAAGAAATGCGCTGCTCGCAATCGTAACGCCGTTCATCAGCCAGATGCAGTTTTGTCCCGTACTCGTGTTGCGCCAAAGGATGTCGGCCTTGCCATCGCCGTCGACGTCGCCGATACCCGCTACCGTCCAGTTTTTGTCCGGTACTGACTGAATAAACGCACTGCTCGAAATCGAGTATCCATTCATCAGCCAAATGGAGTTTAGGCCGGAGACCGTGTTGCGCCACAGAATGTCGGAGTGGCCTTCCCCGTCGAAATCGCCGATTCCCGCAACGATCCATGTCGGGTCGGAAACAGGGGTGATAGACGCCCCGCCCGAAATTGACGCTCCGTTCATCAGCCAGACGGCGTTCACGCGGGTCAGGCTATTGCGCCAAAGTATGTCGTCCTTGCCATCACCGTTGAAATCGTGCTTCACCACGGCAGGCTTCGGAACGCCTGCCGATGAAACCGTGATGTAGGCCGCCTTGGTCAGGCTATTGCTGCCGCCCGGGCCCGAAACTGAAAGGATGACCGTGTACGTTCCCGCCGTGGAATAAGAGTGGGCGGGATTCTGGGCTGTGCTGCTGGTGCCGTCGCCAAAGTTCCAGGAGTAACCGGTGATGGTTCCGGACGACGTGCTGGTGAATGTCACAGCCAGTGGCGCGGCGCCGGTGCTTTTGTTTGCGCTGAAGTTCGCGCTTGGCGCGCTAAAAGGCACGGTCGAGGTTGCCTGGTTGGAATACGCGCTCTCCACCCGGGATAAGTCGTACGCCGTGACGGCGTAATAGTAGGTTTGCCCTTCCAGCAAGTTGGAGAGGGTAGAGCTGGTCTGGTTGGCTACATCGACTTTCGCTGTGTAGCTTCCGCTGGTCTGTCCGTAGTAAAGGAAGTAGCCGGTAACCCTAGGGTCGGTATTTGCATTCCAGGCCAAGTTTGTCTGGCCCGCAAATGCAAATGAATGAGCGACAAGCAATACCAGAGCGGTGAAAAGTGCGCCTGCTCTTGTGAGCGTGCGTAACCGTGCAACCGACTCGACAGCAAATTTTGCCAACATGTATAGTGCCTCCAACATCAACAGTTCGATGACTGCCGCGTCTAATTCACAGCACGCTGGAGGCGCTATGTCTTTGACTGGCAACCGGGCTACCTTGTCCCTCTCGGGATTTAGGTCTTCGGCTTTGCGTCTCACCCTTTCAGGTGATTTGCCTTTTTTCAGTCGATCTAAAACCAACGAATTCCAATACCGCGATGCTTCCTAGAGCAACGCTTATGCCACGATAAACTTATGTGTTGAAACAATTAGATAGATATAACCTTGAAAAGGGGGAGCAGTATATTTGTAGTCGTTCCACGACGGACCCCGGAACGGGGATCAAAAAGTGACGCGCAACGTCATACGTCGACTTTGTAGGGCGGATTCTGACCGCGCATGATAACGAATTGAGCGATGATGCCGCTGTCTTGGATCGATTCGGGTTGCTCATTGTTGGCTATGGCGGCGTTAATGCGCTCGAAATGCCAGTCGTTTCACCGTGGCTCTCGTTCGCGGTCGACTGATCGCCCACCCTCTTGAAAAATGGACAGACCTTCATGCGTGACCCAAACCGCGAACGCCTAAAGGTGATCCACTACTTCGCACTGTACGTGAGCATCGCCTTCGGCGTAGCGGGTCAGCTACTCATGAAGTGGGCGGCGCTTGGAACGACTGCGGATGTGTCCGCATGGGTTGCCCTACCGCAACTGACGTTGGCTTTGGGCGTTTATTCATTCGGTGTCCTCAACTGGATATTCGCATTGCGCGGTGTCAAGCTCAGCGTCGCGTACTCGCTGAGCAGTCTTAACTATGTCGGCATCCTGCTTGGCTCCTATTACTGGTTTGGCGAGCAAATCAGCGATCTGCGCATCGTTGGTGTGTCGCTTGTTTTCTTGGGCGTCATGTGCATCGTTGCAAAGAGTAAGGCACAGCGTCAGCGAGACTGCACTGGCCAGCGGGACGGTGTCGGGTAACACCGCGAGGAGAGGATAAAGAAGGGGGGGTGCCTTGAGTCTGATCGTGTGGATACAGTTGTTCACTGTCGTGGTGCTTGGGACCGTGGCGCAGCTCGCCCTGAAGGCTGCGCTGGACGGTAGTGGTTCACCCCAACAACACGCAGCGTCTGTTCGAAAACTTACCCGATCGCCTCTCATGTGGACATGGTTCGCGTGCTACCTCGCAAGCACTCTGCTTTGGTTATGGGCTCTAAGGGTGGTTCCGCTAAGTCAGGCGTTTCCCGTCTTGGGTCTACAGTTTGCCCTGATTCCGCTCGCGTCGAAGCATTTCCTCAAAGAGGATCTCCTATGGCGACAGTGGTTCGGGGTGATTATCATCGTTATTGGTGTAGCACTTGTGGGTCGAACGTGAGAGTGTCTTAGCTTCCCTCTGTTTTT
>JAYVEP010000021.1:0-44759 GCA_043749225.1 Acidobacteriaceae bacterium
CTGGACTGGGGGCCCCTGGCGCACCATCCGGCACCTTGGGCGGACCTCTTTATAGACCTCTTATTTGGCCTCAGCATGCTGATGGTGGTCTTGGATCAATATCAGGACCGCACCCGACGTCTTGCGGCAGTAACAGCCCTGACTACCTCGATTGCTCGCGCCCAGCAACCGGGAACCATGCTCACCTCCGCACTGGAAGAGCTATGCCGCCTGATGAATGCCAAGGCAGGCTGGTTCCGTCTCCTGGAGAGTGGTCAACTGCGTCTGGTTCAACACATTGGCGTGTCCGATGAATTCGTGAAGAACGGTCCAATCATCACATTGGATGAAGTTACGGAAAAGATTCTCCACGCTGGTCGGCCTGTCGTACAAAAAGTCAGCACTCTCCCTGCAAGTTTAAAGACCCCAGCTCTGGCGGAGCGGTTTCATCACATCCTGCTAGTGCCGATTCGCGGCAAGAAATCCATCCTTGGTACGCTGTCCTTAGCGAGTGCTCGACCTCGTTCCTATAGTCATGAAGAGCTCGATTTCCTGTCCACCAGTGCCAACCAACTTGGTCTTGCAGCCGAGAATCTGCGACTGCGCGAGCGTATTGTCCGTTCGCAGCGGCAGTGGGTGCATACCTTTGATTCCATTGAAGATATGATCCTGTTGCACGACGAGAACCACAAGATTCTCAAAGTCAATCGCGCGCTGATGCGCCGCCTCAAGCTGCGTCCTTCGGAGATGGTAGGAAAGAGCTGCGAAGAAGTGCTGCCGCAGCATTCTCCCTGGAAGAATTGCCCGTACTGCTTGCAAGAAGAGTCTCAGCTTACTGAAACCGCTGATCATTGTCTGGGTGGCTACACTCTGGTATCTACTTCGTCCTACGTGGAACACGGTCGCGAACGGCGTGGGACCATTCACGTTTTGCGTGATACTTCAGCACGTCGCGCGGCGGAAGAAAAGTATCGCATGCTGTTCGAACAAGCGCAGGAAGGCGTCTTTGTGGCCGATCCGGACGGGAAGCTCCTGGACTGCAACGATGCTTTTGTGCGCATGTTGGGCTACTCCGGTCGCGACGAGATTATGGCCATCGATCTGGTCCATGGCCTCTACACGTCCTCCGAACAACGCGAATCGCTTCGTCGTGAACTGGAAGCCAAGAGTTTTGTTCGCAACTTTGAAGTCGCGCTTCGCCGCAAAGATGGTTCCGTGCTGAATGCGATGGAAAGCAGTTTCGCGACTCGCGACCCTGGCGGAAAAATTGAGCGTTACCAGGGATTCCTGCTCGACACATCGGAGAAACGTCGCGCCGACGAAGAAATCCGCCGCCGCAATCGCGAGCTCAACGCGCTGAATGCGATCGCTACAATCTCCACGCAGTCGTTCGATCTGGACGAAATTTTAAATCTGACATTGCGTCAGGTGGTCAGTTTGTTCTCCGCTGAAACCGGTTCGATCTACCTTGCCGATCCAGGCGGCCAGTTGCTCCGCCGCCGCGCCGGGTGGGGGCATCGTAGTGAAGGCCGGGCACGATTCTCGGAACTCCGCCTGCCGGATGGCTTCGGCGAGTTGATCATGCGATCCCGTACAGAAGTGATTACACCGGAATATCTGCCTCACGTTCCGCCGCTGGTGGCGGACTTTGTCAAGGCGGACGGCGTACGCTCCTGGGTCTGGATCATTTTATGGGGCAAGGATGGGCCAGCTGGAATGCTGGGAGTAGGCAGCCGCGACGAACGCGAGTTCACTTCCGCCGACGAAAGCCTGCTGGTTGCCATAGCCCGCCAGCTTGCAGCAACGCTAGAAAAAGTTCGCCTGTACGAAGAAAGCTGCCGCGCCTACGAAAACCTTCGCCAGACGCAAGAGCAACTCCTGCAGAGCGAAAAAATGTCGGCGGTTGGTCAGCTTATCTCTGGAGTTGCGCATGAGCTCAACAATCCGCTTACTGCGATTTTGGGCTACGCACAGTTGCTCGAAAGCGAAGGGCTGAACGAACGCGCGCAGGACTTTGTCAACAAGCTGTTCAAGCAAGCGCAGCGCACGCATCGAGTGGTGCAGAACCTGCTGTCGTTTGCTCGTCAACGTAAGCCGCAGAAGTCAGAAGTCGATGTTCGCCGCGTGCTCGATGAGAGCCTGGCGTTGCGGGACTATGACTGCAAGGTCAACAACATTCGCGTAGAACGAGAGATCGAGTTGAATCTGCCCGCTGTGATTGCCGATCCGCACCAACTGGAGCAGGTTTTCCTGAACGTGATTAACAACGCGCTCGATGCCATGCTGGAAACGGAGAACAAGGGCATTCTCAAAGTTCGTGCTTTTGCCAGCGACGCGCAGGTCTGGGTGGAATTCTGCGACAGTGGGCAGGGTATTGAAGACCCCAAGCGAATCTTCGATCCGTTCTATACCACCAAGGCGGTGGGCAAAGGAACCGGGCTCGGCCTCAGCATCTGTTACGGCATTGTGAAAGAGCACGGTGGAGACATTGCCGCCAGGAATAGCGCGGAGGGCGGAGCCGTGATCCAATTGCGGCTACCCGCTGTGGGACGCGTAGCAATCGAAACGGCCACGGTCGCAAGTTCGCCACGGCATTCCGATGTTGTGCAAGGTCGCTTGCTACTAGTGGAAGACGAAGAAGCCGTTCTCGAATTCGCGAAAGACGTCCTGGTGGGCGCAGGCGCCGATGTGGTTCCTGTAGGCAACGTTGAGGAGGCGAAACGCCGGATCGAAAGCGAAATTTTCGATGCGGTCATTATGAGTGGTCCAATGTCGGGTGGCATGACCGTTGCAGAAATGTACGGATGGTTGGCCCAAATCAAGCCTGGACTGGAACGAAAAATTCTCTTTACGTTCACGCACGTTGCAGATGGAGAAACACGGGATTTCCTCGAAAAGAACAATATTCCATCGCTGGTCAAGCCCTTCGAGATCGCAGACCTGATCGCGCACACGCGCAGCTTGCTACAAAAAGCGCACGCCGCGTCCGCCTAAAAACGTAGTAACCACAGAGCTTGTCATTCCGAAGAGCTTCAGCCCTGGAGGAATCTGCTTTCGATGATGCGATAGATATTCTAACCCTGCCTCTTCACGATTGGGTTGTAGCCATCGCCAACCAGCTTCAGACGCAGGGACTCCGCATCTTTGGGGCTGCTAAAAGGCCCGCTCTCGACATGGAATAGCTCGTCGGAGGGCGCATTCCTGACCGTGAAAACGGCATACTCCTTCTTTCGCAGGGCCGCTACCAGGGCTTCAGCGTCTTCCTGTCGCGTCACAGCAGCGATCTGCAAAAAGTAGTTTCCACTGGCGGTCGGAGTTGCATCGGGAGTAGTGGACGAGGCCGCGGGGGAAGTGGTCTGGTAGCCAGAACTTCCAGTTGCTGGAACACCGGTAGCCCGTTGCCCCGTCACCACGATTGCTGGCGCTGGTCTTACGCTGGCGCTGACCGCGGCGCTCCTGCCCATAGAGTAGCCAAAACCAAAAAATAAGGCGCAGACAACCACCAGCGCCACAAAAAGCCCAATCATTTTCCCAGTACTAACTCTTATTTCTGGATCGTTTGCCATGTGCCCATCAGTCTCCGCTGATTTCTGCTAGTCGCCGGAAGGCGTGGTGTCTTTTATGCCGTGTGGCGAAACCGCCTGGTTGCCCGCCGCGTGGGCCAGCATCTTTTGCATGCCCGAGAACAAATCCATCGGCACCGGGAAGATCACGGTCGTATTCTTCTCAACGCCAATTTCCGTCAGAGTTTGCAGATATCGCAACTGTACGCTGACCGGCTCGGTCGCCAACAAATGTGCGGCATCCACCAAGCGTTGGGCTGCGGAAAATTCGCCTTCCGCGTGAATGATCTTTGATCGCCGTTCGCGTTCCGCTTCGGCCTGTTTCGCCATCGCGCGCAGCATCGTTTCCGGCATGTCAACTTGTTTCACTTCGACGTTCGAAACCTTTACGCCCCACGGCGCGGTGTGCTGGTCGAGAATGCTCTGCAATCGCAGATTGATTTTCTCGCGATGCGCCAGCAGTTCGTCCAACTCAACTTCGCCGAGCACGGAGCGCAACGTAGTCTGCGCAAACTGAGACGTCTGGTAGATGTAGTTGGAAACTTCGTTGATCGCCTTGCGAGGTTCAATGGCGCGCAGGAAGATTACCGCATTCACTTTTAGCGTAACGTTGTCGCGCGTGATGATGTCCTGCGGAGGAACTTCCAAAGCCTCTTGGCGCAAGGAAACTCGCACCATCCGGTCCATCGGCGCAAGTACGAAAATCAGTCCGGGACCCTTTGGTTCCGGTAACAAATGCCCCAACCGGAAGATCACGGCGCGCTCGTACTCGGCCAATATCTTGACGGAGCTAAGAAGATAAATGCCTAGTACGATGACGACGATGAAAATCAAGGGGAATTCCATGTTACCTCCGGTTGCAAACTGCTATCGAGTGGATTCTACAGTACTTTAGGGACTCTCTTGCGTGATGAGAGGCACGGAGTCGTGTCCAGCATGGTTCGTGCGGCTATGCTTCCTAGGCCCCTTCGACTTCCAGCTGCAGACCGTTCACTCGCTTTACCACGACTGGCGCGCCTTCCAGCACATTCGAGGATGCGATCGCATCCCAAATTTCACCGTGGACGAACACCTTGCCGCCAGGTGTGAGCGCGCTCTGTGCGGTGCCGACCTCGCCGATTAGGCCGTCCGCTCCGCTTACACGCTTACCCGCCCGCGCTTTTAACGCCATCGCCATCAGGAAGACTGTTATCGCCCCTAAGGGCAGGCTGATCGCCAGCGCAGTCGAAAGATGTACGCGCATTTCCGGAATCGGGCCATCTACCAGGAATAATCCGCCCAGCGTCAGGGCCACCACGCCGCCGATTCCCAAGACGCCATGCGAAGCAATCTTCGCTTCCAATGCGAAAAGCACGAACGCCGTCAGGATCAAGGCGACAGCCGCATAGCTGATGGGCAACAGGTTCAAAGCAAATCCCGCCAGTACAATGCAAATCAGCCCAACGGTTCCCGGCAAGACGGTCCCCGGATTATTGATTTCGGCGTAGATGGCAAAGACACCAATCCCCAGCAACGCAAACGAGATATTCGGATTCATCAGCAAAGCCAGAATCCGCAGCTTGAGAGTCATGTCCAGCTGCCGAATCGGCTCTCCCACCAAGTCCAGTGTGAAGGCTTGACCGTCAAAGCGCTTGATCGGCTTGCCACGCATTTGTTGGAACAGGTCCTGCTCGCTGGAGGCCACGTAGTCCACCAAATTGTTCGAAAGCGCTTCCTGCTCAGTGAAAGATTTCGATTCGCGCACAGTACTCTCAGCGAGGTTCACATTGCGACCGCGTTTCAAAGCGAGTGAACGCATCAGTGCGGCGGTATCGTTCTCCACCTTCTGGTTCATCACATCGTTCAGTTTTTCGCCGCTTGCGCCAACCGGATGCGCCGCCCCAGCATTCGTCCCCGGAGCCATCGCCGCTACATCCCCAGCTTCCAGAATAAACATTCCGGCAGAGCCTGCGTGGCTCCCGCTCGGAGTGACGTAGATGATCACGGGAACAGGCGAAGCTAAAATATTTGTGACGATCTCATTGGTCGAGCTGAGCATGCCCCCAGGGGTATTGATTTCAATCAACAGGGCCTTGGCCCCATCTTGCTGCGCCTGTTTTACGGCGCGCCCAATATATTCATTTGTAATGGGATGGATCGTATCGTTAATGACGATCTTTAACACTTCCGCAGAGGCAGGCACAAACAGCAGAAGGCACGCTGCCAGGCAAAACAGGATTCGGGAACGCCAAAGTTGGAACAGCCGAGACTTACAGAACGAAGCATTCATGGCTTGGGCAGCCGCTGCGCTTTCTCCGCAAGTTTGGCTGCAAGCGTTCGTTGGAGTTGCGCCGCAATCTGCCGAAAGGCGTCTTCGTCGTAATTGCGCTTGATGCGTTCCAGCGGCATTTTCGGCGGTGCAGCCGTAGTGGCAAACTTCGGATCACTCGCAGACACCAACGCCTCCATCAGGCTGCGCGCCTCGGCGTCACTCGGATTGGCCGCCAGAGTCTCGCGGAGCGCCCGCGTCGCCCCCGCGGAATCGCCTTTGCGATATAGCGCTACCGCCAGATTAAAACTATAGTCCGAATCCCCGGGGTTGGTGTCGTTGGACCGTTGGAACTGATCCGCCGCGCCAGGCCGGCCGCGCCGGGCCTGCGCAACTCCCAAATTATTGTAGACTTCCGGTAACGGAACCCATGCCGCGAGTTTGTTGAAAGCCGTCTCAGCTCTCTCAAACTGCCCCAAATAAAATTCACACAGCCCCAGCAAAAACTGCGCCTGCCCTCCGACCGCTTGCGTAGGAGAAACCTTCGCCAGTGCCGCCGCAGCTGGCTCATACTGCTTAGTTTCAAAATAAGCTTGGCCGATCCCCAGTTGGGCCTCTGTGTAAGTCGGATTGATTCTTACCGCTTCGCGAAAATACTTAATCTTGTCTGCCGAAGAAGATGCCAACACTCCGCGCGTGTAATTTTCCAGAGAATCGAGCCGTATCGGAGGCGCGGCTTTTACAAAGGAATCTCGACTGGCAATCAACGCCGGATCATTCAATCGCAACAAGTCCCACGCCAGGGCTGTCTGCAGATCGATCAACTGCGGCAACGGCCCGGATTCCGTTATTTCTTTCGATAAGTGTGCACGCTTTACGTCCAGCCACTGGCACGTCGCGACGAACGTGTGGCCGTCGAAGTTGTAGCTGCCGAGTACAACAAAATCTACGTCGAGCTGCTCCGCCACACGGAAAATCGTAGCCCGCGAAGGATGTCGTCCCGGAGGCACGCCAGCCCGATCAAAGGCATTCAGGCGTTCGCCGCGGCGTAGCAACTGCCACGAATCCGATGCAAGCCGCTGTCCCATCACTTCCAGAAACGACTCCCCAATCCACTCAATCCCAGGTGCCTTAGAAAGATTTTCAAAGGGAGCGATCAGGATCGTCTTGGGCGTCTGCGCAGGATTGTCCTCAGAAAATGTAGGGGTCGCCTGCGAGAAAGCGTACGCCGAACTTAGCAGCCAGACGAAGAAAACATTGCGCAAGAATTTCACGTCACCGTAATTATAGCGGGATTGTAGGGGGAAGCCCGTGCAGGACGAGCACTCCTGCTCGTCAGCTATTAACGTCAGTTCTGACTAGAACGAATCGGGTGGCGACGGAGCAGGCTCCGTCGAATGGAAATCACTTCTTTTTATGCCACCCTTCCAGTTCCGTATCTCCGGTAATCAGCCGCGCCCCGCGCTCAAACGTGACGTACGACCAAGCCCACTGAATCATTACCGTCAACCTGTTCCGGAATCCTATCAAGAACAAAATGTGTACAAACAGCCATGCCAACCACGCGGGAAAACCCGTTAGATCGAGCTTGCCAATATGCGCGACGGCCGCAGCTCGCCCAATCGTCGCCATGCTGCCCTTATCGTGATAACGGAAGGGAATCGTCGCCCGGCCCGCTATGAGTTGGAGCACATTCTTCGCCGCCGCACCACCTTGCTGCATCGCGACAGGAGCTACTCCAGGCAGGAGTGCGCCGTTCGTGTCAGCCAATGTCGCCAAATCCCCAATGACGAAAACTTCACCGTGTTCCGGAAGCGAAAGGTTTGGTTTCACCTGAACTCGTCCAGCGCGGTCGGTCGGAGCGCCCAATAGCTTTCCCAAAGGAGAAGCCGCCACTCCTGCCGCCCACAGTGTCACCGCCGCGGGCATTGTGGTTTCGCCAATGTGCACAAGCCCCGGCTCTAGTCCTGTGACAACGGTGGACGTTCGAACCTCTACGCCTAGCTTTGCCAATTGCCGTTCCGCGCTTCGCGAAAGGTCTTCCGAGAAGCTAGGCAAAATTCGCGGCCCACCTTCGACCAGCAAGATTCGCGTCCGCTTGGGATCGATCGTATGAAACTCGTTGGCCAAAACGTGCCGCGCAATCTCGGCCAGAGTTCCCGCCAATTCCACTCCAGTCGGCCCGCCGCCGACCACAATAAAGGTCAGATCCCGGCCGCCACCCATACACGCTGCGTCTCGTTCCGCCAGTTCAAATGCCAAAAATATGCGGCGCCGAATTTCCAGGGAGTCTTCAATCGTCTTCAGCCCCGGCGCGATCGTTTCCCATTCCGGGTGGCCGAAATACGCATGCCTAACCCCTGCCGCGACAATCAAATAGTCGTAAGGAATCTCGTCGTCCGCGAGCCGAACGACCTTGCGTTCCAGATCAAAGCCCGTGACCTCGCCCAAAAGCACTTCCGCATTGTCCTGGTAGCGAAGAATCCAGCGAATGGGCGCAGCAATTTCCCCCGGCGATAGGCCCGCGGTTGCGACCTGATAGAGAAGCGGCTGGAAAGTATGGTGATTCTTGCGGTCGATGAGAGTAATCGCAACGCGCGCGTTCCGCAGTTCGCGGGCAGCATACAGCCCACCAAATCCGCCACCGACAATAACCACTCGGGGCGTTGACCTGCCCCCGGAATTTGTCTGGCTCGCCACGTAATTAAGATTCTAGGGGATTGTGTGATGATGTGGAGTGGACACTCTTGTTCGCTAGGTCTTGCAACAGCGAGAATGCGCACCTCAGGGGCTAAAGCCTTACACATTTCAGGCACGTAACGCGGCGCTGAAGCGCCACTCCACCACAAGGCCCGCGCGTGATTCGGTTGCCGACATTGCTACTGTGCCTCCACCACAACCCTCTCTGCTCCACCGTCGGACCGAATGTTCACAACTTTACCCGCCTTCAAATACTTTCCCAAAGCGGATGGGTTGGCCCACTCCAAATCCCAGGCATCCTCCAGCGCCAGCAGCGTATAAGGCCCCGGCAGCACATTCAAGAGAGAGAACGTTCCATCACTGTCGCTCTGATCGCGTCTAAATAGCACCAGGTTGTGTCCAGGATCGTTCGGCACTAGCACAATCATCGCGCCAGAAACAGGCTTGCCATTTCGTTGTGCGATGCCGTTGATCTGCACCGAACGTTCGATTGTCACAGCCAGATTCACGGGGCCAGTTCCACGAATCTCCACCGTGTGCCCGGTAGCGACGGCGCCAGTTGCGGAGACTGCTCCGATCACGACGCGCGGTGGTCCAAGAACAGAAATCGAATACAGCCCCGGCGCCAACTTGGTCTCAAACTGGAACTCATTCTTCAAGGAAGGCCGCGCATCAAATTGCAGAGCCGAATGTAGGTTGGACAAGCGTATTACTGTGCCGCCCGGGACGCGCTCCAACCCGTGCGGCGTCAGAACTCCGCGAACCTGCAGCTCCAAAATCGCACCCAGCGTGTCAATCTCGGCGTCTCCCGCCAGGTCCAGCGAGTGGCTATGAGTGAGTCCATTTCCTGTCTGGAAGTCGACCAGGAAATGTCCGGGAGCCAACCCGTGAATATCGACCACTCCTCTCCCCTGAACCGCCTCCGTTTGAGGATTGATCATCGTCGAAAATATCGGCTGGTAAAGATGGACACTCGTCCCACCTACCTCGCGCGTCCGGACACGCAGCCGGATCGCAGGCACGGGAAAAAGAGCAATGTCAGCCGTAGTACGGTCGCCATTCTTCAGGATAATTGGCGTAGCCGCACTCGCATCGCTACCTCCGCCATAGTAGGTCACCGGGTATGCCATTTCTAGAGAAGACTGCGAGCTTGTTCGGTTCGCGGAAGCGTTTCCAGCCTTTGCATACCAGGGCTTCGCCGACACCGCCACAAAATATTTTCCCGGCGCTAGTCGGCTGAAACGGTAGCGACCTCGATCATCAGGCGAGGTCTGGTCAACGAGAGCATTGAGCGGAACCCCCGTTTCCGGCTCGCTTCGGAATAAACGCACTTCTGCATCTCGAATCGGTTCGTTCTGGTCGTCGAGCAAGGTCCCCGTGATAGAAGCCCCCAAATGCATGCGAAAGAGCAACCCTTCCGAGGCTAGGCCAGCCCCGACTACCACCGCTGTCGAGTATTGCCCGTGACCTTGATAAGGCTGTTGTGGATAGCCTCCCTTGGCTACCGTCAGCAAGTATTTTCCTGGCTTCACGTTTCCAAACAAGAAGCGACCATCGGAATCGGTGACGAATTCCTGCAGAACACGATTCGTGCCAGCCGGAAAAATTGAAACTTCCGCGCCACCCAAAGGCTGTCCGTCCGCCGCGCCGACCAGCGCCCCCGCGATTTTGAAGTTACTCACCGTAGAAGCAACAACGAGGCCGCGCTGTGCGAAAGCGGAAAAATTAAAAATAAAGAGTAGTCCTAAAACGACAGCAAACTCCTGTGTAGGGCGAGCATTCCTGCTCGCCGCTCTCCCCGGCCCAAGTGCAACTGGGCCGGGCGCGGAAATCGGAGAGGGCACGGCTTCTGCCGTGCCGCTAGATTCCGGAAAATAATCGGGCTTTAGCTTTTGAGGTAGAAGGTTTGCGTCGCGGGAAGGGCTATTCGAACTCACACTCATCGCTCCACCCGCACCAGTTCGAGTTGCACCGTGCCAGTCCCGCCGGGAGCCAGTGTCGTCTCAACCGCCTTGCTCATATAGCTTTCCAGCGCCTCGCGCTTCGTATATTCGAGGCCTTCGGTTCGCTCCAAAGCGAGAACACTGTACGTCCCCGGCGCGACGTCAGTGAACTCAAACGTCCCTTGCGGCGCTACCGTCGTTGTCTTCACTTCCCGCCGGGAGTCCGCTGGTGGGAGCAACAAAATGGTGGCACCCTTAGCGCCATCCATGCCCGTTACTGTGCCGGTCAGGTTAGTTACATCGTCCCTCAAAACAATCTCAATCGGCGTAGGATGAGAGCCGGCGGCAATGGTCAAGTCGGAGATTAGCAAGTCAACCCCGCCGCTCTGCGCCGCTTGCACCCATTGCCCGTCTCCGGAAGTGATGGCAACGCGGTAAGTCTCAGGTTCGATGTCTGCGATCGCGACTGGCTTACCGGGTAGAACTGTGGCCTCGTAGTCGGGTTGGGCGCTCATGTTGTGCCGGGACATGAGGGTGATACCGATATTTGGGTAGCTCAGCATTCTTCCAAGGGTCACGCGTTCGCCCGCTGAGTTCCCCTGCGCTGATTCTAGCCTCGCAGTTGCTGAAATCGAAGGTAGCCGCGCCATCACCACATGAATCCCCTTCGCGTCTCCGTTTACGATCAAAGAAGTATCGCCCGCCGCTCCCCAATTGCCGCGCCCGCCAACGCCTCGCAGGTGATAGGTTCCTGCCCGAACCTTTCCTGCAAACTTGCCGCTCTCCGAATCCACTGGTACATTCGCGTCAGCACCGTCTCGTCCCACGCGCGCAAACATCAGCTCACCCACAGCGCCCTCCGGAAAGCCCGTCACCACGCCGCTCACGTGAAACACCGGTTCAGCCTTCAACTCGATGTTCGCCTCGGTCTCCTGCCCAGCCTGCACGGTTACCAACCCACCGGCTTCCATCGAAGCAGCGTTCGGATAAAACGTTTGCGGATACGTTGCCTCACGCGGATTTGCCACTCCCCTGGTGCCCGGAAACAAGCGCGCACTTGGCCCTGCGTTGACAAAGTAAGTCCCCGCCGCCAGGTTAGCTGCGCGGAATTCGCCTTCGTCATTCGTATTCACGGAACTGATTTCTCCGAAAACCCTTCGCCCGTTGGCAACCAGAACCCTGATCACTGTTACAGGAATGTTTTCCAGGGGTACTCCCTCCGATGTCGTGATCTTTCCAAAAATCACGCCCTGCGGCACCAGCCTTAACTCAATCGGCGGCGCGTCCGGACCAGTTCGCGCAACCGTCGGCGCTCGCTCCGCCGGGTTGGTGGCCTGTTCGGGCAAATATCCGGGCTTCGTAACCACAATCGGCACTTCGCCTTCGGGCAGGCCGTCCATCCGAAAATGCCCTTCATCATCCGTGAGCGTCGCCCGTGGCCTTGGCCCTAAAGCCTGCACGCTCGCACGGCGAATTGCCTCGCCGGTGACCGAATTTGTGACTGTGCCTTGCAAGGGGAATCCGCTCTGTGCAAAAAGCGGGTGCGTTACGCAAAAGATGCTCACACACGTCAGGACGGTCCTGTAGAGCTTGAGGCAATGACGCGGCAGAGAAGGCAGGCGC
Source organism: Acidobacteriaceae bacterium (assembly GCA_043749225.1). Taxonomy (GTDB): domain Bacteria; phylum Acidobacteriota; class Terriglobia; order Terriglobales; family Acidobacteriaceae; genus JANXUC01. The sequence goes on from JAYVEP010000021.1 coordinate 12,057, forward strand.
ATATCCTTAAGATAGTCGAAAGCGGACGCAAGTTGCTTTGAGGAAAGCGAGAGCTTGTTCCTTAGCTACTTAAGACACCGGCCAGACGCAGATAGTGCCGAGGCGATATTCGAAAACAGCGAAGTCGGGGCGTCTGGCACGTCTATTGAATCGTTTCACTAAAGCCATTGCGCCTCACCCACCTAACACGTACACTCGGAGCGGAGGCCCGCGCACTTCTCATGACTGAACCTTCCAAACCATCCCGCGTCTTCCCCCACGCCATGTTGCGCGAGATCTACGAGCAGCCCAGCGTCATGCTGGAGACCGTCCGCCGCAACACTGCCGGAGATACGCTCTTCCCCGAGATGCTCCATCCCATCGAAAACGCCCTGTTTGCCTTCAAAAAGATCATCATCGCCGCCAGCGGTTCCAGCCGCCATGCGGGATTGGTCGGCGAAATCATGATGGAAGATCTGGCCGGGGTCGCAGTCGATGTCGAATACGCCAGCGAGTATTGCTACCGCTCCACCCACGCAGGAGCGGACCCCATCGTTCTTGTAATTACGCAATCCGGCGAGACCGCCGACACCATTGCTGCCCAGCGCGAGGCCGCCAATCGTGGTGCCAAGACCATTGCCATTTCAAACGTCGCAGCCTCCACAATCGTCCGCGAAGCCAGCGCCGCCCTGCACACCCACGCTGGCGTGGAGAAAGCCGTCCCAGCCACCAAGAGCTTTACCACGCAACTCACTGTGCTCTATCTCTTTGCCTTGTTCTTGGCGCGCAAACGCGGTCGCATGACGTCCGAAGTCACCCGCGTACATCTTGATCGCCTAGCCAAAATTCCGGCCCTCATCGATAACTCGCTAACCACCTGGGAGGCGCAGACACTCGCCTTGGCCAAGCTGCATCAACACGCGAAGGCGTTCATGTTCCTGGGTCGCGGCGTTCACTACGCTATCGCTCGCGAAGGTGCGCTCAAGTTGAAAGAGGTTTCTTACGTCCACGCCGAGGGTCTACCCACCGGAGAAATGCGCCACGGCCCAAGCGCGCTAGTCGATGAAAATCTCCCAGTAGTCATGCTGGCGACGCACGATCCGACCGACCCCGACTCCGTCCTGCGCCACAGGAAGACTCTTAACGTTTTGGAATACGTAAAGAGCCGTGGAGGCCAACCCGTCGTAATCGCATCCGAAGGTGATCACGAAGTCGCAAAGCTAACCGAGCACGTAGTCACAGTCCCGGCAGCCGTTGAACTGCTTCTGCCCATGCTCGAAGTAGTCCCGCTCCAACTCTTCTCGTATCACTTCGCAGTCCTCAACGGCGCAAATGTAGACAGCCCGAGAAACCTGGCGAAAGCAGTTCTGACGGAGTAGCAGGGCCAGCACACAACACGAAGCGCGCAAAGCGTTCCAGCAGCACTTCGCTCTTCCTAAGTGAACTGAGCGACCTCTGCGGTTGAAGGCTCTTGACCCTATCCAGTGTTGTGCAACCCAGCCGCGATCCCATTAATCGTCGCCCCCAGCGCATAGTTCAAGCCAGCATCCTTCGACCCGCCCCGTTTTCTTCGCAGTAAATCCACCTGCACCAGACTCATGGGATCCACATACGGATTCCGCAATCGAATCGACCGGAACAGCACAGGATTCCTCTCGATCAACTCAGCCTGACCAGTCAAAGACAGCAGAACTCGCCGCGTGCGCAAGAATTCCTCCTGCAGCATTCCAAAAACGCGTTCGCGAATCCCAGCATCGTTCACCAAATCTGCATAGAGGCGAGCAATCGTGAAGTCAGCCTTCGCCATGGCCAGCTCCACGTTGCTGACCATGTTGGAGAAAACACGAAAATCGCGCAGCATTTCCTTCAGCAATTCCTGATTCGCAGCCCCGCCGCCGGCAAACCGTTCCAAAGCGTATCCGACGCCAAACCAAGCCGGAACCGCGTGACGGCTCTGCATCCAGCCAAATACCCACGGAATCGCTCGCAGGTCATCCAAGCTCCGGCTCGCAGACCGCCGCACGGGGCGCGACCCCATCTGAGCGTGTTCCAATTCATTAACCGGCGTGGCTTCCTCGAAATACGTCAGCAGTTCGTCGTTGTCCGCAATGCGCTCGCGGTAGAAAGCAAACGCATCCGACGACATCGCGTCCATCGCCGCGCGCCAGCGCTTTTCCACCTCCGGCAACGCTGTATCCTTTCGCGTTACAGCTTCCAGACACGCTGCAATCATCAACTCCAGATTCCATTCGGCCAGCACCGGGTCGGAATACTTCCAGTTCAAAACCTCACCTTGTTCCGTTATCCGAATATCGCCGTTAAAATCACCGGTCGGCTGACCTAGAATTGCCGCGTGGGTTGGACCGCCGCCGCGTCCCACTGTTCCGCCGCGTCCATGAAACAGTCTCAGCTTCACTCCGCATGCCCGCGCTACCCGGTGCAAATCTCTCTGCGCCTTGTACAGTTCCCAGGTGCTGGTAAGCATGCCGCCATCTTTATTGGAGTCTGAATATCCCAACATCACTTCCTGCGACCGCCCCCACGAATCCAGCATCGGCTGATACGCCGCCGATTTCCACACGCTTTCCATCACCTGCGACGAAGCTCGCAGCGCTCCAATCGACTCAAACAGCGGCACTGGCTTCAATCCCGGATCGCCATCCTTGGCCGCCACGTGAATTCTGCACAACGACGCCAATCGTACGACGGCAAAAATATCGTCTTCCGCTTCCGCCCCGCTAATCACGAAATTCTGAATCGCTTCGGAGGAGTAAACCTTCTTCCACTCCGCTACTGTCCTCAAAGTGTCAATCAGCTCAACCGACTTTTCCGTTAAGCCTTCCCGAAACGTCGAGCCCTCTTCCACCGGTCCAACCATCAGCGCGAGCTCGCGCAGCGCCTCGGCATGAACTTTGGAGTGCTGCCGAATATCCAAAGCATGCAAATGAAACCCGAACGTCCTTACCTTGCGCATGAACGGATCCAGCAGCAATTCCGCCAACCGTTCGCCGTGATTCGCCGCCAAACTCTCGCGAATAATCGCAAGATCGTCAGCAAACTCCTCTTCCGACCGGTAAGCGTGCTCGTGAGCGGGAGTTTCCCGCGTAAAGCGCAGTCGCGCCGAGAGAAAATCCAGCAAGCATCGATACGCCTCAGCTTCCGAAATCTTCAGCCAGCGCGAGTATTCCGCTCCCAACGTAACGGAGTATTCCTGAATACGAGCCCGCAGCCCATCCGACGCGCCCACCCGTCGCACGGAAGGGCTCAGCTGCTCCGTCAACTTGGAGACTGCCGCCAGATAGTGATCCAAAATTAAGTTCCGCGCACGTAACAATGCCAACCGTGTGCTCGTCGATGTTACAAACGGATTGCCGTCGCGGTCGCCTCCAATCCACGACCCAAATTGCAGGACTTGCGGCAACGATGTGCCCGCAGGCATGCCGTACACATTCCGCAAAGACTCTTCCAGCCCGGCATACAACTTCGGTATCGTCTCAAACAGCACCATGGGGAAGTAATCCAGCCCCATATGGATTTCGTCATTCACAGAAGGCCGCTTCAGCCGAACTTCATCCGTCTGCCAGAGAGCAGTAATCTCCGCCACGATCCGTGTTTCATATTCGGAAGCATTAGCCAGCGATAGAGGCAAATTGTCCAGCAGCGCCAGGCAGCGCGCTATACTCCGCCGCTTGCTCAATACAGTGCGCCGTGTAACTTCGGTAGGATGCGCAGTGAATACAGGTGTCACCCGCACACGCTCCAGCGCCTGTTGAAGTTCCTCTAAGCCCAGGCCCGCCGCCTGCAATCTCAGCAAGGTTCCACGAAATGATCCCGGCAAAGGCGCTGCGTTCGTATGCGAGTCCGCCGCCCGTCTTCGACGTTTCCTGTGATTCGTTTCCGCCAGATTCGTCAATTCAAAATAGATTGCGAACGCCTTCGTGACTCGGTAAGCATCCTCTACGCTGAGACCGGCAACAATAGAGCGCGCTTCCGCCATACGCTCCGCGTTCTGCGGCCCACCTGGCGATAATCCAACGTTGGACGAAGATCCGGCGCTAGCATCTGGTTCGCGATGTTGTATCAGTAACCGCCGCAGCTGTTCGACAATACCGAAAAGGCGCTCGCCTTCCTGCTCTACCAACACCCGCCCCAGCAAAATTCCCAGCGATCGCACATCGCGACGCAGCGGCAAGTCCTTTGCGGAATCGCCGGTGTCCGCCGTCAGTTCCGCCAAGCGCTCGACTTGATTTTCCGCACTCCACAGTGGAGTTTCAGTCATAGTCTCTTTCATTCCGCGTTCGTTTCCATCTTACCTGCTCCAGCGCGCCGCTTTACAAACACCAAAAGGCCCGCCGCCAAAGCATTCTGGTTGCGGGCCTTTCAGTCCGTGTTGCTGTCGATCAAAATTCCTAAGCTGAAATCTTAAGCCGCTGTGGCTTGGCGATCTCCGGCCTTGACTTCAGCCTCAATAAAGGCCAGCAAGCGTTCTATCAGCCGTTTCCGGCCGCCAATCATGTGCAGCCCGCTCTCATGCTGATGCTCATCCAATAACTTGGAGAGGCTCTCTTCGCGTTCTGTCATGGCACAATCCCTCTCAATTCTCTAAGGTAACTTAATCTTACGGAGATTTGCCGCGAAAGAAAAACGCAAAAAGTTGATTGCCGTGATCGAAAAACCAAGCGAATTTTCCGACTTCCCGCCCTGAGAGCAGGTTGGCTTCGCCCGCATCGATCTGGGAAGGCCTGCTACGGCGCGCTGTGCCCTCCACATTGCATCACGCCAAGATATGCGCTCCACGGACCGACCGCCTCGCGATACTGGTGCGCCATTATCCTGGAAAGTTGGTGCAAGTGCGTTAAATCATGAGCTGCCCAGGTTGCCAGCAGTTGGGAGAGGGTTACGACTCCGAGGCGGGGGTGTATTCCACGCAGCGCGAGATTTTCCGTGCGCAGGTTCAACCCACGCAGTTCGTCCAGGTTTTCCAATCGCACACGAGCAAACTCATCCAATAGTTGCGCGAGCGACTTGCCTTGACTCTCACGTTCCTGTCCGAAACGGTCATAGCGTTCAAACGTGCGGCTCTCGCCGAATTGCAGGATCAGTTTGGCTCGCGGCATCCAGTCGGTACGTTCGCCGTGAATGAGATGGCCGACGATGTCGAACGCGCTCCAGGTGCCTTCCCCTTCGTTGCGCAGCGTCCAGGTTTCCGGCAAATCGCGCAGAAAAGCGTTGAGGGTTGCGGGGGTGCGTGTGAGCAGGGCGATTGTTTGTTCTAGATTGTGTTCCATAAATGATAATTTCAGCTCTTTTGTACTGTTCTTTACTCGGCCAGCGGATGGCCAATTTCCCAGTGCAGCCCGAAGGGGTCGCTCAGGCGCCCCAAGCGCCAGCCGTAATCCTCGCCGACAGGGAACACTTCTGTAGCGCCCGCTTTAAGTGCGCGTGCGAAGAGCGCATCAGGTTGGGCGACGGTTAAGATCATGCGGACGGAATCGCCGCCGACAGCTTCGGGACTGGAATCAGCATTCGGGGATTTGCCTTCCGATGACTCGCCGCTGACCCAGAACTCTGCTCCATCTGCAGAGAGGCGGACGACCAAGCCGCCACCGGGGTCTTCCATGCGATAGACTTCGGTCGCCCCGAAGGCTGCTTTGTAGAAGGCGACGGCCTTGGCGCCATTCCGTACAGAGAGCCATGGCGCGAGGGATGTTTGTAAGGGGTTTCCCTTGGAGTCCGATGTCATAGGCGGTTCACGCGATCGTTTTGGCAGCCACTGGCGTAGATAGGCTTACGGCTGGAATGGTGCCTGCGCCGCCCGCCGTCCGCATCTTGCGCACCTTCTCGTAGATCTTCGCGTATTCCTTGGCGGACGTGTTCCAGGAGAAGTCTTTGGCCATGCCGTTCTTCATCAGCTTCTGCCAGGAGGTGGGATCGCGGAAGGCCGCCAGGGCGCTCTTGATCGATGCCAGCAACGCTTCGCCGCTGTATTCGGTGAATTTGAAGCCTGTGCCCGAACCCGTGCGCGCATCCCATGGATCGATGGTGTCGTCGAGCCCGCCCGTGGCTCGCACGATGGGGACAGTGCCGTATTTGAGACTGTAAATTTGGTTCAGGCCGCAGGGTTCGTATCGAGACGGCATCAGGAACATATCCGCACCAGCTTCGATCTTGTGGGCGATTGTGTTGTCGTAGGCGATCCTTAACGCAATCTTGCCGGGGAACTGCTTGGCCACGCGGGCAAACATTTCTTCGTAGAGCTTTTCGCCCGAGCCGAGGACGACCAGAATCATTTCCTCGCGCGCGAGGCGGTCCATGACTTGGGCGATAAGGTCAAAACCTTTTTGCCCCGCGAATCTGGACACAATCCCGATGACCGGCATTGCGGTGTTTGTGTCTTTCAAGCCAAATTCTTTCAGCAAGTCCTGCTTACATTTGGCTTTGCCGGAGAGGTCTTCGCTTTTATATCGCGAGACGACATAGCCATCGGTTTGCGGACTCCACTCGTCGTAGTCGACGCCATTCAGGATGCCGGTTACCGTCGCAGAGCGCCCGCGCAGCAAGCCATCCAGGCCGAACCCATACTCTGCTGTCTGGATTTCCTGTGAATATTTCCTGCTGACTGTCGTGACGAAATCGGCGTCTGCGATGCCGCCCTTCAGGAAATTTACCTGCCCGTAGAATTCGAGCTTGTCCATGGTGAACAGATCCCAGGGCAGCATTAGCAAGGGTAGAATCTCGGATGAAAACAGGCCTTGATACCCGATGTTATGGATAGTTAGAACCGTATTTACGTCGCGAAACGCCGGGTCTTCCTTGTAGAGAGACCTCAGCAACACCGGAATCAGCGCCGTCTGCCAATCGTGGCAATGGAAGACGTGCGGAACGCCAAGAATCTTGGATGCTTCCAGTACTGCGCGACTGAACAACGTAAAGCGTTCGGCGTTGTCCATGAAGTCGCCAGCGGTGGTCGTATAGAGAGTGTCGCGGTCAAAGTAGGGTGGGTAATCGACAAAGTAGTAGCGCACGCCGGACTGGTAGCCTCCGCTGAGGACGGAGCAGAAGCGATGCTTGTCGTCGAAAGGGATAGTTACGCTACGGACGACTGTTTGGGGATCGACCAACTTAGTCTGCCGATACTTTGGGAGGTATACGCTGACCTGGTGACCAAGAGAGGCGAGCGCACGCGGCAAAGCCCCGACTACATCCGCCAGTCCTCCAGTTTTTGAATAGGGCACGCATTCCGACGCCGCAAACGCTATGTGCATGAACTTAGAACCTCCGTCTTACCCATCGGCACCACATTGGCCCGCAAACCGCTATGATGACCAAGGGCGTTCCCACCAGGTCAGCACAAGAATTTTCGTGCAATCCAGCGCAATCTGTAAGTGTATGCGTCGGCAAGAAAGAGGGTCAATGTGACAAAGGATAACGGGGCCGCACGTAAGGGCAAGCCGAAGCTGGGGCAGCATTTTTTGCGCGATACCAATGCTGTAACCCGCATTGTGGAGGCCCTGGGCGACATTTCCCAAAGTACCGTCCTGGAGATTGGTCCCGGCCCGGGGACACTGACCGGGATGCTGGCCAAGCGTGCCGGTCGCCTGATTGCAATTGAAGTCGATCGCGTTTTGGCAGCGCAACTCAGCATGGCTTACGCACTCATGTCGAGTGTGGAAGTGATTCAGGCCGACGTTCTGCAGGTGAATTTCGACACGCTGTTTGCACCCCGTCCGGGGACGATGCGGCCGGGAATCACGCGCGCGCTGGACAAGGTACGCGTGGTCGGCAATCTTCCTTACTACATCACATCAGATATTTTGTTGCACCTGTTTGCTTTTGAGCAGCATTTTGATCGTGTCGTCATTATGGTGCAAAGGGAGGTTGCTGACAGGCTGGTGGCGGAGCCTGGCAATAGTGAATTCGGGCTCCTATCCGCGACGGCGCAGCTTTATGCGCATGTGGAGAAGTTGTTCGAGCTTCCTCCCGAGGCCTTTAGCCCGCCGCCGAAGGTTCATTCCGCTGTGATTCGCCTCAGTATGGAACCAAAGACGGCGAAGTTAGGCGTGTCCGCCGAAGCGATGGTGGATTTCTTTAAGCTCGCGTTTTCGCAGAAACGGAAGACACTTTCCAATAATTTGCGGGTGCTGTATTCAGAAGCGGTTTTGAAGGCTGCGTTGGACGAGGCGAAAATCAAGCCGTCCGTTCGCGCAGAAGCCCTTTCGTTGGAACAGATGGCGGCGCTGGTTCGGGTCCTGGCGTCGCTACCAGCGCTGCCAAGGGTTGGCGCCATCCCCATAGGCACCTTCCAAAGGTAACGGACAGTATTACTCGCGTAACAGGACATTGTCCTTTGGTCGTCTCGCCGAACTGTCCTGATTCCGGTACAAATGGATCAAGCGATACTGCCGTACTCTTCCGTTCCGTGGAACCGCTCGAGGAGAATCATGGACTTGGCCCACAGCTTGCGCAGTCTGGAGCGTACCGCCTCTCATAGTACCGAGGACATCCAGCAGCAGATTGAAGAGCTTTCGAGCCGCGACTGGCAGCTTTGGTCGATTGGCGCGCTGTTGATGATTGTTCTGGCATCCGGTTTCTTCGCGCTGGTGCTGCCAAATCTGGCATGGTCGCAAAAAAATCTTGTGTTGGATCACCGTTTTCTTCCGCAATTGATGTTTGGGCTGATCACACTGATCGTCCTGGTGAATATCTATCTGATTGCGCAGAGGAAGTCGCTGAACGCAACGCGAGGCTCGCTGATTCGCGAATTGGTTTACAGCCAGCGCCTGGAAAATCTGTCGTTGTATGACCCGCTGACCCAGCTGTTCAACCGTCGCGCCATGGATGAGTTCGTGAATCGCGAAGTCACTCGCGTCAACCGCATGGGCACGCCGCTTACATTTTTGATGGTGGATGTTGATGGATTTCGCAACGTTAACTCGAGCTTTGGACACCGGGCGGGAGATGAGGTTTTGGTCGAAGTGGCGCGCATTCTCAAGAATAACTTTCGCGGCGCAGACCTGCTATTTCGCTATGGCGGAGACGAATTCCTGGTGGTTATGCCTGAGACCAGCGAAGAACAGGCGGAGATTGCTGTCCGGCGCCTGTTACGAGCGGCGGAGAGCTGGAACGTCAGTAGTAAGCGTGGCTTTGACTTGATATTGAATTGGGGAATCTCAGCTCATGTGGCGGGTGCTGAAATTTCAGAAGTACTGCGTGAGGCAGATCGGAAACTTTATCAGGGTAAACATAAAATGGTGCCGCTATTCTAACGTAGCCCCTACTTCAGCGGGCCCGCCGCTTCCTGGTCCACCAGCCACACCAGCCGCCCATTTTCAGGACGGACGCCCTGGGCAGGATAGGTTTCCTGATCGGATTTTCCCTGCAACACGGCGAGCAGAGCTTCCTGCTTTTCCGCCCCAGCCACTAAAAATAGAACTTCGGCGGCGTTGTTGATCACGGGATAGGTCAGCGTGATGCGCCAAGTCTTGAACTTTTCCACCCAGTTGGCAGTCACTAAGCGTTCGTCGTCGTGCAAAGCCGCCGTTCCAGGGAATAGGGAAGCGGTGTGACCATCGGGTCCCATGCCCAGTAAGATCACATCGAAGCGCGGCAGAGCTTCCTCTTCAAGACTGAAGAACTGACGCAAGGTTTGTTCGTAAGATTGGGCAGCGGTGTCGGCGTCAGGAATCTCGGCTGGGACGCGGAAAACATGTTCGGCTGGTATTGCCGCACGCGAGAAGAGTGCCTCGCTGGCCATGCGGAAGTTGCTATCGGGATTGTCGGGAGGCACGTGACGCTCATCGCCGAAGAAGAAAAAAATCTTGTCCCACGGAACGTTAGGCTGATCGGCGAGCAAGGAATAGAAGCTGCGTGGCGTGGAGCCGCCTGACAGCGCCACCGTGCAGCGGCCCCTTCCCTGGATTGCCGCCTGGGTAATTCCAAGGAATTCGGCTACCGCCGCCTCGAATAGAGCCAGGCGGTTGTTGAGCACGCGGATTTCGGCGCCAACGCTCACGTTAACCTCGTGGCCAATTTCGCATGGGCACAGCGAGCGGCGCCTAGCAGAGCTGTCTTGTCATTTACGATCACAGAGACAGGAATTGATTCCAGCAAACGCTGCATCCGTCCCTTGCCTCGGAAGGCTTCCATGAACAACGGGCCTTTGAGGCGAGGGAGAATCTTGGGCGCGATGCCCCCGCCGAGGAAAACGCCTCCTGTAGCCATTACTTTCAGCGCCATATTCCCAGCTTCAGCGCCATAGATGGAGATGAAGAGTTCCAAGGTTTGCTCGCAGAGCTCACATTTTCCTTGGAGCGCTGCTTTCGAGATGGTGGCCGCTGGATCTGACTGTTCCATTTCTTCGACGAGCCAGGCTTCCGGACGGCCGCGCCCGCTGTCCCGCAGAAAGCTGAACACGTTGACCAGGCCCGGGCCGGAAAGAATTCTTTCGTAGCTGACATGGCCAAATCGAGCTACCAGATATTCAAGCAGCTGCATTTCCAATTCGTTTCTCGGCGCAAAATCCGTATGCCCGCCCTCGCAAGCGAAAACATGGCGGCGCTGTCCATCCCAGTAGAGGCCCGCCTCTCCAAGACCTGTTCCGGCCGAGACCACAGCTTGATTCCCGACGGGTGGCGCAGGCGTCGAGGCTGAGGAGTTCGTTCCAAGCTGATTCAGACTTACCAGATCGTCGCCCTTCAATCCTCCAATGCCCCAGGCATTCGCCTCCAGATCGTTGATGAGCAGCGCCTGCGGCAAATGTAGCTCGCGAGCCAGTTGGTCGGCCTCGACGACCCAAGGCAGGTTGGATGTTTGGCAGCGTCCGTTCACAACCGGGCCCGCAATCCCGAAGCAAGCAGCTTCTAGCTGCGGTTTTTCCTGCGTGGCAAACTTGGCCACGATCTGGTCCAGCCCACTATGCTGGCGGCTCGGAAACACGGTCTCCGTGATTTGCTGCAGAGTCCCGTCTTTTGCCGTAAAGAGTGCTAATCGAGCGTTGGTCCCACCTATATCCCCAGCGAGGATCACTTTTCGAAGTTCCTCCAGCGACGGCCATCTTTCTCCAGCAGATCGTCAGCTTCCTTTGGCCCCCAGGTGCCCGCCGCATAGTTCGGGAAATTCCGAGGCGGCAGTGCTTTCCAAACGTCAAGCAGGGGATTCACAATGCTCCAGCCCGCTTCCACCATGTCCGCGCGTTGGAACAACGTAGCATCGCCGACCATGCAATCGTGCAGTAACCGTTCGTATCCGGTGCTGGGCTGAACACCGAAATAGTCGGCATACTCAAAATCCATGTCGACGGAGCCGAGCCGCATTACTGGTCCGGGGACTTTCGCCGCAAAGCGCAGTGAAATGCCTTCTTCCGGTTGAATATGCAGTACCAACTGGTTGGGCATCATGCTATCGACAGGCGTATCGCGGAATAAAATTAGAGGTGCGCGCCGGAACTGAATGACGACATGCGTGTTACGGGCGGCCATGCGTTTGCCCGTGCGCAGGTAGAAGGGGACTCCTGCCCAACGCCAGTTGTCGAGGGCAAGCTTCATGGCGACAAAAGTCTCTGTACGTGAATCTGGTGCGACCGAAGGCTCGTTCCGATAGCCTGGAACGCGCTGCCCACCAGACTCGCCGTCGCCGTATTGACCGCGAATCGTCTTGGTCAAGACTTCCTCTCCAGTCGGCGGCTGGATGGCGTGTAGAACTTTGGCTTGTTCATCGCGCACGGCGTCGGCTTCGAAGGAAATCGGTGGCTCCATTGCAGTCAGGCTGATGAGCTGCATGATGTGGTTGGGCATCATATCGCGTAAAGCGCCCGAATTGTCATAGTAGCCGCCACGGCCTTCCACGCCCACGGTTTCGCCCACGGAGATTTGTATGTGATCAATGTAGCGGCGGTTCCAGATTGGCTCAAAGATTCCGTTGGCAAAGCGCAAGGCTAAGATGTTCTGGACCGTTTCCTTACCCAGATAATGGTCAATGCGGTAAATCTGAGTTTCCCTCACAACCTTCAAAAGCTGTGCATTGAGCGCGACGGCGGATTCCAGGTCGCGGCCAAAAGGCTTTTCCACGATGACGCGCCGCCAGTGGCCACCTTCATCGTTCATCAGTCCAACTTCGGCCAGATTCTCGACGATGGTGCCGAAGAAATCTGCCGCCGTGGCCATGTAGTAGAAATAGTTACCGTGCGTGGTGTGGTCTTTGTCGAGCTTCTGGAGCAAGTCATTGAGCTTGGTGAAGAGCGTTTTGTCGGTAAATTCACCGGTAAGGTAGTAAAGACGACGTTCGAACCATTCCCAGATGTCGGGGTCCACGGTGGTGGTGGTGGCGAACTGTTTGAGGTCGTCCGCCATCTTCTTGCGAAAGTCGTCGGTCGCCATCTCATTGCGTGCGACGCCAACAATGGCGAACTCGCGAGAAAGCAGATCATGTTTCGCCAGGTTGTAAAGAGCAGGGATCAGCTTGCGACGGGTGAGATCGCCTGCCGCACCGAAAATAACCATGATGCAAGGATCGCCGGGGCGGCCCACGCGCTCGCCGTTTCCCGCTGGTACCAGTTTTTGATCAGACATTCATTTGTTCCTTTGCGTCCGCGCGCGACGGTTTTGAGAGCTTAGTATCTACAACAAGAACTTAGTGTTTCCCCGGCTCGACGTGCCCGCCGAACTTTTGTCGCATGGCCGAAAGCATTTTCTCGGCAAACGTGTGCTCCTGGCGCGAGCGGAAACGCGTATACAGCGCTGCCGTCAGAACCTCCGCCGGGACCGCTTCATCCAGAGCCGCCTGGATTGTCCAACGGCCTTCGCCGGAGTCTTGCACAAAGCCGCTATATTCGGACAAATTCGGATTCTCGACCAATGCCATGGCCGTTAGATCAAGCAGCCACGAACTGACGACGCTGCCTCGCCGCCAGACTTCCGCGATATCGGGCAAGTTCAACGTAAAGCGGATATTTGCCGGCAATTCCTTGCTGTCGGCATTCTTGAAGATATCAAACCCTTCGGCGTAAGCCTGCATCATGCCGTATTCAATGCCGTTGTGAACCATCTTCACGAAGTGCCCCGAACCGGAAGGTCCGCAGTGAATGTAGCCGTCTTCGGAGGTGCCCGCAGGCATTTTGTCGCGGCCAGGAGTGCGGTCAATGTTGCCGCGTCCGGGTGCCAGCGTCTTAAAGAGAGGATCGAGGCGCTGAACGGCTTCGTCGGGACCGCCAATCATCATGCAATAGCCGCGATCAATGCCCCAGATGCCGCCGCTGGTGCCAACGTCGATGTAGTGAATGCCTTTGCTTTTCAACTGCTCGGAGCGCCGTACGTCGTCTTTGAAATACGAGTTGCCGCCGTCGATGATGGCGTCGCCCGCCTGCATACGGTCGGCGAGAGCCTGCACAGTCTTCTCCGTGGGATCGCCAGCCGGAACCATGACCCAGGCGGCACGGGGAGCCTTGAGCTTCGCTACAAAATCATCCAGAGATGCGGAGCCGACAGCGCCTTCGCCAACCAGACCCTTGACCGCGTCATGACTCAAATCTGAGACTACGAGTTCATGACCGCCGCGAATCAACCGGCGCGTCATGTTGGCGCCCATCCGGCCGAGTCCTACCATTCCTAGCTGCATGTGACGCTCCTAATAGAATCTGTTCGAAAAAGAACTTGAAAATCTGCTGCAGCCCTATCCCAGCACCTGCTGAACTGCCTTCACTAGCGCAGCCAACCCTGCATCCACGTCTGCACCGAGATGCAAACGCAGGGCCCGCCGTTTACGGTCGGCCAGTACTTGAAAATCTCCGCGTGCCTGCGCCGCTTTCACAACGCCAAACGTGTATTTCTGCCCAGGCACCGCCAAATCCGCAGCGTCATCGCAGGTAATCTGCAAGAATACACCGGAATTCGGTCCGCCTTTGTAGTCCTGCCCTGTCGAGTGCAGGAATCGCGGCCCAAATCCAAGACAGGTCGCAACTTTCTTTTTATCGCGCACCGCGTGCCGCAGGGTTTGCAGAGATTGTTCGTGCGATGCGTTCATTTCAACGTAGCCGAGAAGCCCGAAGTAATCGCCCGCGCCGAGACGGTTCAGATGCGCTCTCAGATATCCGAGGAGAGTCTTGTCGTTGCCAGCCGCCTTGGCCAGCGCGTCGGCGTTGGCTGCGTCGGTGAAGAGCTTCACGCCGCCGTCGACCAGTACGGGAGCTTCTGCCGGCAGGGAGCCCTTGGCTTCGTACTCCGAAGTCAGACTCTTGGTCACAATCTTGCTGGCCTCGACGTCGGGTTGGTTGAAGGCATTGATGCCGAGAATCGAGCCCGCTACCGCCGTGGCAATCTCCCAGCGGAAGAATTCCTGACCCAAATCGTAAACGTCATTCAGGACAATGCGGACGACGGGGTGTCCAGCTTGTTCCAGTGCTGTGAGCTTCGCGTCGACTGCGGCGTCGGGCTGAGCGGCCAAACGCAAGTATGCGAAGATGCGGTCGCTGCCGTAGACATCGGGCGAGCCAAGCTGTTCGCGATCCACGGGAATGATCCCGTGACCTTCTTTGCCGGTGGATTCCGCGATCAGCTGTTCCAGCCACGCGCCAAGATCGGAGACGCCCGAGGAAGTGAGAATCGTAATCTTGTCGCGGCCGTTGCGGGCGGCTGTTCCCATGAGGATGCCGAGCATCGCGCCTGGATTTTCATCAATCGGAACGCAGGCGGCGCAAGCTTGTACCATGCCATGCGCGCTGTTGAGGAATTTCTTGACATCCAATCCCATGACAGCAGCCGGAACCATGCCGAAGTTGGAGAGCGCCGAGTAGCGACCGCCAATCGAAGGCACGCCCGCAAAAATGTGCAGGAACTTATCGCCTTCCGCGACCTGCTGCATCTTAGAGCCGGGATCAGTGACGGCAATAAACCGACTGCCCGCCTTGTCTGCGCCGACAGTTTGCGAGACGCGCTCGAAGAAATACTGTTTGAAGATGTTAGGTTCGAGCGTGCTGCCCGACTTGCTGGAGACGATGAACAGACTCTTGCTGAGATCCGCCTTCTTCTCGAACCCACGGACCTGCGCCGGATCGGTGGAATCCAGAACAAACAATTCCGGACTGCCCGCGATCTTACCAAACGTCATCTTCAAGACCTCAGGGCAGAGACTCGATCCACCCATGCCGAGCAGCATGGCTTGAGTGAATCCACCGGAACGGACTTCCGCACCCAGGTCGATGAGCTTCTGCACGTTCGCGATTTGGTCATCGACGATGCCGAGCCATCCCAGCCACTTGCCTTCATCTGCGCCAGACCAGATGGAAGCATCGTGCTGCCAGAGGCGGCGAACCTTGCCTCCGGCGCGCCAGCCATCTACTTCAGTCTTGATCGCTCCGGCCATTGCTGCGGGTGCTGAATAAGTCTGTGCATTGACTGCGAGCCGCGCAGGCGATTTCGTGCTTTTCTCGACGGCAATCAGCAGCTTGTCAAAAGCATCGTTGAAAAGCTGGACCGCGTCGTCGGTCAGCTTATCGGTGACGGCCTTCATGGAAACACCTGTTTTCGCCAGGTCTTCCATGGTCTTGGTAGCGCCGGGAATATCATCCGTCAGGCTGTTGCGCAGCTTGCCATGATCGCGGAAGGCGTCGAAAGTTGCAGGAGGGACCGTGTTGACCGTGTCGGGGCCGATCAGCTCTTCTATATACAGAACGTCGGAGTAACTGGGATTCTTGGTGCCGGTGCTGGCCCAGAGCACGCGCTGCGTTTGCGCTCCCTTGGTGGCCAGTGCGGCCCAACGCGGACCGCTAAACAAAGACAGATAGCGTTGATAGGTTAGCTTGCCGTTCGCAATCGCGACCTTGCCCATGACGCTCTGGATCAGAGCCTGCTGTTGCGGATCGGTTGCCGCTTTCAGTTTGTCGCCCAGCTGGGAGTCGACCAGGCTGTCAATGCGGCTGATGAAGAAACTGGCTACGCTGGCAACGCGGCTGAGGTCTCCGCCGCTGGCTGCAAACTTCTCCAGACCCGCGATGTAGGCTTCCGCGACCTTGACGTAAACATCCTGCGCGAAGAGCAGAGTGATATTGATGTTCATGCCTTCGCTGGTCAGATGTTCTATTGCCGGAAGGCCTTCGGGCGTTCCCGGCACTTTGATCATCACATTGTCGCGGGCCACGGTCTTCCAGAGGCGGCGCGCTTCAGCAAGAGTGGCATTCGTGTCGTGCGCGAGATAGGGAGAAACTTCCAGGCTGATGTAGCCGTCGCGCTTGTTGCTGCTTACGTAGACAGGCTTCAGCAGGTCGGCTGCATCCTGAATATCGCGGATTGCCAGTAATTCGTAGCGCGCTTTGGCATCGAGATCGGTCTTGCTGTCGAGCGATTTCAGGAAATCCGCATAGTCCGTGCTGCCTGCAATTGCCTTCTCGAAAATCGCTGGATTTGAGGTCATGCCGCGCAGCCCATCGTCATCAATGTGTCGTTTGAGGTCACCACTGGTAATGAGGTTGCGGCGGATGTAATCGAGCCAGACCGACTGGCCATACTTTTGCAGTTCCTGGAGCGGATTCATAAATGCCTCTCTTGAAGATTGTGACGAAGTTTTGGAAGCTGGCCCGCAGCTGTTAGATCCCTGAGCGTTCGATGGCCAGTACTTTATTGAGCCGCCTCATGTGACGCTCTTCTTGCGTGAAAGATGCAGAAAGAAATGCCTTGACCAACTCGGGTGCAACCGCTGACCCAATGACGCGCGAGCCGAGCACCAGCACATTCATGTCGTCGTGTTCGACGCCCTGGTGCGCGGAATACGTGTCATGGCAAACGGCGGCTCGAATTCCATGCATCTTGTTTGCTGCAACGGATGCGCCCACCCCGCTGCCGCAGATCAATACTCCCCGGTCGGCGCGGCCTTCGAGGATCGCCTTGCCAACGGCTTCCGCGAAATCGGGATAGTCGACGGCCGCCGTGCCGTTGGTGCCCACGTCGATGACTTCGTGGCCCAGCTCCTTTAAAAGAGGGAGCAGCATCTGCTTGAGTTCGAATCCTGCGTGGTCTGATCCGGCGACGACTCGCATTGGCTATTTCGCCCTCGCGAGAACGTCTTTCGCCACAGCGACTACCGCTTCTACCGTGAAGCCGAAGTGTTTAAGCAAATCTTTCAAGGGAGCGGAGGCGCCAAACGAGCGCATTCCGACGATGCGTCCATTAAGGCCGACGTAGCGCTCCCAGCCGAACGTCGAGGCCATTTCCACGGCTACGCGAGCGCGGACCGACGGAGGCAACACGCTGTCGCGATAGCTCTGATCCTGATGTTCGAACAGTTCCCAACAAGGCATGCTGACCACTCGCGCCTTCACTCCATCCGCTTTCAACTTTTCGTAGGCGTCGATGGTGAGCGCAACTTCTGTGCCCGTCGCAATCAGAATTACGTCTGGCTTGCCATCTGCCGCATCGGCGAGAACGTAGCCGCCCTTTGCCACACCAGAAGCCGCGGCGTATTTTGTTCGATCCAGTACAGGAACCGCTTGTCGTGAAACCGCCAGCAGCGCGGGCTTATGACGGAACTTCATGATGACCTTCCAAGCTTCCACAACTTCGTTCGCATCGCCCGGACGGAAGACAAACATGCCGGGAATCGCGCGCAGCGAAGCGAGTTGCTCAATCGGCTGGTGCGTGGGGCCGTCTTCACCGACGCCAATGGAATCGTGGGTAAAAACATGAATCGTCGGAATTTCCATGATCGCGCTCAGGCGAATCGAGGCACGCGCGTAGTCGCTGAAAATCAGGAATCCTGAACCATACGGACGGACGTGACTCAGCGACATGCCATTCAGCGCGGCGGCCATCACGTGCTCGCGAATACCGAAGTGGAAGTTCCGACCGCCGTAGTTGTCAGCTTGGAAATCTCCCGCATCGCCGAACGTGAGGCGCGTTTTTGTGGAGGGCGCGAGGTCGGCGGCACCGCCCATAAGCCACGGTACATTCTGCGCCAAAACGTTCAGCGCTTTGCCAGAAGCGTCGCGTCCAGCCATGCCTTTTGCGTCCGCCGGGAACACAGGAAGGTTCTTATCCCAGCCGTCCGGCAATTCGCGCTTCTGCATTTGATCCAGAGATCGCGCCAGTTCCGGAAACTGTTTCTTGTAGCCGCTGAGAAGCTCCTCCCACTTACTACGTAGGTCCGCTCCGCGCTTGCCGATACTTTCGCTGAAGTGTTCTCGCACGCCATCCGGCACCAGGAACTTAGCGTCTTCCGGCCAACCATAACTCTTTTTTGCAAGACGGATTTCATCTTCGCCCAGCGGTTCACCGTGGGCTTCTTTTGTGTCTTGCTTGTTTGGTGCGCCAAAGCCAATGTGGCTATGCACGATAATCATCGTGGGGCGGTCGTTGGTGTTCTGGAACGCCTTCAACGCCCCTGCCAGAGCTTCCAAATCATTGGCGTCCCCGACTTTCTCTACATGCCATCCATAGCTGAGGAAGCGCGCAGCAATGTCGTCGTTGAACGCAAGGTCGGTGCTGCCTTCGATGGTGATGCGATTGCTGTCGTAAATCCAGCACAGATTGCCGAGCTTGAGGTGGCCAGCGAGAGACGCGGCTTCGCTGGAGATGCCTTCCATCATGTCGCCGTCGCCGCACATGGCGTAAACGTTGTAGTTAAAGATCTCGAAGCCCGGGCGATTGAAGTGCTCCGCTTGCCACTTTGCGGCGATCGCCATACCCACGCTGTTCGCAACACCTTGGCCTAGCGGCCCGGTGGTTGTTTCAACACCAGAAGTAAAACGATATTCGGGATGCCCTGGACATTTGCTGTCGAGCTGGCGAAAACGCTTGATGTCGTCGAGCGGCACCGCCAGCTGATCCGTTGGCTGATTGTGCGCGTCGAGAGCCTTTACTCCCGTGAGGTGCAGCATGGAATACAGCAGCATGGACGCGTGCCCAATCGAAAGCACGAAGCGATCGCGATCCGGCCAAGCCGCGTTCGCGGGGTCGTAACGGAGAAAGTTCTGCCAGAGCTCGTAGGCGACCGGCGCCATGCCCATCGGCGTTCCCGGATGACCGGAGTTCGCTTGCTGCACCGCATCCATGGAGAGCGTGCGAATCGTGTTGATGCAAAGTGTGTCGATCTGTGTCGCGCTCGCCGTTGGCGCCGTCGCCATGCAACCCTCCGAGTAAATCTTCTTCCGTAGCGACGACCGCTAAATGCCGTCGTACCCATACGATGCGGATGCAAAGAGGAAGTTTCCCCTCTATTAAAACATTTCGGCAAGATTCATGGGCGAGCTGTTTTGCACAGGATGGAACGAAAGGAGGTAGCAGGCGTCAAAAGTTCAGGGGCAACTTAGTTTGCAAAGACATTTCACCGCGGAGACACCGAGACACGGAGTGAAACTGAGAGAGCGACCAGCCTCCTTACTGAGAAGGTGGGCTCTCGGCCAAAAGTCTCCGGCAAGAGCCGAAAGCTGACAGCCGAGAGCCGAGAGCGTTCCTAGCTATACATCCCTGTCCACGGTGTTGCCGCTTTCAGACGCTCGTTCACGTTGGAGATGTTCTTCACACCTTCGGTTTCCAGCCACTGACGGAAGGCCGCGCCGCCCTGCTTGGCATAAATCGGGATGCCTTCTTTCCAGGTGGCGCGTCCGCAGAGCACGCCGTTAAACTTTACGCCGGATTCGGCAGCGAGCTCCAGCGTTTCGCTGAACTCGGCATTGCTGACGCCCGCCGAAAGATAAATAAACGGCTTGGTCGCCACCGCCGAAGCTTTCTGGAACAAGTCCTTCGCTTCCTGACGGCTGTAGGCCTTCGTGCCCTTGAAGCTCTGGGTGCCTTCCACAAACTGCATGGCAATCGGCACTTCAACCTTCATTACGTCCACGCCGTAACGGTCCTTGTTGAACTCACGCATGGCTTCCATGACCAATGCGGGCTTTTTCTTGGCGTATTCAACAGATTTCTCGTCCAGGCCTTCTTCGTAAACAATGAATTCCAGGAAGAAGGGAATATCGTTCGCGCGGCACTCGTCTCCGAGACGCTCGACCCAGGCGTGCTTTACGTCATTCACCTTTTCGATGTCGGTCGGCGAGTAGTAGAGCAAGATCTTGAGGCAATCCGCGTTCAGTTCCTTGATGCGGCGGACGGACCAGTGGTCGAGCAAGTCGCCGAGGCGGCCTGGCGTGGTCTTGTCGTATCCCGTCTTTTCATAGGCCATGATCAGTCCAGCATCCTTGGCGCGCTTTTTCGAAGCGGGGATGCCCCACTCGGGGTCAAGAAGGATTGCGCTGGCATGTTGGGTCAGGACTTCCGTCACCAGAACTTTGAATTCTTCCATCATGGCGTCGGTGACTTCGCCGCCCTTTTCCTTCGCGAGAGACTTCTGCAATGAGCCGCGTTGGTCCATCGCGGCGGCGGCAATCACGCCGCGTTCGTTGGAAACTGCTTTCAACCCTGCAAGTTTGCCAGGAGTAAGTTTCATAAGTGCCTCCGTTGTTTCTGAGGAATGTTGAGCATCAACCCGGACCCCAGCCAACCTCGCGGGGGAACTGATCATTGTAATATGCGAAAAGTTTGAACAAGCGTTCAGAATCGGGGCGGTTGCGAAAGTCGAAGCGGCGACTAGGAAGGCTGTTGGAAAACTGTAGGAGTTTGTCATTCCGAACGGCTCTAACGTGAGGAATCTGCTGTTTTTCACGGGTTAGTAACGTCGGGGTCGATTCAACCAGCTTCGAACGCCTGCCGAAAATACCTCTTCAACAACCTCCTGGGCACGCTTATTCACTGCCGCAGCGGCAGATTCTTCAGAATCGCCCTCTGTTTGATGACTAGCGACTCCACGCCTTTGCGCGCGATGTCCATCATCTTCTTCAATTGCTGATCGTCGAACGGATGCTGCTCTGCGGTAGCCTGGATTTCAACAATTTTGCCCTCGCCGGTGAGAACAAAATTCATATCCACTTCCGCTCGCGAGTCTTCTTCGTAACACAAATCAAGCAGAATCTCTCCGTCAACAATGCCAACGCTGGTGGCGGCCACAAAATCGCGTATCGGAGCCGAGGTCAGCGTGCCAGCCTCAATTAGCTTCTGCAGGGCAAGTCCAACCGCTGTAAACGCTCCGGTAATTGAAGCCGTGCGCGTGCCGCCGTCCGCCTGAATCACATCACAATCGACGAAGAGCGTTCGCTCGCCGAGCCGCGTCAAGTCGGTAATGGCCCGCAATGATCGCCCAATCAGCCGCTGAATTTCCTGCGTCCGCCCGCTGGGCCGTCCCTTGGTGGATTCCCTCGGAGTGCGCGTCAGCGTCGATCGCGGCAGCATAGCGTATTCGCTGGTGATCCAGCCTTTGCCTTGGCCGCGCATGAAGCCCGGCACGGACTCTTCCACGGTCGCGGTGCAGATGACGCGGGTGTTGCCCACCTCAATCAGAACGGAGCCTTCCGCCGTTGAAATGAAGTCAGGAATAATGTTGACCGGGCGCATCTGCTCGGGCGTGCGGTTATCAGAGCGGTAGATCATCAGGTGGGATTGTAGCAGTCGGGCGGGCGGGATCGGGGCGCGCTGAGCGAGACGAAACGGCCAACCTCGGCACGGCCACCCACTAGGACGAGCATTTACAGGTTAGTTTATCCACCATTACGAATGCGATTAGCGCTCTCTCCACCCCTCGCTTCGTGTTCAGTTCAAAGTGTGAGCAGTTCTGCACAGTCTCGATCACTTCTCGCGAATATAATTCAAGTTGAAAGTTTTTGGGCTGAATCGGTGAGTCGACAGAGTCGCCGTGGAAGTCAACTCCTCACACTTTTTTAGGAGAAACTCATGTTCAAGACAAAGTTTGCGGTTTTCTCGACGATGATGCTGTCACTTCTGCTTTCTGCAGGCGCAGCCGCGCAGGACGCAGGGCAATTTCTGATTCTGAGCGCTCAGTACGGCAGTGAGCGCAATCATGTGGACGTAACCAATCGCCTGAAGGATCTGGCACGCCGTGACCAACCCTTTCGGATCACCTTCGAATCGATGGCTGTCGACCCGGATCATGGGCAAGCTAAAATGTTGCGGGTGTTTGCTCGCGGTCCAAATGGACAAGAACGCAGTTTTGACTTTCCCGATGGCAGCGCGTTCGACGGCCGCCAGTTCCGCAGTTGGGGACGCGGTGACTGGGGAGATGAGCACTGGACAGGCGGCTGGCAAGGCAGAGCCGATAATGACGCGGGCCAATACGTCATCCTTACAGCGCAGTATGGAAACGAGTCGCGCCACGTAGACGTGACGAACCGATTGAAGGAATTGGCCAGACAGGACCGTGTCTTCCGTCTGGATTACAACACATTTGGAGTGGACCCAGCCGAGGGACGCTCGAAGGCGCTCTATATCTTCGCGCGTGGTTCGAATGGACAAGAGCGGATGTTTGAATACGCCGACAATAGCTTGATCGATGGGTCGCTCTTCCGCAGCTGGGGTAGCGGGGAGTGGGGCAGCGGCGGCGGCTGGAGCGGCCAGTGGAATGGTGGCGGCAATGCCCGGAACAACGGCGGCGATCGCGACGATCGAGGCGACTCCGGCCAATTCCTCATTCTCAGCGCACAGTACGGAAGCAGGCGGCGGCATATAGATGTCTCCAACCGGCTGAAGGAACTGGCGAGGGCGGATCGGCAGTTTCGCCTGGATTTCCGCACGTTCGGCATCGACCCGGATGAGGGACACGCAAAGGTTCTGCGCATCTATGCCCGAGGCCCGAATGGGCGCGAGCGCATGTTTGAGTATCGCGACAACAGTGTGATTGACGGCGCGCAGTTCCGAGGCTGGAGCGGAGGCGAATGGGGCGATGCCAACAGCCGCTGGAGCGGGCGCTGGGAAGGCGACGAGCGCGACGGCCAAGATTCGAGGCGGGACAGGCAATAAGCGCGCCCTCTGCGAAGGTGCGCTGCTTCTCTACCTTAGGCGATTCCACTCAGAACCCCTGTGTGAGTGGAATCGCCTTTTCTTGTGCCAGCGGGTGCCCTTCGTGAGAATCGGCGGGTGTGTTGCCGAAGCAAGACGGACCTTCTGCGCCTTGGTTCGGGCCAGCAAAATGTTCCACGTGGAACATTCTGAAACAAAGCCAGCGCCATCAATGAGTTAATAAAAAAATCGAAATAAATTTGCGGGCTCGTGCGTGGTCGGGGCGGTGGTTTTCCCAAAACGGGAACGCCGGAGTGCCGGTAGTTCGGCAGATGTAGGGCTCTCAGCACCCGCAGCTTCAAAGACTGCCTCTTCGCGATCCAGGTCCGCTTCCGTCATGTTAGAGCCAGCGCAACTTGATGGCTTCCCCCTAGCCCAAACTGCTCGGAAAGTCTACGGAAGCAAGAATTGCTCTGTGAAAACTTTAACCTTGTACATCGCCTGCTTTTAGCTATACTCATTCCGCGTTCCGAACTGTCGATTACAAACGCATATGGAACACATCAGGATTTCTAAGTCTATCCAGTTTTAAGGAGGCTCGAATGCGGAACATCCACTTTGTGTTAACTGTGACGGTTTTGCAGTTCGTCACAGCAACGCCGCCAGCTATGGCGGCTGATTGCCCGACGCCAAAAACGCTACCTACCTGCTCCTATGTAGCGACAAATGGACGCTGCAAAATCTCCATTGACCGCATGAATCCAGTTACGCCAGCGGTAATTTATGTCAAAAGGGGATGCTCTGTTACTGTCGAGGTTACTCATTCGACGGGCTTGGAAGACCTAACGCTCGACTGGAAATCAAGTGCAACAGTGGTTCCTCCCGACACGTTCCAGTCTGTTTTTTCGTCTCTAACGCCAACCCTGAAACAGTTCACTGTTGTCACAATTGCAACAAAGGACGCTAGCGTAAACTTCATCGGATCGTTGTGTGAAGCTAGCCCGAACGACCAATGTTTTGAGAACCCAGAAGCGATTAGACTGGGGCAACAGAAAGTGCTGGACCAGATAGATGGAATTGATCCTCTAATGGAAGCGAAAGCTGTTCTTCAATGCATCAATTGGGCGTTACAACCTCCTCCTCGATGGGCGACTCCGACGAAGGCGCAACCGGAAGACAAGCTTCGATGCACCAATCGGGCGTTACAAGCTCCTGACGGGTGGCCTAAGGCCTATATATCGCCTTGGTACCAGACAGATGCATGGAAGGAAGCATCGGACAAACAACTTGGCACAGTTATCTCAGAGTACCGTGGCGAGACATTGAAAAACATCCCGATCGAGATCTTCAACCTGGCCGTCGAGATCAGGGCGTTTGAGCGGCCAGCCAAGCCCGAACGCGCCTCTCAGAGCTCGATTCTGGACCAAAATCAAGCGACGCTGCAGAACGCTTACGATAGCCTGGTTAAGAACAACTCTGGCAATATCGCGAAACTCATGGTTTTAAGAGATGCCGTGGCCAAAATCCCTCCACAGGGGCCCGGGATCACAGGAAATTCAGAAATCACAGATCAAGACGACAAGAAGAACTACTACCAGGCCCAGACATGGAATGTTAATTACGCGAACAAGCTATCCCCTGCGGCTAAAAAAGTCGCTGCGGACACCGTGAAAAGCGATAACGCCGACTTGTTAGGCGGTCTGGCCGATCCGCCTGCCAAGCAGCCGGTTGTTACGATAGCGGTCCAATTTCAATCTCCCTCGCGTTTTGAGGTTTCGAGCGGCCTGATGGTTCCCGTCACGCCTTATCACAGCTATCTAGTAGCCCCGGTCGCCAGTAAGGGAATGATTACCGACAACGTGGTTCAAGAAAACAAGACTTATACCGTTGTACCCATGGCCTTCGTTAATTATCGAGTTGCCGAATCCACTATTGGACAACAAAATTCTGCTTTCTTTGTGACGGGTGGTGTCGGTTATAACCCTGTTACATCGACGGTTGAATTCGGCACCGGGTTAACCTTTTCATACCGTTCAATCACGATAAGCGGGCTGGTAGATATAGGACGGGACACTAAACTTATTGGCGGATTCAAGGTGGGCGAGTCGTTGGGGCTGAACCCGCCCAGGAACGTGCCCACGGCGACAGGCTGGGTCGTCAAACCGGCGTTCGCCCTCAGTGTGAGAATACCTTTGGGAGGGTCAGGTAAGTAGGCAATAGAGAGGCGGGCAGTAGCAGGTGTGGATTCGAGCGAGACCTAATGCAAGTGTCCCCAACCCAATCCTACTGCCCAGCCTTCAACTGATTCGCCAACTGCGACACATTCGACGTGTCATAGACGCTGGAAAGATCCGCATGTCCCGCCAGTGTCTCGCGTTCTTTGCCGTCGACGAGAAACTTTACGCGGTTGATGCCGGGGACATTCGTTGAGAGGGTTTGCACGATGGAAACGATGGTGAGTTCTTCGACCAGGATTCCGGAGCGGTGGCCATCGGCCATGGCGGAGCTCAGGTCGACGACCGCCAAGCCGGGGTCAACCAAGTAGACGTTCCGAATTTCCGATCCCGCGGCGATTTGATGCGGCGAGTCTTCGGCGAGGTATTGGTTCAGCAACGCTCGTAAGACTGTATCGGCGCGCTGCTGGCGTCCCTCTGAAAGTGGAACGGATGCAGCTCGCGCCATCAGCATGCCGGGATCGTCATAGGCGACGTAGAGCGTCACCTGTTCTCGCGGCCCGGCTTGCGGCGGGGCTACGTGAGCGGCTTCGGCAACACGCGGGATGCTGGCGGCATGGCGCTTGAGTCGCCAGAGATATCCGCTCAAAAGCAGCACAGCCATCAGCAAAACGTAGACGCCGATTTTGAGATGACGGGGAATCATCGCGCGGCCTCCAACTGAGCCTTGACGGCGGCGATGCCAGCAGCGATCCCTGTAGCGACCGACTGCTGGTAGTTGGCGGCGGCGAGATCGGCGATTTTGTCTCCCGGCGGCGCGACTTCCACGGCGACAGCTGGTGCCACGATATTGTTCAGCGGGCGCAACGGCGCGTACAGCACTCCGGCAGGGACATCATGTTTGCGCAGTTCAGTGGCGATGCTGAATGCTGCGGCAACAGCCGTTCGCAGCGACGGAGCCTGCGCCGACTCCCAAGGCTGGAACTGCCCTCGGGCATTCCCGCTATAAGGCAAAAGGGAAGCGTAGACGCGAGCGCCACGCCCCTGCGAAGCGGCGTGCAGCGCGATATAAATTGCCGGATGCGCCGAGTTAGCCATCGCGGCGCGCTGATCCAGGCTGAGCGTGCTATCGGAATCGCGCAAGATAAGCGCCGACATGCCCAAATTCTGCAGTTCTTTCTGCAGATGCCGGGCAAGGCTTAGGCAAATATCTTTTTCCGCCAGCGTGTCGCTGAGGCCAGCACCGCGCTCACTGCCTCCGTGGCTGGCATCGATGATGGCGAAAAAATGGTGCGGTCCGGTTTGCGGCGGAGCGACGATGGTTCCGGCTGCCAGAGTTCCGGGCGGCAGCGGAGTCGCTGAGGATCCTGGCGGTGTCTTCTGCCCGACCGCCGCCGCGGCAGGCTGCGGAGGCTGAACCGATGGCGCTTTGGGCGCTGGTCCTAACGAGATAGTGCGACCTTCATTGCTGAAACTCGCCAGCAGCGGCGTAATACTGTAAACGGTGAGCAGAGCAAGGCCGTTGGCTTCCTCATATTTGCTGCGTGTGATCGCAGAATTGTCGTAGGTATAGCTTTCTACGACCGGAGGCATGATTGGCTCCCGCGTAAACGTGAGCCGTACTTTACCCGGCTCGCTGGCAATCGCTGGGTTCACCGGAGACGTGAAGTTTAGAACCAGCCGCGAAGCTTCCTCTTTTTGGGCGGAGCCGGAGTTCTGCAGTTCAGACGTAAAGCGGACCGCCACTTTCCCCACAAACAGCCGGCGAGAATCCACGTGAAAAACTACTTCGCGCGTTCCCGTGATTTGAGGAATAAGCGACCCCAAACTAGACACCGGAACGAGCCCGCGGCTTCCATCCAAACGAAACGGAGCGGACAGGTCGAAGTCTTTGCCTTTGATTTTCGCGCGCGTCTGGCCGGTGGTAAATTCTGCGTCGCGCTGATCAAAACGCAGTTTCCACTTGCCGCCTTCCAGTTTGGCGCTGACATCGCCCAGCGGCTCCAGCACTTCCACGAGTCCAATATAGTCGCGGCCTTCGCGCGCAATCACCGGAAGCGTGAAGCTGGTCTGCGGTGAGAACACTGCAATGCGTTTATCTTCGGCTTGAGCGGCCTGTGCGAGGGCCGCAAGCGCGAACGCGGCCAGCCCTGTTTTAGTCCACCGCATAGATGGTCAGACCGTCCAGCATTTTGGGAAAGAAGTCGGTGGACTTTTGCGGAAGCACTTCTCCCGCGAATGCGATGTCGCGCACTTGTTCCATACGACACGGATTCATCAGGAATGAAACATTCGCTCCGTTTCGTGCGCGCGTCAGAGCCTCTCCCATGTCGCGAAGGTAGCTCAAGTTTTCCTGGTTGCGAATGGATTCCTGAGAAAGTCCCAACACGCCTTCCAGCAAGCCTTTATGCAGTTGCACCACATCCAGCGCCTGCTGCCTCAAAGAAAATCCCTCAAACACCGGAGTGCCAATCGACTTCGGCGAATAAAGTAGGAACGCCCGAGTCCCCGTCACCGCCAGCAGTGCCGTACTGGCCTTTCCAGCCTCTTTCAAAACGCTGGTCGCATGTGCCGCGCTGATGGTTCCTACAACCTCTTCTACGCGGAAATGCTTGCTCGCCTGTTCCACGAACTTGTCGTCGGAGAAATTCGTCAGCCCGTGTACAACGCGATGCGTCGGCAGAATAACCATGCCCTGGCTGTGCATATTGACCAAAGTCATCATCACATTGTCGTAGGGAGGGTTTTCCACACGATCTCGGCCAACAATTTCGGTTTCAGCGCCAGCGCGGCGCTCATTGCGATAGTTCAGTGACGTTTCGTAGCGGTGGTGTCCATCTGCAATAATCAACCGCTGATTCGTCATCTTCTCCTGCACCGCCTTGATCACCACAGGATCGGAAATCTTCCACACGCGATGGATAACCTCGTATTCATCGGTGACTTCAATATCCGGCGAAGCAGGGGAGGCGAGCAGGGCATCAACCTCGCCCGCATCTGAATAGAGCATAAAAATGTGTCCAAAATGAGCCTTGGTCGCGCGCAGTAGATTTAGGCGGTCGGACTTCGGCTTGGCCAGCGTCTGTTCGTGCCGAAACACGACGCCAGCCGAGTATTCTTCAATCTGGCCAGCGGCAATAAACCCTCGACGCTCGGCTTTGACATCGCTGCCAGGGACGGTAAAGCTCTGCGTATACGTGTAGAGGCAGGGCTCGGCGTCCGGTTTCAAAACACCCGAATTGCGCCAATTCGCGAACGAAGCCGCAGCCCGCGTGTAGACGTTCGATTCCTCGTTGTCCCCAGGCTCCGCCTTACCCAAAATGATGCGAACGAGGTTATAAGGGCTGGCCGCGTAGTACTTCTCCTGCATAGCAGGAGTGATTTTGTCGTAGGGCTGAGTGACGGCAAGTTGCGGTTGGACCCGAGCCGGATCATAACGGAGCGCGCGAAAAGGACGCAGGATAGCCATAAGATGGAAGAATCTTGCATTGTATCAGGCCGCCGATCCGCCCAGAATGCAGCTTGAACCGCTCGCTAGGCAAGGTTTTCGCCGATTTCTTCCCTCCGCGAAAAGGTCAGTGTTTTGCTCAGCCGCCTGTGATAGTATCCGGAAATAAGACGCGTGGATTTCCTGCGGAGTGGTTAGCCCTAAGTAGTATTGCAAGGGTTCAATTTCTCGTCCATGCTAGTTCCTGTGGAGGACGTATGGTGTCACCACGGTCTGTTGGTCGGTTTTCAGCTCTCGCCCTGAGCGCTGCCTTAATCGCAGGCTTGAACACGCTTGCTTGGTCGCAAAGCCCTCTCGATGATGTTCACGTCACGCCTCCCAAGTCCGGAAGTCCGCCGCCGGGGACGGGTGTGCTGAACAGTGCTGGCAAGCCTCCTGCAGCCAAAGATGTCGTCACCACCGCATCACTCAGGGAGCGCGACAAGCCCATCAAGGTGGCGGTAGATTTGGTGCTGGTTCCGGTCACCATTACCGATCCCATGAACCGCCTGGTTACAGGACTAGATCGTGAAAACTTTGCGTTGAGCGAAGGCAGTGATGTACAGGAAATCAAGAACTTCTCCAGTGAAGATGCTCCGGTGTCACTCGGAGTCATTTTCGACGTCAGCGGCAGCATGTCGAGCAAGATCGAAAAGTCTCGCGAGGCGGTAATCGAATTTTTCAAGACTGCGAACCCGCAAGACGAATTCTTCATGATCACATTCGGCGACAAGCCGGAAGAGGTCGCCGATTTCACCCAGTCGGTAGAAGATATTCAGGGCAAACTGGTTTACACGGTTCCTAGGGGCCGTACCGCTTTGCTGGACGCCATCTATCTCGGAATCAACAAGATGCGCCAAGCCAGGTATCCCAAGAAGGCTTTGCTCATTATTTCGGATGGCGGCGACAATCACAGCCGCTACACCGAGAGCGAAATTAAGTCCATGGTCAAGGAGGCTGATGTCCTGATTTACGCCATCGGCATCTACGACCATTTCTTCGCGTCCGATGAGGAACGGCTCGGACCTGCCTTGCTGGGCGACGTCACCGAGCTCACCGGCGGGCGCGCGTTCACCATCGACAATCCGAACGATCTGGCCGATGTAGCGACCAAGATTGGCATCGAACTACGTAACCAGTATGTGCTGGGGTACCGTCCCAAAAATCCTGTCCACGATGGGAAATGGCGTAAGATTAAGGTCAAGCTCATCCCTCCAAAGGGATTGCCACCTCTGAAGGTTTACGCGAAGACGGGATACTATGCACCTGTGGAATGATCGTGCTCAGTTTGTTGTAATTTCTTTCGTTTTGTCCGGGATCGTAGTTTTTGCCAATGCTCAGAATTCGAGCCCAGCACCTCAAAACTCTAGCCCTCCTGCTCCGCAAAATACTGCTCCAAGCCCGGCTGGTCCAAGCCCAGCTGGCCCAATCCCGGCCGTCCCGGAAACTCTTCCCGCTGCCATGCCTCCTCCGGGTACCTCACCTGCACCTCAGCCTGGCGGCAACTCCGCCAAAGACCAGGACACCACTCTGTCGCAGCCAACCTCTGCCGGGAAAAACGCCCATGGCGACGACATGTTCGTGCTGCACAAAGAAGTGGACGAGGTTTCCCTCCACGCCACCGTCATGGACGAAAAAGACGCTCTGATTACGAATCTGGATCGATCGGCGTTTGCCGTATTCGAGGACGGCCACCCGCAGCCAATAACTTCGTTTCGCCATGAGGATATCCCCGTTTCTATGGGCATCCTGGTGGATAATTCTGGATCCATGCGCGAGAAGCGGGAAAAGATCAACCAGGCTGCCCTGA
Source organism: Acidobacteriaceae bacterium (assembly GCA_043749225.1). Lineage (GTDB taxonomy): Bacteria > Acidobacteriota > Terriglobia > Terriglobales > Acidobacteriaceae > JANXUC01. The sequence continues at coordinate 42,324 of JAYVEP010000021.1, forward strand.
ATTTGGTTCGTTCCAGCAACGCACAGGATGAGGTTTTCGTCGTTAATTTCAATGATGATATGTTTCTGGACCAAGATTTCACTTCTGACATTGGGAAACTGAAAGAAGCCTTAGGAAAGTACAACAGCGCTGGCGGAACCGCGCTCTACGATGCGGTGATCAGCGCTGCGGATCATCTAAAGCGGAGTGCGCGTCGGGAGAAAAAAGTGATCTTCGTAGTCACCGACGGCGAAGACAAAGACAGTCGCGAATCGCTGGAGCAAGCCGTGCAAGTCCTGCAGCAGGAGGGCGGTCCAACCATTTACGCCATCGGCCTGTTAGGCGAAGAGAAACAACGACGAGCGCGCCGCGCCCTTCAGCGTTTAGCCGAGCGCACAGGCGGCATCGCCTTCTTCCCCAAAACACTCGACGAGGTTGATCAAATCAGCCGCACGGTTGCGCACGATATTCGCAACCAATACTCGATTGGATACAAGCCTTCCAATCCAAAAAGCTCCGGCGGCTATCGTCAGATCCGCGTGGAAGCCAAGGCTCGCGGTTACCGCAAGCTCACCGTTCGCACCAAGAGCGGCTACTACGCCAACCCGCAGACTGCACATTGAACTCTGGCAGTGCCGAATATTGAACTCCAGTAGTGCCGAACAGAGTTACTATCTTCTTTAACTTTTCAATTGGGAGAATTTCATGCACGAAGTTTTGCCTCGAATCCTGCTCGGCCTGTTGCTGGTGGCCTCAGTCTTTATCCTGAATACCGCGAACGCCGTCGACTCGTCTGACCCCTCGCTCAAGCCACCGGTGGCCAAGAAAGTCACCAAGGTTACCGAGATCAACGGTCACAAGCTCGTCGACAACTACTTTTGGCTTCGCGACAAACCGAATCCGGAGGTCAAGGCTTACCTCGAAGCGGAGAACGCTTACACCGACGCGGTGATGAAGCCCACGGAAGCGTTCCAGAAGAAGCTTTACGACGAAATGTTGAGTCGCATTAAGGAGACCGACGTCGAGGTCCCATACCAAGAGGGCCAATACCTTTACTACTCGCGGACGGAGGCAGGCAAGCAATACCCAATCCTGTGCCGGAAAAAAGGCAGCATGGAATCACCGGAAGAGATTCTCCTGGACGTCAACGAGATGGCCAAAGGCCGTGCGTTCATGAGCCTGGGTCGGGTTGCGGTGAGTTCCGACGGGAATCTGTTGGCGTACTCCTATGACGACACAGGTTTTCGTCAATTCATGCTGGCCGTGAAGGACCTGCGAACAGGAAAAATGCTGGCAGATCGTGCCGAGAGAGTTGGCTCCATCGTCTGGGCCAACGATAACCAGACGATTTTCTACACCCAGGAAGATGGAGTCGCCAAGCGCCAGTATCAGCTCTATCGCCACACCGCGGGAACCAGCGGACCCGACACCCTGATCTTCGAAGAAAAAGACGAACGCTTCGCTCTTGAGGCTTCTAAAACTCGCAGCAGCGCCTACGTTTTCGCTGTTTCCAGCAGCCACACCACCAGCGAGGCTCGCTACATTGCCGCCGATCAGCCCATGGCCGAGTTCAAACTATTGGAGCCGCGCAAGCAGGGCGTAGAGTACTATCCCGACCACAACGGCGATTCTTTCTTCATTCGCGTTAACGATACCGGTCGTAACTTCCGCCTGATCAAGGCGCCTGTAACCGATCCCAGCAGCAAGAACTGGCGGGAAGTAACGGCGCAGCAGTCCAACGTTATGCTGGACGATCTTGAAGTCTTCAAGAGTTTTTACGTTTCGTACGAACGCGAAAACGGCCTGCCGCAGATTCGCGTCACCGACTTACGGAATGGGCATTCGAGGCGGATCGATTTCCCTGAACCGGCGTATGCAATTCAGAACTCGGTCAATCGAGTCTATGACACGACTGAATTCCGTTACCGCTACCAATCACTCATTACTCCTCCATCCGTTTTCGCCTATGACATGGAAGCGGGAACGTCCAGGCTACTCAAACAAAGGGAAGTGCTGGGCGGATACGATCGCTCGCGCTATGAAGTGGAACAAATCTATGTTCCTGCGGCAGATGGAGTGAAGGTCCCGCTCTCGGTCGTCCATCTGAAGGGTGCAAAGCTCGACGGGGCGGGCCCGCTTTATTTGTATGGCTACGGCTCCTATGGGCTCTCGATGGACACGTTTTTTAGTTCAGACATTTTCAGCATGGTCGACCGAGGTGTAGTCGCCGGAGTGGCTCACATTCGCGGCGGCGGCGAGATGGGCAAGGCCTGGCACGAGGCCGGCCGCATGATGAACAAGAAAACGACCTTCACCGACTTCATTTCCTGCGCCGAGTACCTCGTCGGACACGGCTATGGATCGAAGGATCGTCTGGTCATCGAAGGTCGAAGTGCCGGTGGTCTGTTGATGGGCGCGGTTCTTAACATGCGTCCCGATCTGTTCAAAGCTGCGCTG
>JAYVEP010000022.1:0-16919 GCA_043749225.1 Acidobacteriaceae bacterium
TTGTCGGGCACGGGTCTCAACGGCAACCAGCGTCCTAACGCTGTCGCTGGAGTAAGTTGCAACAGTGGTACCCACGGGGAGCAGATGTTTAATCCTGCCGCCTTTACACTGGTCGGCTACCAGCTTGGGACGATCGGTACGGCACCACGCGGTGCCTGTTTCGGTCCGAAGAACGTCAACACAGATTTCGCCTTCTACAAGAACTGGAAGACGCCTTTCTTCCAAGGCGAGAAGCTGCAAATCCAGTTCCGCGTGGAAATGTTCAACGCCTTCAATCACGCCAATTTTCGCGCGGATCGAGGCAACAACCAGAACGATTTAATGTCTGGAGGTCACGTTGCCTGCGGTGTTGCAGCATGCTCGGCCAGCAACAGCGTGATCACGAGCATCGTCAATTCGAACGGCTCGTTCGGAAAATCAACCTTAACTCACGGTCCGCGAGAAATTCAGTACGGGTTGAAGCTGATTTTCTAACTTCGCCTACACACCACCAACCGCCGGGCCTGACGAAAGTCAGGTCCGGTTTTTCATTCCTGCATTCGTGGAATAATTGATCGTGTCCTGGAAACCGCCCCGACTCTTCTTAACGCTCATCCTGACATCAACACTGGTGTCAGTGACGGTAATTGGGCAGCCCCAGAAGGAACCAGCGCCACTCGAATCCCCGCCTTCCGCTGCAGTGGCTCTGCAATCACGCCTGGAGGCTGCCAGGGCCTCCCAGTCTTCCGAAGACCTTCAGGGCGTTGCTGATGCCAATCGTCGCCTGGCTGCCCTAGCGTTGCGACAGATAGCCAATCTCCGAGTCCTCCAGGCTGCCTGGCCTCAGGCTGTGGAACTTTACCAGCGGTCCATCGATTTGGAGGACATTCCGGATACCCATGTCGACCTCGCCATTGCCTATATGCGGGCACTGCACACGGATGACACTTTGAGCGAGACGGCCAAGGCCATCCTCGCCGATCCTCGCAACGCCCGCGCCTGGCACGTGCAGGGCAAGGCCTGGATGATGAAGAATGACGACCTCAAGGCCGTGAAGTCTCTGACCCAGTCCATTACTCTGCAAGGCGATTTGGATGCTGCGTACTCGCTGGGGATTTGCCTGCTCCACACGAAGCAGAAAGCGAAGGCCGCGGCACTGTTCCAGGAGATGGTAACCGTTGGCGGCGATCGAGCGGTACTGCACGTTCTGTTCGGGCGCGCCTACCGCGACGCGGAGATGCTGGACGACGCGGAGCGTGAATTCAAGCGTGCCATCGAACTCGACCCGAAAACCGCGCACGCACACTATTTCCTCGGCTTGGCGTATCTGATTCGCGCCGAATGGGGCCGCTCACCCGAGGCGCGAAAAGAATTTCAATCTGAGATCGAATCCAACCCTCGAGACTTCTTCAGCAACTACTTTCTCGGCGTCATGGATTCGGGTGAGAAGGAGTACGCGCGCTCCGACAAGTATCTGAGAATTGCTTCCGAAGTGAACCCGAACTGGCCCGAAGCGTGGCTTTATCTTGGACTGAACGCATTCGAGCGCGGCGAGTTCAGCGTGGCCGAGGAGCATTTGCGCAAAGCGATCGCCCTCACCGGAAAAAACGAAGACCGCAATAACTACCAGATTCGGCGCGCGTATTATGCGCTGGCCCGCATCTTGGCGAGGGGGGGAAAGAAGGAAGAGAGCGCCTCCACACTGCGAAGTTACAGTTTGATGGAGGAAAAAGCTCGCGCCAGCGGGCGCGCCAAACTCGATTCCATACAGGCTGGCATGGGTTCCGAAAGGGTGATGGATATTGAGGTGGAACACAGTGCCGATGCCACTCTGGTTCGTGCGGGGTCGGTTCTGGATTCCACCGCGCAATTGACGCCGGAACTGCTGGCCCGCGTGAACATGACCGATGAGGAAATGGAGCAGGCGAAGCAGCAGGAGGCTCAACTGCGCTCGATTCTAGGCAGTGCCCTCAACGACTTAGCGACGGCTGAAGCACGTCAGCAACGCTATGAACTTGCTTTGGCACACTTTCACGAAGCCGCGCGCTGGCAGCCGGAGACTCCAGGATTGGCCCGCAATACGGGCATTGCCGCGGCGAAGCTGGAGAAGTATTCGGAAGCAGCCCAAGCTCTCCGAGATGTGGTGGCGGCGAATCCGGACGACGATTTAGCGCGATCTCTGTTAGGGGTAGCTCTCTACTCTACTGAGGCCTACGCGGATGCTGTGGCTGCTTTGCAACCTATGGAAATAAAGCTGCGGGCAGACAGTGCCCTGAGCTATGTCTATGGCGCGGCACTGCTGAAGGCCAACCAGACGGCTCGTGGCGTTGAAGTACTGAGGGCGATTGACGCAAACAGTGCAAATTCCGCGGACGCACATTTTCTGGCAGGCCAGGCGCTTGAGCAGGACGGCGACGTGCCCCAAGCGCTCCTCGAATACAAGCAGGCACTGGCGCTGAATTCTGGAATGCAGGGAGTTCATTTTCGCGCTGGATTGTTGTTGTTGAAAAAGGGACGCAGCGAAGAGGCCGCCGACGAATTGCGCGCTGAAATAGCGACGAACCCTGCCAGTACCTCGGCCAAGTACCACCTTGCACTCGCTCTGATTGAGTCGGAAAAGAAGGAAGAGGCGCTCAAACTCCTGCAGGCAGTGCAGCGCGAGGAGCCCAATCGAGCCGATACCTATTACCAGTTGGGGAAACTACAGTTGGACCAGGGAGACATCAAGGGCGCGATCACGAATTTGGAAACCGGCGAGCGGCTGGACCCGGATCAGTACTACTTTCACTATCAACTCAGCATTGCCTACCGGCGTGACGGCCGGGCCGGTGACGCTACGCGCGAAATGAAGACCTACCAGGTCATCAAGGCGCGTACTCGGGGTCGCAGCGAGCCAAATTCGCAATAAGAAACAGCTTGGCCGCAAGCGCGTCTACCACGGTCATGCTAACAATGCGACGGCCCGTAGCGTCGGTGGTCATGGCGGTGATCTTATGAAGTTGCTTTTGCGCTTTTTGCTGGTCATCGGCAAAAGCGGCAACGGAGAAAACGGCAAACAGGAATGTGATGGATAGGCCGAATTGTTTCACGGTGAAACCTCCGAGTCCGCGAAGCAGGTGGAGCACCTTTGTCCGTGCGTATCTCCAGGCCCAGATTTGACAAACCTAGATTACTCCCGTCCCGAGTGATGATTCAAGCCATGGAACCGTCTATGGAGACGCCGGGTTTTGCGCTAGGACTGCGAAGGTTTCTTTGGGTATTGCTATGTCCTGTTGCAGCTGATCGAACTGAATGACAAGAGTCAAACGGTAGCTCATTCGAGCAAAGACGACAGGTTAAAGTAACGACGACAAAGCAGCGCCGCCCGCGATGCCAGCATCTGCGCCATAGTGCGCTTGCACCAGCGGAATCTCCTGGCAGCGGGAATTGACGCAGCAACTGGGCAGGAGATCGCGAAGCTCATCGAAGAATGGGCGCATCATGGAGGAGACGCCACCTCCAATGATCAACACGTTGGGATCGAGCAGATCGATCATGTTTCCGAACCAGAACGCCAATAGCTTCACTGTTTCTTGCAGAACGTCTCGCGCAACCGGATCACCAGCCAGGTAGGCTTTGCCAACGATCTCACTGGTAACGGCATCGACAGAGCCTCCAGCGAGTTCCAGAAGAGTGGAAGCGGAGCTTGGCTGGGCGGCGATTCGGGCGCGCGCGCGAGCGGCAATAGCGGGGCCTGCCGCGAGGGTCTCGATGCAGCCACGCTTGCCGCAGGCGCACAGAGGGCCACGGTAGTCGATGCTGATGTGGCCACCTTCGGCGGCGGCTCCAGTATGTCCGTGGTAAATCCGTCCGTCCAGCACGATCCCCGTTCCAATTCCAGTACCGAGTGAAGCGTAGAAGACGTACTTGTGGCCCCGCCCCGCTCCCCAGATTGTTTCAGCGAGGGCTGCGGCGTTGGCATCGTTGTCGATGCGGACGGGCACGCGATAGATGCGGGCGATTTCAGCAGCCAGTGGGAAATTGCGCCAGCAGGGAAGATTCGGAGGATTGATGACCACACCGGTGACCGGATCGAGCGGACCCGGAGAGCAAATACCAATGGCGCGTAGCGTCCCAAATTTCCCAGTATGTTCCGCGGTCAGGGCATTGATGGCGGTGGTAACGGCGGTGAGACCAGCTGCGGCGGTACCGCGTGCTGACATGGGCGTACGGTGCTGTTGGTGGATCTTGCCGAAGGAGTCGACAATGCCGGCAGCCACTTTCGTGCCGCCGACATCGACACCGACCAGAAATCCTTCTTGAGATGGAACGCCGGACTCCGAGGACGAATGTGTCATGCTGTTAGGCCAGCGCAGTCGTGATCGGTTTCGAGCCTCTCAGCGCGTAGTACACAATATAAAGATAGCAAATTGCCGGCAGGATGAAAGCGTGGTGAATACCGATTTGGTCGGCGATCCAACCTTGAGCCGGCGGAATCAGAGCGCCTCCGAGGATGGCCATGATGAGGAGGCCCGATCCGTCGCCGGTCAACGGGCCTAGTTCCGCGATGCCCAACGTGAAGATGGTAGGGAACATCACGGAATTGAACAATCCAACCAAGATGATGGACCACATCGCGAAGTGACCGAAGGTGAGCATGGAGATGCAGACCAGCAGAAACGCGGCGATGGCGGCAATCGCGAGCACCGTGCCGCCGCGGACTTTCTGCATAACGGCGGATCCTATAAACCTGCCCACCATAGCGCCGAACCAATAATACGATACGTAGCGAGCGGCGGCGAATATTGAAATATTTCCTATGTCGGGCTGGTTGATGTAGTTAATCAGGAAACTTCCAATTGATACTTCCGCGCCGACGTAGACAAAGATCCCAACAGCCCCGAGGATCAAATGGCGGTGTCGCCAAATGCTGTCATTCGTCTTTCCGTGACGCTCGGCTCCAGGCATCGGCGGGAGTTTGAACAGCGCCATCGCAACTGCCATTGCGAAAAGCGCGATGCCTAGGGCCATGTAGGGCATCTTGACCTAGGCACGACTTCAGTCGTGCCGTTAGACCCACCTGGAATGGGGCTTTAGCCCTGAGGTACGACTCGCGCAGAGCTGGAAGTATTTATAAAGCACGCTCTAAGGTTTAGCGACACCGGCATGCTCGTGGCGACGAGACGCGAGCGAGCACGGCAGGTGTTGGACGCTGCATCCCGCAGGAAGGAACCATGCATCCGCCGACGAAGAGTAAGTTCTGTAAAAGCAGCGAGAGTAGAAACGAGCGAGTAACTAACTCATTCAGCAACTCCCCAGCCACCGCCTCCGAAGGGAGGCTGAGACAACCAGCTCCTGGCAAAAGAAATTTCAGCGACTCAAACAAGTCCAGCATTTTTGAGGGTCCCTGCAGGCGTTTTTGCTTGGGCGAGAGCAACTGTCGGTCTCTCAACCAAGCGGCTGCTATTGAGGTACACGATGGGTGGGAGGGAATACTTCTGGGGGTGGAAAAAGACTCGCACTCGTGAAAGTCTATCGCAATGAAGCAACCCTATCGTGTTTACGACAGGGTTGCTCGGGGTTACTGGAGAAATTACTGGGTTTTGAGGTAGTTGCAGACCGCGTCTTGCCCGGCGTTTGCGATCTAGGTTTGAGCCCCCCTTTTGGCACTGTGTAATCAGTGTTAGGCGGAATGCCCACGGGCAATTGCCCGCCTTAGCTGATTCGATTGCTTTGGCCATCAGGCAGGCCCGCCCGCCTCCCAGAATGCATTCCGGGTGAGTAGCGAGATATTTTTCCGGGCAGTCCACTGCTCCTGTATTCCCGATCAACCAATCAATGTGCTTCATCCAATCAGGTTTCTCGCCTGCCTTCACCATTGCCTCGAACGGTGCATTCCCCGTGTCGCCCTTTTCTATTTTTGTTTTCAGGCACAAGGCGCTGCCGAACTTGATGATGATGTCAATCGCCTCCTTCACCGGGTTGGGGACCGGGAGAGATCTCAAGAACTCTAGAACAAGAAGGACGAGTGGCCCCGGTTGCGAACGCGGGCAAGAGCGTGCCCCATCAGCCTATGGGCGAAGAGACGGAGCATGTCAACCAGCGAATTCTGTCGAAGACTAGCTTCGAATCAACGCAGGTCGCCGCTACCTTCCACAAGTATCTCGATGCGCTTTCTGCCATTCCTGCACTCGACGAGCGGATGGGGTTCAATGACACGTTCGACCGCAATTCGTGCGCTCTGAGTCTCCCGGCTGCCGGAGAGTGGCGATGTATCCTGTTGCCTGGACTAACCATCCATAAAGTTTATGGTGGTTCCGGGCATACTGGGGAGGGTCGAATCGATGACTAATCCTGTGTGGATGCAGTAGATGTTCAAGTCGTTCTCGCCTGACTTCGGCTATTTCGCCGCATCGTCACGAAATTGTTCGAACAGTCGTTCGAATCGCATAGATTACGCGTGTATCCAAGTTAGCGTTTGTCCGGAGAAGTATTCTGGGAGTACAGGCTCTTGAACTATTTGTTGTTTTCCACTAAACTTCGCCCATTCTGCAACTCCAACTTCAGCGGGCACATGAGTCCAGGAGAAAGTGCGGTCGGCACGTGAGCTTGGACGTGTGCTTTGCTGAGGGATGCTGCAGTACGGGTCTTTTCCAAAAGGGGCTATTGTCCAATATGTTGATACTCAAGCAGTTAGCAACCGCGGTTCTGGCTGTTCTCATACTGGCCGCCATCGCAATGGCCCAAGGCGGAGCCACCGGAGCCATAGCAGGAACTGTCCAGGACGTTTCTGGCGCCGTCGTCGCTGGAGCCGACGTTCAGATCGTCAATCAGGACACAGGGGAAATCGCTCGTAAGCTGAAAACCGACGCGGACGGCACCTTCAGTGCTCCGCTCCTGTCGGTCGCGACCTACACGGTCAAGATTACTGGGGCTGGTTTTGGCGAGGGTACGTTCAAGAATGTCGTAGTGCGCATCACGGAAACCACGCGCCTTACGGCTAAGCTCGCGCCAGGAAAGACCTTCCAGACGATCCAGGTTCAGGCAATCATGCCGACCGTGGAGACCTCAACTGCGGCCACCGGGCAGGCGATCGAGTCCTTGACCATACGCGAGCTTCCTTTGTCCACGCAAAATTTCCAGCAGCTGCTTACACTTTCGACCGGCGCGCAAAGTGAGTTGAACGCTGCGGCCCAATTGGGGCGTGGAAACGCGCGCGTGATTGTGAACGGACAGCGCGAGGACAACAACAATTACCTGATCGAAGGCATCAGCGCCACAGACTACAACGTCTCGCAATCGACCAACGTCCCGCTGCCGAATCCGGATGTGATTGAGGAGTTCAAAGTCCAGACATCCCTGTATGACGCGAGTCAGGGGCGGAATAGTGGCGGGAACGTCAACGCCATCCTGAAATCGGGGACGAAGAGTTTCCACGGCGATCTGTATGAATTCTTTCGTAACGATGTCTTGAATGCAAATGAATGGTTTCTGAAGGGTGCCGGACAGAAACGGCCCGCAGTCAAACAAAATATTTTCGGCGGCAGTTTGGGTGGACCGATCGGTACAGGCGCCAAGCTGGGCTTTTTCTTTGTAAATTACCAGGGTACCCGGCAACGAAGCGGGCTGTCGCCGGGGACTTCCATTAGCAATTTGGGATTCCCGATCCTTCCATCAGACCGGTCTTCCAGTAACTTGGCCGCGATCTTCAGCACGCCATCCACGGGCCCATGTGCCGCGAACCCCATCACGATTGATAACGTAACGCTGGCGCTCCTGAACCTAAAGAGCAACCAGTTCGGAGGTGATGCCAGCGGTTTCCTCATCCCGTCTGTTCCGGGTACGCCGGGCGTTTCCGTAGACCCGGTCACTTGCAACGCGACTGTCAACACGGCCTCCTTCACCATCAGCAAACCCGGCAAGTACACAGACGATCAGTTCACGACAAGTTGGGACAAAGAGTTCCGTGGAGGCAATGACAAGCTCGCCGCGCGGTTCTTTTTCTCGAACGCGGAATCCTTCCTGCCTTTTGGCGCGGGCGGACTGCAAGCCTCCCTTGGCGGAACTCTTGCCAGTAGTATTAGTGCAACCGACCTGAACTTCCCCTACGATCTTCCGGTGAATGACCGCTTTTTAAGCGTGGCGGAAACTCACCTTTTCTCGCCTACGCTGGTGAATGATTTCCGCTTCGGCTATGTACGCATCAATAACAGCCTGGTGAATGTTCAGCCCGCGGGTGTAACTGCGGATGCTTTAGGTATTGTTCGGCCCACCAACAACATCACAAAGTCCATCTATAAGTTCACGCTCGCGAGTTCGGGATTTCAGATCGGGCCGACACCACCCGCCGATCAGTTTCAAAATCAGAACAATCTTACTTTCGCAGAGACGTTGAGCTGGGTCAGAGGCAAGCACACGTTGCTCTTCGGAGGCGAATACGCGCGGGTTAATCTGGATAAGCTCTTTCCCCAGACGTTTAACGGACAGCTATTTTTTGTGAACACGGTCGGCATTGCTCCAACCGTGAACAATCCGATTGGATTAGGTGGCCTGACTGATTTCCAGAAAGCGTTGGCGGGTCAGGTTGACTTCAGCTTCGGCGGAGGTGGTGTTTACAACCACCAATACCGGGACAATAACTATTCGTTTTTTGCCCAGGATGATTGGAAGGTGAACCAGCAGCTAACGTTGAACCTGGGTTTGCGTACGGACGTGCTGGGCGCATTTCACGACAACTTGTGTCATATCGGCAACTTCGATTTGGCGTTGGCGAACGCTGGCAAGTATCCCTTGGTCTACGGCGGTTGCGCCAACAAGCTGGGCATACCTGGTTTGACGGGCAAGGGGAGCGATACAACCCTGAAGAATGCATACTCCACTGGCTGGGGGCCGCGGATTGGTTTTGCCTGGGATGTTTTCGGGCGGCACACAACGACGGTTCGCGGTGGTTACGGTATCTACTACGTTCGCGAGGATGTCGGTACGGTGGATCAGCTTTCCTTCCAGGCGCCGTTCCTTCCCATTGCTTTCGGCGGCGGGCCTGCGGGATGTCTCAGCACTTTCTTTTCCCTTAGCCAAGCAGCACCTTGCCCCTCGCCGAACTTTAACGGCCTGCCGCAAGCCGGGGTCCTCGACCCCAATTTCCTGCCCTGTCTGGGCGCGATCCAGAGTTTTCCGGGGAACGACACGACTCAGTTCCCGAATATTGCCTGCGCCAGCGGCAGTCCCGGAGTCGTGCCCTCTCAGTTCCTGTTCGCGCTGGTTGTGCCTCGCCATTTCGTTGTCCCCAATACGCAACAATGGAACTTCACCCTGCAGCGCGATCTGGGTAAAAATTGGGTTCTCGAGGTTGGCTATATCGGGAATCATGCGATCCACCTGCGGGAGACCCGCACCAACGTTCAGGCGAAACTGGCCACGGCAGCAAATCCCCTGACCGTAACTCTTGCGGACGGCACCACTGCGCTGATTACAGAGAGCACGGTCAGCAACGGTCCTGCCCGTTCTGCCCTAACAGGTGTCAACGGCTACAGCGGAGTGCAGTTGTTTGCCAATGACGCCTATTCGCACTACCACTCGTTCCAAACGACGCTCTCCCGCCGCTGGGGTGCTGGGTATTTCCAGGGAGCCTACACCTACGCCAAGTCCACGGATGCAACGTCCAGCGGCAACACGGCGCTGAATACCGCCTTCAATGACGAAAGCGATCTGAAGTTTTCTCGCGGCTTGTCCGACTATGATCGCAGGCACCGTCTGACGGTCAGCTACCGTTACGATCTGCCGTTCTTTCGCTCAGCCCAGGGGATCAAGCGCACGGCTTTAGCGAACTGGGCCATCAGCGGAATCACAATTTTACAGTCCGGCACGACGTTCTCTGTTACGGATTCGGCGGCGGGCTCGGCCTACCTTGGCCCAGGGCTGACCACCACTTTGGGGGCACAGCTAGCGCCGGGTGGGTCGATTCGCGCAGGTTTGTCATCGGGTAGCCTCCGCGACCGCATCCGGAACCGGTACCTGAACCCTGCCAACTTCACGCCAGCGCTGCACGCTGACCCTATCGGGTGCGCCGCAGATCCTAATGTGGCGTGTACCACCGCTTTCGGCAATTTGGGACGCAACATTTACCGTGGCCCCTTCCAACAAAACTGGGATTTCTCGCTGATCAAGAACTTCAAATTCACGGAGAGACAGGAACTCCGTTTTACTGCGGACTTCTTCAACCTTTGGAATCACCCGAATTTCTCGATCCCATCGGCGAACGATGTACAGAATCCTGGTGCCTTTGGAAAAATTCAGAGCACTGTAGGCACGCCGCGCCTCATCCAGGTTTCCCTGAGGTATGCCTTCTAGTGCCAGGAACCATGAACACGACCGGGATACCGCTGCTCGAGCGGAACCAAGTCACACCGGAAGTCGCCGAAGTTTACGACGCCCTGCTGAAAACGCGGGGCGTCGTGCCGAATATGTTTAAGGCGCTTGCCCACACTCCGGCCCTAGCCCTGGCAACCGCCGGATACCTGAAGGCGCTGCTCAGCGACGGCGCGCTACCCGGTTCGTACAAAGAATTGATTGCCATCCGTCTCTCTGTTCTACTTGCGAGCGATTACGCCATCAAGGCGCACGCACTTTCGGCCGAGCAGAAAGGCGCCACCGGGGGGCAAATCGAGGCGGTTCGCAACGATTACGAAAATGGCCCATTTACTGAAGCGGAGAAGTTGGGATTTCGCGCGAGTGAACGCCTGCACCGATCAGCCAGCGAGATCACCGACGACTTCTTTCTCATACTCAAGCGGCATTTCACGGATCCGCAGATTGTGGAACTGATTGCGGTGGCGGCAGCGTTTGAGTTGTTTCCCCGCTTTGTGGACGGACTGCGCATCCCTGCCACCCCGGTGCAGGGTCAGTGATGCCAATGCGTCGATTTGAACATCGGAGTGAGCGACGACGTGTTCACCCGGCAAGCTAAGACTGCATCTATGAAAAAACTAACTGTTGTTTTCGCATTCGCTCTCGGCCTTGCGTCTTCTTTCGCTATGGCTCAGGCCCGCCCGTATCCCGGCCCAGAAGTGCAGCAGCTCTACCAGCACTATCTCGAGGTCGTCAATCAAATCCCAGCGTTTGATCACCATGCGCATCCTGGGTTCGCGGACGATCCGGATGTGGATGCCATGGCTTCCCCCCCTGGCAGCGTTGCCTTCCGCGAGCGCGAGACCAATCCCGAACTCGTTGCTGCGGCGAAAGCCCTGTGGGGATATCCGTATGATGACCTTTCCGCGGAACACTCCAAATGGCTGATTGAAAAAAAAGCTGCGGCAAGGAAGCAGTACCCCGGCACAAGCTACTTCAATATGCTTCTCGACAAACTCAACTTTGATCGCGGGATCGCCAACCGCGCGATGATGCCCGATTATCTCGATGCGAAGCGCTTCCCCTGGGTGTTCTTCGTGGATTCTTTCCTGTGGCCCTTTGACAATTCGAAAGAGCGCGCCAGGAACGGGGACCAAGGAGTTTACATTCCGTTGCAGGAAAAAATGTTCCACCGCTGGATGCAACAGGAGAAACTCAACGCCCTGCCCTCCAGCTTCGCCGACTATCTGAAATTCATAAGTCAGGTTCTGGAAGACAATCAGAAGAACAAAGGCGGCATCGCAGCTAAGTTCGAAGTCGCTTACTTTCGTCCGCTCCACTTTAGCGACCCGACTCGCGAAGAGGCTCAGGCAATCTACAAGAAATACGCGAAAGGCGGTGTGCCGGGCGAGACCGAGTACCGCACCTTCCAGGATTACATCTTCCGCTATCTCATCACAGAATCGGGACGCCTGAAACTTCCTGTGCACATTCATTCGGCCGTCGGCATCGGCGACTACTTCAACATCTCGGAGAGCAACATCATGCAACTGGAGAATATCCTGCGTGATCCGCGCTACTCAGGCACCACCTTCGTCATGATCCACGGTGGATATCCGCTGGAGCGCGAAGCAATCTGGCTCGCCGCGATGAAGAACGTGTACATGGATTCATCCTTGATGGAGATCGTGATGTATCCGGCAGCCTTCAAGGATGCGCTCAAGCAGTGGCTGGAAACTTTTCCCGATAAGATTACTTTTGGCACGGATAGCTTTCCGTACAACGATGTCCTCGGCGCGGAAGAAAGCTATTGGCTAGGAGCCCAGAGCGCTCGTGAAGGTTTGGCCGCCGCCCTCGCCGAAATGGTGTCCTCTGGAGAGATCACAGATGCCAAGGCCGTCCAGATGGCACACGCCTACCTCCACGACACAGCAGTCAGCCTGTATCCTTCCTTGGGCCATTGAGATGAAGAGGGTAGAACGGATAGGGCGATGTTTTTGTGTTGGCGGCGATCCTTCCTGGTTTGCTTCAATTGCCGTCCGCGAAGCTGGCGAACCAAGTTAGATTGCGGCCGAACAATCACCCGTGCGGGATAGGCGCGCGGCGAGGGCGCATAATCTCCCCGGTCTATTCTGTAAAGTATCTGCCCGGTCTGTACCACCCGGACCGGCATCGCGGACGCTATGCTCAAACGGAAACACACCGAGACCATGTGACCGAAAGGGGCCATATTCTCGGTCACAGTGATAGTCCAACCGCCAAAGTTGCAAAGCCCGAAAGCATCAATTAAGCTTGTTTCTCTTCAGCTTGCAGTCCTCAGCCGGGATGGCGGAACTGGCAGACGCAGCGGACTCAAAATCCGCCGGGCTTCGGCTCATCGGGGTTCGACCCCCCGTCCCGGCACCAAGCCTCAAACCCGCGTCGGACGCGGTTTTCAGCGATATCAACCCCTTCGGAATTCACGCACACCAGATGGTCCCGAAATGGTCGTGTGACCGCCCGGTGACCGGAACCAGGCGCACTCCAGCGTAAAACGAACACCCAGCGTGTTTCCGGTAAGGCTCTCCGTGACCCGGACGAGGCCGCCGCTATATGAGGCCCACTGACGGTCTTCCTGTGTAAGGGAAGTACCGTCCCGCCTCAGGACGCAGTATATGGACGCTCGGCAGAGGCAGCAATGCTGAGAGGGGAGGAGGGAAAGTGACCCTCAAATCGCGCCCCGTTACTGAGTAGTAAACGTACGAGTAGACCTAAAACTGAACGTCAAAGTGAGTGCTAATAATTTATTGGGCGAGGCGCTGGGCGCTGGGCGCGCTGGCGCGCGCGAAAGTTAAGTTGAGCGAAAGTTGCAGAAGAACGTGAACGCTGAGCTGAAGTGAAATTTAATTCAACGTGACTCCACTCCAAGCCCCCGCCCCCGCCTGCCTGATTTAGGTGAAGTGTGATGCATGCACAGGCCTGAACGCGGAACGGGAACAACAAAAACAAACCCCTGCAGTACTGGGTTGATCGAAAGCAAATAGAGTGGTCTTTCTGTGCTTCCAGTCGTCCGCCGCTGAACTGCGACTCAGACTCTGCGCTGCTTGTCGATTCTCGCTTATGAATCCATATTGTGGAGTTACAATCTGGTGACGAGATAGCCGCATGGATGAAGTCACCCTGTCTGTCTGCATTGATCCTCTCCTACATCAACAGGGGAAAGCATTCTTCGCCTTCCTGAGTAGAGCTGCATCAAAGCATACAGTGAAACTCAATGTCTCTTCGAATGGGCCTGGGCAGTTCATTTTTTCAGTTTCCCGTAAGCAGAACGAAGCAATGGATTTGTTTCTTCAGGAGTTGATGTTCAATCATGGTGTTTACTATTACCTGTGCAGTCTCGCAAATCGAAAGGAAATAGCGCGACGGGTTGTACAGCCGATCTTTAAGAAGCTGCTCGAATTCAGCTATGAATTCCTGGTTCCCGTCTTCGTCCGCAAGCACCTACTTGAGGGCGCGACAGGTTGGGTTGCCGGGGAGTTTTCAGATGATTTGGCTCGGAGGTATGAAACGCTGTTCTGGCGTCTTAGGCTCAAGATGGTTTCGAACTACGAGTTCATCCGCGATTTGGATGACTTACTTACGGAATTCATGCTCCTACGACTAGGCTATAAGAAAGGGCAGAAAAGCCTGAAGTTCAACCTATTGGTTGATGAGTGTGGGAGGAAAAACATTATCTGGGAAAAACAGATTCGAAAGCGTTTCAATAACATTCATGGTCTCAGAACTCGAGGCCTTCATCGGCTAGAGCGAGAAATCCCTGACACAGAAATCAGGCAGATCGCCCAGCAAATGTATTTCACCTTCGAGTACATCAATGATTATTTTCGGGCTCAAGATGAAAAGACGTGCCGGCGTTCAGGAAAGCGATATCGCCGCATCCGGTTCGGCCAAGAAGTCAGGCGTTGGCGGCACACGATGCCGAAAGGATTCGAGGCAGAATGGGAAGAGATCACAAGAAAGCCATGTGGAGACTGCGGCGTGTCGCGCGGTGAATTGCATTTGGACGGCTGTGATATTGAAGTCTGCCCTTGCTGTGGCGGTCAATACATGTGTTGCGAATGCAAGATGGAATACGACGATGATGATGAGAGTTCGGAGGGGAACGCAATACCGCTAAACCTCAAGGCCGACGGGAAACGGGAAGGCAGGGACACGGAACCGAAGACAGACTAAAGTTCTCAAGTTTTCTAACGAGTGGGAATCGGTAAACGTCCGGGCTGTCCGAAGTTCTTCAAGCCGCACATTTCGAAAAGGCTGACGCAAAGTGCCAAGCTGTGATAAATGAGCAAAGCTAAACGGTTCAATATGCCTGTACAGCGGGAACTCACATCGATTGAAACCGAATTTGTCGACCAATTGGAGGGCGAGTACAAGATCCTCCAGGACAAGATCGACAAGATCGGAGCCTTCCGGTTCACAATCAAGGGTGGTCGATCACGGTTATCCTGGCAGCTGCATTTGCCAGTGCTGCCACTAGCACGATTCCCCCTTGGCTGTGGCTGATCTCGATGCTCGTCTTCTTAGGTTTTTTCTTCTGGTTTGAGTTCGAACAGACAAAGCTACGTCACAGGTTCGGCCAGCGGTGCATTTGGATTGAGAGTGCGGTAACACGAGTCCTGAGAACAGTTGCTTCGAGGACCGGCGGCGCGCTCGTTAGGGATCTTTTTGTAAAGCTGCGCTTTGTTCCGGGGATAACTAACCACCTCCGCAAAAAACGGGCGGGGCCCAACCAAGAGGAGTGGTCAACCTGGCGGGCTGTCTGGGAGGCGGACGTTCTTTTTTATATTGCATTGGGTTTTCTCACGTTGCTCTTTGCATTCTGGCATGCGAAAGCGGCAAAACAAGAAATGGACAAGAACGAGCGCTTGCCCAGCAATGTGAGCATCTATTGCCCACAATCGGAACCGACGCAGCCGCCGCGACCTGCAGGTGCAGAGCATCGAGCTGCTGTTTCCAGTTCAAACGATCTCCATGAACCGAAAAAAAAGAAGAATTAGTAAGGAAAAAATCCGGCGCGTAGGTGAGATCATCGAGGAGTTCCTTATCGGGAACTTCGAATCCGAATTTCCGGTGGGTGCTACGTCGGCAAGCCCTGGCGCAGTCGAACCGGCAGTTCAAGTCGAGGTGCCGCTGGGAGAACCCGCAAGAGAGGCAGCCGAAGCGGATCGCGAGGATGCTGACCAGGAAGCGATCGATGAAGAAGCTGAGGCCGAGCACGATGAAACGAAATTTTATTTCGATTTAGCGGATGTTGAGTATTGCGTGGATGTAACAATCACGGAAATGATCACTGAGAAGCTCGTTCCCGGGTACGACGATCCGCGGAAGCCTCCGACTCTCTCCGAAATATTTCAGGTGCTCTTTGGCGTAGGGGATTCGTTGACGAAGCAGGTAGGCGAATTCGAAGAACTTATAAGCGGGTACGATGACCATGTCCATATTGACGACTTGCAGCAGGCACACAATGTGATGAGCGAAATCGTTGAAGAACTTAAAGATCGGAGCAAAAACTGAAGTGCCTACCATTCAAGGCAAGAACCATCTCCACGACCTCATTTCCAGTTCGGGCTTGACCTACGACAAGGTGGTAGGTGCGTCTTCTGAAGTTGTCATCTTTGGTTCGAGAGCGGTTGGGGTGCACCGATCGGATTCTGATCTGGATGTACTACTCGTAGATGCGAACGCGGGACACCCCAGCGTCGCTGGTATTGATTTTGTGGTCCTGCGTTCGGATGAATTGGTGAGTCCCCGCTGGCTGGGATCGGAATTGGCGTCACACATTGCGGAATACGGTAAATGGGAAAAGGGATGTGGTTCCTGGAGGCAACAAGCGCGTATAAGCGACCGAGCAGCAATGCGTAAGCAAGCGCGGATCGTCGGCTTGCTGATGCGCGCCCCAAAATGGTGGTCGCGATTACACCCGATTTTTCATGCTAAATACAAAATAACCATCCGTCGCGAGCTTCAGAGGCTTGATCTACTGCGAAATCAGATCCCTGTGCCTCCCACCCGCATCCTAGATTCAGACTGGGATTCGCATCGCAGCGGAACGAATCACTTGGTTGAGGTTGCTTCGACCCTACCTCTCAACCCCTCTGCGTTCCGCCTACTTCAGAACTTGCTGGGCCAGTTGGTTGATGGTCATGACACAAATCTTGCGTTATTTGGAGAGTCGCACGTGGGATAGGAGTCGCGACCTGGTCTGCCAGGCAACGTGAGCATCCTCGAATAGATCCGCTGATCGGCTCGTCGCTCGTTTGAGATCCTTCTCATTCTGAAAGTGGTTCTTTATCACGTTCGGATATTGCGGCAAGCCTTGCTAGCGCCTCCCAGTGCCTCGGGTGCGGACGGCGTCGGCCTTTGCGGATGTCGGTCGCATACGGGAGTGAGACGCTTAGCGCTGACGCAATCGCAGACACAGTAACATGTTGAAGCGCGGGTTGAACCCTCTTCTCATACATGTCTTCAGTGAGCCAGCCTGGAAGGTCGGACGGTCGCCACGTCCTCAATGCGTCTGCTTGTCGGCGCTGCGTCGCGCCTCTCAATGCCTCTGCCTCTGGCGTGTGTGTTGCGAT
>JAYVEP010000023.1:0-6550 GCA_043749225.1 Acidobacteriaceae bacterium
GTAATCCTGCACCAACACCACGGGCGCAACCGTGTCCGTCATTTCCTCCAGCACTGCTTGCGCAAACTTCTCATTCACCGCGCGATACGACTCCCAATCTGAAGACCGGAACAGCGGACGGGTATGGGCGATGTGGCAAAGCGGCCACAGTCCCTCGTTGGAAAAGCCGTAGTAGTAACCCTCTTCTTCCTCGCGCGTCAGCCAAACACGCCGCAAGGTGTAGCGGGGTTCCTCGGGTGGAACGCGCAGCGAGTCTCTCGCGTCCACGGTTTCCTTGTCGGCATCACCGTTGCCGTGGGCAATCCACGTGCCGTCGCAAGCACAAAGTAGCGGTTCCAGCGCGGTCACGAGTCCGCTCGCTGGCGTCGTAGCCACCACATTGCGCCCTTGCCTGCTGTGGATGTAGGGTTCCCGGTTCGATACCACAAAGATCCGGCTCTCGCCCAGCCGCCCGCGCACATGCACCGCAAGACGTTCCGCGGTCCACACCGACTCCGCCGCATCGCGGAGCTGCGCTTCCTTCTCCGCCGCGTGGCGCGCCGTTTTCAAGTTGTCCGCCATCTGCGTCATTTCACGAGCCAGCGGACGCAGTAGATCCATGTCGCTTGGTGCGGGATGTTGTCCCACCGCTCCGGTCCGTAAACCATGGACCCACTGTGTGGCGCGGGCCATGGGCGCGAGAATACTCCAGCGCAAAAAAAGGAAAATGACAATGGCCGCCAGGAACGCTTGCGCAAGTACGCGCCAAATGGCTTGACGCAAAATACTAGTCTTGCGCAACTCAACTCCGCTGGCATCGCAGATCACCGCCAAACCACCAATCGTTTTTCCGTTTTTCACCAGCGGCAAAGCATATAAGTAAACAGGTTGCCCACCCAGTTGCAAAAACGCGCCGCTTCCGGCACCGTTCGCCATCGCTTCCGTGACCTGGACCGGCTTTTCCTGAAGCATCGCGGTCAGCGACGAGGCTCCTGCAAACAACCGACCCTTCCCGTCATACAGGACAACAGCCGCGAGTTGCTCTCGCCTTGCCATTCGTTCCATCGCAAGCCGCAATTCCGGTCGCGCAGTTCTCTCTTCCGCAGTCCGCTCTTCAACCGTCAATTGCAGCGTCTCTCCCGCCGCCTCCGCTCGGCGCTGCAACTCGCTCCGCAAGTCCTGTTTCGCGCTGCGAATCTCGCGGTAGGAGAAGCAGAGCGACACGACTCCCAAAACAAGGAACAGGGCAATGAGAAGACGAAGTCCGGTACGCATAGCCCCCCCCGTGTCTATGAAATGGAAATTGGCGCGGCCGCTTATTCAGATGCGTCCGCGCCATTCTGTTTCTTACTCAATTGTATGTCGAAACGATCCGAGCAGCTACCGTTACGATGCGACGTGAATCGTGACCGCCACATTGTTGCCGTCCTGCAGGTGGTACGTTACTTCTGCCTGAACTCCAACGGCAAGTGTGCCTTCCACTTTGGTGTCCTTGTTAGCGGTGAAGGACACAGTCTGCTGTTTCCCGTCTTTCTTGACTTCCAACGTCAAGGTAGAGCCAGCCACGTTTACAACCTTGCCGGACGCAGTCAGTGAAGCATCGGCGGTCTTTTGCGAATCCATTTGCGGCGTGGGTACTGGAGCGGGACGCGGGCTTGCAATCGCGCCAGCAATGAGAACTGTCGTCAACGCAAACGGTAGAATTGTCTTTGCAAATAGCTTGATCATGTTTATCTCCTGGGAATAGGCTTCCTGCCGTTCAGGCTGCACGAGGGGGACCAAACCAGGCATCGAACTGGTAAACTGCTTGTTTTGAATGAGTTGTGCCAACCTCGCCCCGGGCTTGGAGTTCTCAGCCGATCCGAAACACACCTGCAACCGGGCGTTTCTTACTCAGAAGCCTTTCATGACAAGGAGATTCAACGCAAAGCGACAACCTTCCGTACAAAGGGATCAAGGACGTCCATCGAAACCTAAAGTATGCGGGTTTACTGCGCCCGCCTGTCTTGAAGTCCCGCCGCTTTAGGGAGCCCCCTGAGTGCTGGATGATCCGAACTCGGAACGAATTCAATGTACCCTCCTTGCACTGGGAGGCCTCACAGCTTAAGGTTGAGTTGTGAAGCTCACCCGGCGTAGTGGAATCTTGCTGCATATCAGTTCTTTGCCGGGTCGGCACGGGATAGGAGACCTTGGTCCATCGGCTTACCAATTTGTAGAATTCTTGGTCGAGTCGGGGCAGAAGCTTTGGCAAGTCCTTCCGGTGTGCCCGACAGGATACGGCGATTCGCCCTATCAGTGTTTTTCAGCATTCGCCGGCAATCCACTCTTCATCGACATGGACGCACTTCGAGAACAGGATCTCCTACCTTCGACGGTTCTCGAAGAGGCGCCATCGTTCCAGCCGGACCGGGTGGACTATGGTTTTGTCATCAACTTTAAGCTGTCTGCGCTGCGCCAAGCGGCCAACAGATTCTTCGCGGTCAGCTCGCATCCAGAGCAAGCGCGCTTTGCAACCTTTTGCCAGAAGAATGCCTGGTGGTTGGACGACTACACTCTTTTCATGGTCTGCAAAGAAGTTCATGCGGGCGCGGTTTGGACGGATTGGGAACCGGCAATCCGGCAACGTGCGCCGACTGCGCTCAAAGAATGGAGCGCGAGGCTGGCCCGAGAGATTCAGGTCCGCAAGTATTGGCAATTCGAGTTTTTTCGGCAATGGGAAAACCTGAAAACTCACTGCCACCGATTCGACATCCGCATCATGGGCGATATTCCTATGTATGTTGCCCACGACAGCGCGGATGTTTGGGCGCACCAAGACTTGTTCCGTTTGGACGCGCATGGCCATCCAACGGCAGTCGCCGGTGTTCCGCCCGATTATTTCAGTGTGACCGGTCAATTGTGGGGTAACCCCGTCTATCGTTGGGATGTGGCGGCTGATTCTGGCTATCGCTGGTGGATTGATCGATTTCGCACTTCGTTTCAACTGTTCGACATTGCGCGGCTCGACCACTTCAGGGGCTTTGAAGCCTACTGGGAAGTTCCCGTCGATGCAATCACAGCGGTGGGCGGGAAATGGACCAAGGGACCGGGAGCCAAGTTTTTTCAGGCTTTGCAGGAGGAGCTGGGAGAACTGCCGATTGTGGCGGAAAACCTCGGCGTGATCACGGGCGAAGTGGAAGCGATTCGTAAACAGTTTGGTTTTCCAGGGATGAGCCTACTCCAGTTCGCCTTCGGAA
The DNA here is from genome assembly GCA_043749225.1 of Acidobacteriaceae bacterium. GTDB lineage: Bacteria > Acidobacteriota > Terriglobia > Terriglobales > Acidobacteriaceae > JANXUC01. The sequence goes on from JAYVEP010000023.1 coordinate 3,216, forward strand.
CCGATCCCCAAGGATCTTCATTCCGGCCCCACAACTATCCTCGTGAAATCGTTGCCTACACTGGGGGCCACGACAACGACACAACCGTGGCATGGTGGACTAGTTCCGGTGCAGGCAACAGCACAAGGACGCCGGAAGATGTACAGAAAGAACGTGAGTTCGCTCGATCCTACCTTGGATTTGAGAACGAGGCGATCAACTGGGCACTGATTCGCGCGGTACTAGCGTCCGTGGCAGATATGGCAATCATCCCATTGCAAGATGTCCTGGGATTAGGTAGCGAAGCCCGAATGAATCTGCCCGGAAGCGTAACTGGAAACTGGAAATGGCGCTACCAGCCGAGTGCTCTCACGAACGAAATCACGCAGCGACTCAAGATGCTTACGACGCTGTACGATCGCTGAAAATCACAGGTTCGGGGAGAGCGTTTGACACTCAACAACGATCTGCTTTGGTACAAAGACGCGGTCATCTACCAGGTTCATGTACGTAGTTTCTACGACAAGAACGGAGATGGTGTGGGCGATTTTCAAGGACTTGCAGAGAAGCTGGACTACCTGCAAGACTTAGGAATCAATGCAATTTGGTTGATGCCGTTTTTCCCTTCCCCTCTGCGGGACGATGGCTATGACATCGCGGACTACAGATCGGTGCATCCAGCATACGGAACGTTGGAAGACTTTCAGACGTTCCTGGCGGCAGCGCACGAACGCGGTATCCGAGTCATCATCGAGATGGTGCTGAACCATACGTCGGATCAGCACCCGTGGTTTCAAGAATCGCGGAGCTCGCCCGACAATCCGCGCCGCAACTGGTACGTGTGGAGTGCCACCGACACAGGGTACAGTGGGACGCGGATTATCTTCGTCGATACGGAAATGTCCAACTGGGCGTGGGATCCCTTGTCCAAGTCCTACTACTGGCATCGATTTTTTAGTCACCAACCCGATCTCAACTATGACAACCCGGCCGTTCGGGACGAGATGTGGAACGTGATGAAGTTCTGGCTCGAAATGGGAGTGGATGGCTTCCGGCTGGATGCTGTCCCGTATCTCGTAGAACGCGAAGGGACGAACTGCGAGAACTTACCGGAGACGCACGCCATCCTTAAAGAACTGCGGAGCAAACTCGATGAACAGTTTCCTGGAAGAATGTTGCTGGCGGAAGCGAACCAGTGGCCGACGGATCTCCGCCAATATTTTGGTGATGGCGATGAATTTCACATGGCGTTCCATTTTCCCCTGATGCCAAGAATGTTCATGGGATTGAAGTTGGAAGACCGCAAGCCCATCACTGAAATTCTGCAGCAGACCCCGGATATCCCCATTGGGTGCCAGTGGTGTATGTTCCTCCGCAACCATGATGAGTTGACGCTGGAGATGGTCACGGACGCGGAACGCGACTATATGTATGACATGTATGCCCAAGAAAAAAGCATGCGCTTGAATGTCGGCATTCGGCGTCGGCTTGCTCCGCTGTTGGACAACGACCGCAGACGCATTGAATTAATGAATGGCATGCTCCTGTCCTTGCCCGGTACCCCGATCATCTACTACGGCGATGAAATCGGCATGGGCGATAATATCGATCTCGGCGACCGCAATGGGGTAAGGACTCCGATGCAGTGGACCGGAGGCTGGAACGGCGGCTTTTCTGTGGCCGATCCCGAGAGACTGTCGTCGCCGCTCATTGTGCACCCTGTCTATGGCTATCCGGCGGTTAACGTCTTGGCCCAAAAGCGGAGCGAACACTCGCTGCTTTCGTGGATGCAACATATAGTAAGTGTGCGACAGTCCACCCCGGTGTTTGGTTCAGGAACGATCGAGTTTCTCTATCCTGCCAACCACCGAATCTTGGCCTACGTGCGGCAGTTGGGAAAGGAGACGATCCTGGTTGTCAATAATCTGTCGGGTGCCGCTCAGGCTGTGGAACTCGATTTACGCCAATATAGAGGGAACATATTGATTGAGATGTTTGGCCGGAATATTTTCCCCCGTGTGGGAGACTTGCCTTATCTTTTAACGATGGGGCCCTATCAGTTTTACTGGTTTCGGCTGCGGCGGATCTGAAGAGTTGTGGATAGCGTGTCAACCTGGAAATCTTACGAAGCCTATGCGAAAGGCACCCTGTAAGACTTCACAGACGGCGCGCGGAGGCCGAATTGGCAGAGGAAAGCGTGCTCAGAGATGATTTTCTCCGCCAACTGATCAGCATAGGCGAAGTAGACATCCTGGTGGGCTTGGCTACTCATAACAATGCCAAGACTGTTGGTCCCGTCGTAAAGGCCATCCAGTCCGGCATTCTCACATATTTTCCGCGAGAGCGGGCTGCCATTATCAACGCAGATGGCGGATCGAGGGACGGAACTCCTGATCTTGTGACTCAGGTGTCGATCGACGACGCGCGGCCTGCTGGCAACTTGCGGACTCTGCGGACTCTGCACTCCATCAGCACGAACTACGGGAACGGCCCGTCGGGCAGTGCGTTGCGTACGATCTTGGCGTCCTCTGAGCTGCTTCGTGCTAAGGCGTGTGCCGTGATTTCGCCCGAATCGGTGAATATCGAGCCCGACTGGATTTGGCGATTGCTCCGCCCGATTTACAACCAGAATTTTGACTTGGTCTTGCCACTCTATCGCAGGCACAAGTTCGAAGGTCTTCTCATGAGAAATGTTATCTACCCGATGACGCGAACTCTTTACGGCTGCAGAATTCGCGAACCCTACGCATCGGAATTTGGCTTTTCTGGCCGCCTCGGAAGCGACTTCGTGAACCGGGACATCTGGAGCCACGAGATGGCTCGGTCGGGTCCCGAACTCCACCTCACCATTGCCGCCATGACCGGAGGCTACAGACTGCACCAGTCTTTCCTGGGAACTAAGGCTCCCATGGATCGAGGGTCGAACGATTTAGTTCCAGCTCTCCGACACACCGTCGGTGCTCTGTTCTGGTCACTGCAACCTAACTTCGCGGTCTGGAGCGCCAGCGCCAATTCGCAGCCAGTACCCACGGTGGGTCCTGAATCTGAAGTTGCGTTAGAGCCGGTTCGAGTAAATCGGAAACGACTGAGGGACGCGTTTCGGGCAGGCGTTGCCGAACTGGAACCCGTCTTTCGATCAATTCTTTCGCCATCGACGTTGGCCGAGCTCCAGCAAATCGCCGGCATGAGCGAAGACGATTTTCGTTATCCAGCGGAACTATGGGTGAAAACTGTCTACGAATTCGCAGCCTCGTATCACAAATCGGTCATGAGCCGGGATCACATCATTCAAGCCCTGGCTCCTCTTTATCGGGGCAGGATGTTTAGCTTTCTTGCAGAGAACCGCAACGGTTCCG
>JAYVEP010000024.1:0-6548 GCA_043749225.1 Acidobacteriaceae bacterium
AAAAAACCATTTTGATGAACGCCATCGCTGTGCAGGCGGGTCAGGTAGTTTGCGGCCGCGAACAAATTTCCCTGAGCGTGGGCATCGCCCTCTTTCCAGAAGATGGCGCCGACGCGGAACAACTGCTGGCACAAGCCGACCGCAAAATGTATTCCGCCAAACGCACGCACTACGAACAATCCGCCGCTATGGCCAGCATGCCCGCGGCGCGCTCTGCGGCTGTGAACTAGAATCTGGTTACGGCTTCGCCCTTCGTCTGGCCCGGCCTAAATACTTGCTCCCCAAAGTAAAAGGCATCCGTCCCAGTCGATGTAAGCTTCAAAGCGTTTGGAGCGGGGTGAATTTAAGGCTGGGAGAGCAATACTAACCGGAAGAACGGCGGCATAGAAAAAGCCGCCATTGTTATCCGGATATTCCTTGTATGAAATTTCAAGCTCACACAGAGACAGTCATCCACGCCTTGGGAGTCTTGATCAGGAGCGGGTCCGAAACCCCCGCAGTTTCGCTGTTCTCGACAGCCTCAGCGTAGGTCGCACCAACCGCAACAATCCTGCTCTCAGCCTCGGATAGAGCAATCCATGAGTCCAAGGGAGCGGAACGCAGCAGCTGAAGTCGAGGATCACGGCTGGTCATAGGCATCTAATTCCCAATGCTACGCCGAGGTTTCAGCGTGGGCAAGACTACTTTTGGAGTATGGAGTATGTGCCTTTCGTGCCAGCAACTTGCGATGGGGAGGCAAAACCGGAAGAGCAGCGGGGTCGATTGCATTCACTCCCGCCCTTGCAAAAACCGCAAGGACGGACACCTAATGTTACGTTATGGGAAGAAAGCAAAGCCGAAAGCCTAGGCCACCCGCCTGGGGATTCTTCGGTGCGCAGAATGACACTTCCTATTGCGCACCTCGTGTGTTTTGATACCAATGAAAAGGGGCTGGGCTTCCCTGCCCCTTAACAACCAAGACCGGAGGAAAGAAATGAATATCGATAAACTAACGAAAAATCTTCTAGCTGCTATCGCCATTGCTCTCTGGGTGATCGCCTTGAATCCGTGGATGCGGCCTGTACCGGTGGCAGCCCAGGAAAAGACTGATTTGAGTCAGGTTGAATCGTCTCTATCGACCATTGAAAGCGATCTCGGACGCATTTCGAGGGGCACTTGTACCAACTCCAAAGTTTGCTGAAATTCAGAGTCGCGCGGGTGCGGTGAATCCAACGTGATCAAAGATCAAAGGGTGCTCCACCCGCCCCTTGAACAATTGAGTTCAATGCCAGCGAAGGCAGGGAGGGGAGAAAAAGGACGCCATGTGGCTTCACCATTTGTGGAATTTGCTCGGTAGAACCTGGGAGGACATGGTCAAGGCGACCGGAACCACGACACTCGGCTTCATCGTGTGGACCGTGGCACTCAGTGCGATTGGATGGATAGCGAGTGTCGCCGCAAAATGGTATGCACTGAGGAAAACTAGCACATCCCAACCGTTCTCCCAAACGTTGCGCGGTTCAATTCTGGCAGGCGAATTCTTGGCGGTGGGCATGATTGGGCTGGTTCTTATATCCTGTGCAGTATTTCTTGTCCTGACGGTATACAACGATCACCAATCATTGGTTAACGCGACCAACCTACTCTTCAAGAAAAGAACAGACTTGGCAAAAGAACTGGAGATACGAAAACACAGCATGGTCACAACCGACCCCGTCTTTCCAAACACGATTTACTTGCTGGAGGCCTTCAATACTTACAGGCATGCTCAGAATGGGAGACCCTGTGTCATCTTGCTCTCCGAACCGACTGGCGGCGGTTCAATGGCAAGTATGGTAGGTCAGTTCAGCAACTCTGTCTCCGGCTGTTTTACGTTTGGCCCGATGGATTCCAGAATTGATCCCGATGTCGAAGAGCAAGCAACCAACGGAATGATTCCAGGCATGATCGTGCTACACGCTGCCAGAGATGACAAAGCCGCAGATCAACTCTTAATTCATTTAGGGAACCAGATCCAGGTAAAGCGCAGCTTCGATCTGCCATCGGCAATTGAGCGGAGACCTATGTATAGCATTCCGACTCCGGGGAGGGAAACTCTGATCTGGTTGCAATTTGGACCAGACGTAAAATGGAATGAGCAGGTTCACTAGAATTGCCCGCCGAGGCCCTCAACATCGCCTCCCCCTGTTGAAATCGAAGGGGCCGAAATGTGCATCACCGACTTCCGAGAAGCGCATTCCCATCTCTGCTATACTTTCGCCAATCATTCGCCAGCGATTTTGAAATGCACGAGAACCAAACCCCGCCCCGCACCATCTTCCACGTCGACATGGACGCCTTCTTCGTCTCGGTCGAAGAACTCTACGACCCTTCCCTCAAGGGCAAGCCCGTCGTCGTAGGCGGACAGCGCGACGAGCGGGGCGTGGTTTCGGCGGCTTCGTATGCGGCGCGAAAGTTTGGAATGCATTCGGCCATGCCGCTGCGGACTGCGGCCAAGCTGTGTCCGCAGGCTATCTTCGTCAACGGACACATGGACCGCTACCGCGAATATTCCCAGCGCGCTCACGCCGTGCTGCGCAACTTCTCGCCGCTGGTGGAGATGGCTTCCATCGACGAGGCCTATCTCGACCTGACTGGGACCGAGCGCCTGCATGGGCCGCCGCTAAAGGCCGCACACACGCTCCACGCTGCGATGAAAGACCAGACACAACTGAACTGCTCGGTTGGAATTGGAACCTCGCGGCTGGTGGCGAAGGTGGCGTCGGCGCAGGCCAAGCCGAATGGGGTGCTGCTGGTCGTTCCTGGAATGGAATCTTCCCTGCTCGCCCCGCTGAAAGTGGGGGCGATTCCCGGCGTGGGCAAAGTGATGGAGAAGAATCTGCACGCGCTGGGCATTGAGTGCGTGGGCGATCTGGCGAAATTGGACGAGCGCTTCCTCGAAGAACGATTTGGAAAATGGGGATTGGCGCTGGCGGGCAAAGCTCGCGGCGAAGATGCTGGCGGATGGTTCGACACCAGCGTCGGCGAAGAAGTTGATCCGAAATCGATCAGCCACGAACACACCTACGACGAAGACACCGTGAATCCAGAACAGCTCGAAGCGACGTTGATGAAGCTGTCGGAGATGGTCTGTCGGCGGCTGCGCGAGCATGGACTTTACGCGCGCACGGTGCAACTCAAACTTCGAGATTCCGGATTCAACACCATCACGCGAGCGCACACTCTGGCCGCGCCGACACAAATCGATAACGAAATCTACGAAGCCATTCGCACGCTCTTCCGCAAGAACTGGAAGCGCGGCACGAAGATACGCTTGCTGGGCGTGCAAACGTCATCGTTCGAAGAAGGCGAAGGCCAGATGAACCTGCTCGACCACACGAAGCACGATAAGTGGAAGCAAGCACTCTCGACGGCCGACAAGCTGCGCGACAAATTCGGCGAAGGCGCGGTAGGTATGGCGTCAGGGATGAAGAGCGGGTTTCGCGAGAAGACGCAGGAGAATCCAGCGGAGAGAAAGAAGTAAGACGCTGTTCGATATACGATTATCAACTATCAACTATCAACTACGACCCACACCCTCTGCCTTGTCATTCCGAGAGCAGCGAGGAATCCCTTTCGCGGCAAGACTCTCGCCCGCACCCAATCCCAATCCGTACACTCGCCAAAAGTAGACTTGCCCACACGCACAAACCCACTACGATCAGAACACTCCGATGCACTCCGAAAAACGCTACTACGTCTACATCCTAGGCAGCGAGTCCGGCACTCTCTACACCGGCGTCACGAACAGTATTCCCGACGAATGGAAGAGCACAAAGGTGGCGCAGGATCAGAGTTTACGGCCCGATATAACGTGACCCGCCTGCTCTACTTCGAGAAATTCCAATACATTAACACCGCGATTGCCCGGGAGAAGGTCATAAAAGGGTGGCGACGGTCCAAAAAGGTCGCGCTCATCTCATCGGTGAATCCGGGCTGGCGTGACCTGAGTCGAGACTTCGGTCGAGAGTTCCAGCCCGCGAGAGCGTCGTAGCGAAAGGGATTCCTCGCTGCGCTCGGAATGACAAACTAAATACGGATATTCACTACACCAAGCTTCACTTTGCCAGCAGACGGACCGCACGGGATCGCGTCACGTTCAAGGTTGCTTTGTCGTCGGCGATTTCCCGCAGCACCGGCGCAACCGCCTGAATCTCATCCAGACTATTGCTCTTGGCCATCTCTTCCATGCGCTTGAGATCTTCTTCCAAGGCGAGCCGCTGGTAGTGGTGGAAGTATTGCAGCCGCCTCGCAAACTCCAGCGTCGCGGAAATGTTTTGAAAAATCTTCGTCAGTTGCTGAATCGCTGAATCCGTCGAGTAGTTGTAGGCCGCCTCGTGCTGAACCTGGCCATCCTGATACGCCAGAACCTTCTTCCCGGTATTCGCCAGATGGCCCTTCTTGTAGTCGACATTGCCCTCGAAGAATTTGGCCTGCGCGGCGAGTTCGAAGATGCGGGCGCGGTTGGCTTCGGACATGGTGAAGTCGTACGAGAAAGGATCGCCGTCAGCCTCGGGCGTGAGCTTGCCCATGGATTCGTAGTTGGCCTTGCCATCCTGCGTGACGCGCAGCGAGTAGTGCGCTGGTGCCGAAATGGGAAAGTCCATCGTGAAGGTGACGTTCGGAACGAAGGGGACGATGATCGAGGAAGCGTTCTGACTCTGTGCCCAACTACCGGCACTGACTAAAAGAATCAGCGCTGCAAGAATGGCGTGGGCGGGAAGGCGTCGAAACGGCATACTTTTCTCAATCTCTCGTTAGCGACCCGCAGGGACGGCTTGCTGGCGTCGGTGCGAAGCCGACGTGTGCAAGTGACAGATTGCGATGGCAAGCGCGTCAGCGGCGTCTGGTGACTCTGGCGGGGCATCCAGGTTCAGGAGCAGGGTTATCATGTGCTGGACTTGCTGCTTCTCCGCACGCCCGTAGCCGACCACCGCGGACTTGATCGATAGTGGCGAATATTCGGCAACTGTAAGTCCGGCGCTGGAGGCGGCCAGCATCGCCACGCCACGGACATGCCCTAGTTTGAGTGCGGATTTTACGTTCACAGCGAAGAAGATATCTTCAATCGCTACTTCGTCAGGACGTTCTTTTTCAATGACTTGCTGAAGACCCTGAAAGATTTTGTTGAGCTTATCGGCCATCGCGAGTCCGGACTTGGCGTGGATGGCTCCCACGGCGATACAACGCAGCTTGCCGGCAGAGTCGAGTTCGACGACTCCGTAGCCGGTGTGTTGAGAGCCGCAATCAATTCCAAGGACGCGCACGAGAGCAGTTTAGCACCGGTGGAGAGGGTTTTGAGGTAGTGGCGTGGATTCCGCCTGCGTAGGCCCAGGCACCCTCGCCTGCGGCATCGGACGCAGCCCGAAGGGTTTTCGCCGAGGGTGCGACGGACTTTCGGCGACAACCAGACTTCGCCCAAACCAGACAGGCGAGGCGCCTGTCGCTACCTGTTTTCCGCTAGGCTCGGCGCGCTAGTGATGGTTGATCAACTCGGGGCGGTTGATTGTTTCGCCCTTTAGAATCACCGTCGAAATTCGCTCCGTCACGCTAATGTCTTCCAGTGGGTTGCCATCGACGATCAGCAGATCGGCATCGTTGCCGACGCGGATGCTTCCGATGTGATTGTCAGCCTTCAGCAATCGCGCGGCGTTGTAGGTCGCGGCTTGCAGGGCGACCGCTGGCGGGATTCCCGCCTTCACCCAGAGCGCCATCTCGTGCTGGACGGTGGGTCCGTGAAGAACCAGGTAGTTGCCAGCATCGCTGCCTGTCACGAGCGTAACGCCGTGGGCGTAGGCGCGCTTCAGGTTGTCGATGGCAATCGGCATGTTCATTGTGTAGCTGCCAAAGCCGTGGCGCATCTCCTCCATGTCTTTGGAGGTTAGCGCTTCTTCCGTACCTTTGATCAGTTCGTCCGGGCTCACCTGTCGCACGAGAGACCGCTTGAGCAGGTCACCCTTCCCTGCAGCGAAGTCGTTGAACGCTTCTCCTACACTGAGTGTGGGGTCGTAGAACGTGCCCTGGTGGGCCATCTGGTCGAAGGTGCTATCGGGGATGGCGTCGCGGAAGGAGCCGTGTTCGATGGAATCCGCCTTGGCTTGCACCGCTTCCGTGACGTCGCTGGCTTCACCCGTGTGAACGGCGAGCGGCAAACTCTGCGCGTGTGCTTCAGCGGCAACGGCGTTGAACAATCCTGTGTCGAGGTGGTTGAAGACGTGACCAGCAACTCCTGATTCGAGAATGGCTTTGATGCAGTCGGCGCCAGCGCTCTTGACTCCATCCACTTGCTGACGAGCTTCTTCGGCGGTCGTGGGGATGCGGTTGAATTCCTTCAACAGAGAGTCGCGCACGTTTTCCGGCAGGAATTTGAAGTATTCGGTGCCGTGTCCGCCTTTGGCCGTGAAGAGCGGGCCACAGGTTTGGAGTTGCGCTCCTAGAATTTCGCCGTCAGCGGTGCTAACGCCCATCTTTTTAACGGCTTCCAGCATGTCGCCCGTGCTGCGGACGGTGGTTACGCCGCTGTAGAGATA
>JAYVEP010000025.1:0-16914 GCA_043749225.1 Acidobacteriaceae bacterium
CAGCGGCTACCACGACGATCTCAACCGTCTTTTTGTAGCTCTGGTGCGAGAAGCGGATATTCCGGCGTGGCTGATGTGGGTGCCGGACCGCTCGGAAAACTTTTTCCAGTCCCACTATCTCAGCACCTCGCAATTCGACGCTGAGGTGGCCATTGTGCAGTTGAACGGCAAGGAAGTTTTTCTGGACCCCGGAACCAAGTATTGTCCTTACGGCATGTTGAATTGGCGCTCTGCCGGAAACCAGGGAATGCGCCAAAGCGCTGAGAAGGGTGCGGAATTTGGTGAGGCGCCAATCTCCAACTACAACGAAGCGATGACGCAGCGGGTTGCGCGCATCAAGCTGACGCAGGATGGCAAGTACGAAGGCACAGTGACGGTGGGCTGGCTTGGTCTGGAAGCTTTGAGCCGTCGCCGCACCGCTGGACTAACGGACGCCGAAGGCCGCAAGAAAGACCTGGAGGACGAGGTCAAGAAATGGCTGCCAGTGGGCAGCGAAATTGGGTTGACCAAGTTCCCTAAGTGGGACGATACGGAATCGGCCTTTGCGGCTGAATTCAAGGTAAGCGGCCCGCTGGCCACCAGCGCAGGCAAGCGTTGGATGGTACCCATCCATTTTTTTCAGGTCAACGAGAAGCCTAAGTTCCCTTCTGCAAAACGGGCAAATCCTGTGTATTTGGCTTATCCATATCGTGAAATTGACGAGGTCCACATTGCGTTGCCACCCGGCGCAGAGATGGAGGACCTGCCGCACGATGATGTGGTCAAGCTCGATTTCGCCATCTACAAAACGACGCAGAAGATGGAATCGCCCAGTGCGATTTTCTCTCGCCGCGACATGGCGATTAACGGGATGATGTTCCCGGTGACGGAATACAAGGGACTGAAAGAGTTCTACGACAAGATGAAGGCCGGAGACGACCAACCTGCACTCCTGAAGGTGCCCGCGCATGCGCAAGGCAACTAAAGTACTGGTTGGCTGGTGTTTCTTGCTTCTCGGCTCCACGATGCAGGCAGTCTCCGTTCCAGATTGGGTGCATCAGGCGGCCAGCCAGAAGCTTCCCGGCTATCCGCCGGATACCAACGCGGTCGCACTGCTAGTCGACGAGTCTGATACGGTGACGGGGCCGGGCGAGTACGTGGAGCACTATCGACGTGTGGTGAAGATTCTGCGTCCCGACGGCCGCAGAAAAGGCGACCTCTCGGTCTATCTGGGCCACCAGGAAAAGCTTATTTCGCTACATGCTTGGGCGGTCGACAAAACAGGACGCGAATACGAGATGAAAGAAAAGGACTTCGAAGAGCAAAACCCTTACACAGGAATGTTCTATGAAGATGTCCGATACCGAACCTTGCACGCACCGGCCTCCGAGCCAGGTTCCGTAATTGCCCTGGAGTACGAAGTTCGTCGTCACGCCTGGGACAATCAGTCGCACTGGGTGCTGCAAGAAGATATTCCTGTTCTGGAGAACAAGTTTGGCGTGCAGATGCCGCAAAGCTGGGAGTATGAAGTTGCGTGGGCCAACACGGCTGCGGTGGAACCGGTTGCGCTTGGCCTAAATCGTTGGCAATGGACGAAGCGCGCCCTCCCTGCCTTGGAGCATGAGCCCAGAATGCCATCTTTTGCGGCCCTGTCCGCGCGCATGGTGATGGCGTTCTTTGTCCCCGGCGAAAACAGCACAAATTCTGGATCGTGGCAGGGGCTGGGTCGCTGGTATTCCGGGCTTACCTTCGGACGCCGAACACCGAGTTTAGAAATTTCAGAGAGAGTTCGCCAAATTACAGCCGGCAAGGAGGATTTTGACGGCAAACTTCGAGCGGTCGCCTCTTTTATGCAGACTGAAATTCGTTACGTAGGAATCGAGATCGGCATAGGAGGATTCCAGCCGCACCCCGCCAGCGATGTGTTCCATTATCGTTACGGAGATTGCAAAGATAAAGCCACCTTGCTCAGCAGCATGCTACAGGAGGCTGGCATCCGCTCTGAATATGTGCTGATTGACACGCATCGAGGCATCGTCCAGTCGGGGATGCCTGCGATGTGGTTCGATCACGCTATCCTGGCCATTGAACTACCGAACGGCACCCATGCGGCGAATTATCACAGTGTCGTAACCGCAAAATCGGGCAAGCAATATCTGATCTTTGACCCGACCGATACCTACACGCCGGTGGGATATTTGCGTTCCGCCCTGCAAGACACGTACGCACTTCTGGTGACGGACACTGGCGGAGAGATGATCCACACGGCACTGCTCCCGCCGGAGACAAATTTGCTGACCCGCACGGGACGTTTCACACTAGCCCAGGACGGAGTGCTTACAGGAGAAGTAGATGAGGCTTTGAGCGGCGAGCATGCCTTCGACAGTCGTATATCCCTCCTTCATGCCAACGAAAAGCAGCGTACCGAACACTTCGAACATACGCTGGGGCGCTCGCTCAAGGGCTTTACGCTGGAGCACGCCAACATTCAGCAATTAGACAATATTCAGAAAGACGTGCTCCTGAACTTGAGATTCTCGGCTCCCGACTACGGGCAGGTTCGCGGCCCTTTGATGCTGGTGCGCCCGCGTGTGATGGGCGAGAAGAGTTTCGACCTTGATCACCGCAAGCCGCGGAAATATCCGGTGGTATTTGATGGCACGTCGAAAGAAACCGATGTTTACGAAATAGAACTACCACCCGGTTACGCGGTGGATGACATTCCGGAGTCTACGAAGATCGACGTTGGGTTTGCAAGTTACCAGAGCAAGATTGAGGTGAATGGCTCGAAGCTGCTCTATTCCCGCGAGTACACGCGGCGCGACGTACAGATCGGACCGGAACGCATGGCTGACTTGCGGAAATTTGAAGGCGCGATTGGCGCGGATGAAATGGCGGCCGTGGTGTTGAAGAAAGTGCAGTAGAGTCGAAGAGTAACCGAGGGACTCACTATGAGGCGTATTTTCCAGATGGCTATTGTGGCTGTATGTTTGACGTGCTTACCGTGCCTTCTGCCCGCCCAGTCCGAGCCTGGGATCAGCGTAAAGGAAAAAGTTCAGAAAACTGTTACTGCGCTGGAATTCAAATGGGCGGAAGCGTAGAAAGACGGGCGAATCGAAGACTGTCGCTCCGCTGCTGACTGATGACTTCGTGAATACCGACACCGATGGCAACATTTCCGGGAAGAACGCACTTCTTTCAAATTTGAAGGGTGGCAAGTGGGAGCACAACGAAATTAGCAGCGTGAAGGTGACGGTACACGGAACTGCCGCGATTGCGACCGGAACTTGGGAGGGCAAGGGCGTGGACGGTGACGGCACAAAGATAGATCGCCGCGAACACTGGACGGACACTTGGGTGAGAGCGTCTGGTGGGAAGTGGCTTTGCGTGGCGAGCCAGCAGACTGAGGTCAAGGGTCAGTAACGGCGCTAGACGGTTCACCGACAGGACGTTTTTATTCGGCTAGAGAAGCTCTGCATAAGTCCCGCCAGCTATTAACTCGGTGGCTAAAGCCGGTGATTTTGGCCAGGTTTGTTGCGGCGCTAAAGCGCCGCACTACCCGAACAACACTTATTCAGATGTTCCTTAGAGCGCTGGTTAGACCAGCAACTCTTCCTGTTGCCATCCGACTTCTGCTTGCGGGGCAGCGGTTAAATCCAGAACAAGCTTTTCCAGCACCATGCGACGGCTTACGGGATTTGAGCGCAAAGCCAGGTCCGCCTTCGCGATTAAACGGATTCCCTTGGTGAGTTCGCGTTTCGATTTGTACCGGCGCGCTTGTTCGATGATATCTTCCGCGGCGAAGGGAGGGACGCGGAAACCCTGCCACAGAGCGGCCCACAGCATACGCTGGTCGCGAACGTTGCGCTCCAGAATGACCAACATCTGGCGAAAAGTTTTGGCCAGCATGTAGAGATGTCCGATGGCGGCTTCGTCGCCTTCGGCCGTGCTGAGCAGGGCATCCAGGACCATGAGGGCTTTCGCGCGGTCTTTGGCGGAGATGGCGTCGGTGAGTTCGTACAGCGAGCTCTGTTTCGCCGCTAGAACCATAGTTTCAACGTCGCCCAGCGTAATCTTTTTTTTGTCGCCGACGTAAAGTATCAGTTTTTCAAGTTCGTTGGAGACCATCATCAGGTCGCCGCCGAGGGCGTCGACGAGTTCGCGGGCGGCGTCGGCGTCCATCTTTACGTCACGGGTGAGACAGTATTCTCCGATCCAGCGGACGGCTTCACTCTCTTCCACCCGGGCGAGCTCGACGATTCCACAGAAGGGGCCCATAGCTTCGCGAATGCGTTCGTAGCGGTCCTTGTCGGTCATTTCCATTTTACGAACGTCGGCGGGGATGGAAATGTGATCGGCGATGAAAATCAGTACCGCGTCTGGGTTCGGATTCTTCGTGTAGCTTTCGATTGCGGCAAGCTTTTCTTCGTTGGAGCCGCGTCCGAAGAGGGCCTTGACGCCGCGAACGAAAAATACCTGGAACGGAGCCATCAGCGAAGGTGTGCGCGCGCGGTCGAGAACTTCGACGAGGTCGGTGTCGGCCAGATCGAGGTCGTAGAGGCTAAAATCCCGCATGTCGAGGGGGACGAGATGCTGCAGGATGGCCTCGCGACAACGGCGGCGGAAGAACGCCTCATCGCCGACGAAGACGTAGACGGGACGCAACTTCCCTTTTTCAACTTCGGCGACAAAACGTTCCATTTGCGCAAATGATCGCACTAAAAATCCTCCAGGATATTGGACACTAGAGTGTGGGCAAAATCTCGCGAAAGGCGTTCCAAGGCTGGAGAGTCTTCCTGGAAAAAGCTGGAGAGGCCTTGCGAAATCTGGTACTGCTCGCGGAATTGATAGGCTTCGTTCTCGAAGAGCACCTTGCCGTCGCGGTCGGTGAGAGCTACTTTCATATTTACCGTTACCAGCACGGTCGCAACTTTTCCAGTTGTGGAATCATAGTTCGAAGGCGCTGTGGTTGCTGAAAGTACTACGCCGCGCAAAATAGCGTCGGCGCCGGTGTCGGCATTCGACACGATGCGGTAGTTGGCTCGCGTGGTGAACTCGCGCACTACAGCGCCCGTAAGCATTTGGTCGATCTTGTATGTTTGAGTTTCGTTGACAAACGCGGGGATGGCAATTGTTTTTACATGGTCGGGGAGGGTGTTGAATTTTCCGGCGGTGTGGTAGCCGCAACTGGTAACGCTCAGGGACAAGAGTGCGAGAAGCAGTGCTCCACAAACATTTTGCGGCTTGCGGAGACTCTTCATTGCACAGGCCCCTTGGGTCGGGATGCAGCAATGCTCTCTGCCAGTTCCACGGCGGTCCGCGCAGAAACGCGCAGGTTGTCTGCCGCGGCCCAAATCCACACGCCTTTGGGATTGCTGGCATCGCGCGCTACGGAAACCAGAATGTCATCTTGTCCGGCAGCGGCGACTGTGGTGGGAGGCTCTTCGGCGGTGCGCATGATGGTTACGTGGTCACCCTGCAACGCTTGAACCATATCTCCGAGTGCGATGGGCTCTTCCGTTTCCAGAAAGAGTAATAGAGAGTGTCCGTGGAAGACGGGGGCCTGCAACAAGGCAAGCGACAGCATCGGGGCATTGTCTCCGGCGATGCGGCGGTAGTGCCTGGCGATACGCTGTTCGATGTTTTCCAACGACGTAACGGATTTTCCGCCGTAGCGTCGGAGCAGATTGAATCCAACTTGCGCATCGAAAACTTCGCGAGGCAGTTCCTGGAATGAAAGCAAATTCAACGATTGCACCTGCAGCTCGTTGACGCCTTTGAGTCCGCGCTCGGAAACAGGCTCAAACACCGTCGCTACCGCGTTGCGGATTGAACCGGCTTTCTGGCCTCTGAGCACCAGTAGCGCCAGCACTACCGCAGCCGGATGGGCTACGACCACAGCAGGTCCAGGCTGCAACTCCAGTTGAAGATCCTGGCCCAATTGCTTTTCTATCCAAGGCGACCGAACTCGCGTCCCTGGCTCATCGTCCAACGCATAGGAGAGATCCAGAATCGAAACGCCGGCATCACGAGCAGCCGCCCAGGTTTTGCGAGTGGTCGCGGGGTCGCCGGCAAAAAGTGCGAAGTCGAGATGCTCAAACTGATCGCTACCCACGCTCTGGATAAATGTAATCTCATCGCCCACAGCTTCCAGTTGGCCAACCGAATCGTCATCGTCGTCCAGCAGCTTGACGTCGATGGAAGGAAACTTGCGCTCGTCGAGCACCTCGGCAACTTCTTTGCCTTTGAGCGTGCCGCCTCCCACCAGGGCGAGCCGGAAAAAGCCGTCGGCTGGGCGGGTGACGCCATTGGGCTTTTTCTGCATGCTCATGAGGGCTTCGACGCCTCTTTGAACGGGGGCTGCGGGCCACCGCGTCGACGGAAGATCCATTGCAGTCGCCAAAGGATCCCAGAAAACATGTAGGTTAGCGCCAGCACCAGCAAGAAGGGTCGTGAAAGTTCCCAGGCCAGCGCGATTATGACCGCTACCACAACCACGACCCAGAAGGGATGGCGGCTGCGAACCTTGATTCCCTTGGTGCTGAAGAAACGCCAGGTGCTCACCATCAGGAGTGAGCACGTCACCATAAGCGAACACCAAACTATGGATTTCCACCAGGTCTGGACCGGGGCACCCGCTGTGAAATGGACCACGGCGGCGAGCACTCCGGCGGCGGCAGGAATCGGCATGCCAACAAAGTACTTCTTGCCCGGGCGTCCGGGGTTGGAGGGCTCGGGATTCATCTGGATATTGAAACGCGCCAACCGGCTCGCTCCTGCAATCAAGAACAGGAAGCTGGCGACCATGCCGATGGCGACTAAGCGAGACCGCAGCAACGGAAACGCCATTGCGGGTAAAAAATGGAAGCCCCAGAAAAAAGCCAGCGTGGCGGGCGCAACGCCAAAGGTAATTACGTCGGCAAGGGAGTCCAACTCGCGCCCAAAATCGCTGCTGGTATTCGTCGCACGCGCTACCGCGCCATCCAAAGAGTCGAACATGACTGCAAAGCCAATCGCTTTCGCGGCCAGGTTGAAATGCTCAGGAGCCGACGGACTACCTTGGGTAGTTTGCACAATGGCATAGTAGCCAGCCGCAATATTCGCGCACGTAAACAGTGATGGCAGGATGTACATCCCCCGGCGCAGGCGGCGTTCGGCGCGATCTTCGCGACGACGCATGGGATGTGGGAACTTCATGAGCGCCCCCTGATTGCCGCTACAGCCCCGGCGACTGCCAACTCGCCCATACCAGCCACGATGGCGACGATGCTGGCTCCGCCGCGTACGCGGTCACCAATCTTTACCTGCGGGGTTGCGGCGGCATCCAGCACTACATCCACGCGGGAACCGAACTTGATCAACCCGACTCGCTCCCCACGCTCCACGCGGTCTCCCACTTTTTTCGTAAAGACGATACGTCGGGCCAGAAGACCTGCGATCTGCTTAAAGACGACGGTGTGACCTTCGGCTTCCACGGTGACAATGTTTTGCTCGTTCTCGGCGGCAGATTCAGCGCTCATGGCATTCAGGAATTTTCCGCGCTGATAACGTGTGTCGCGAATGACGCCGGCAATCGGGGAGCGGTTTACGTGGACATCGAACACACTTAGAAAAATGCTGATGCGAAGCTTTCTGGAGCCGTTGACGAGGATCTGCGAAACATCCGTAACCTTGCCATCCCCTGGAGAAACCACGGCACCAGCGGCGGTTGGAATCTCACGTTCGGGATCGCGGAAGAACCATAGAAAAAAACATGCTAAGAGAATGGCTGGGATGGCCCACGCCGGGCTTGCAAGCCAGGCCAGAATGAGCGCCGCTACGCCAAAACCCGCGCCGTAATAGTAGCCGTCAGAAATCATAGGGGAGTAACAAAATTATAGAGCAGCGCCCGCGTCAGCACGCGCGGACAACGAGAAATATATGCTGGGGAACCAAAAGCGCCAAAAAGAAAAAGGCGCCGCTTCCGACGCCTTGTCGTGCACGAATTCAAACAGGAATGCTACGCGGCCCGATTCCGAATCGGAACGCTAGGCTACATGATTTTGTTGGACGCGATATTGCCGCTCAATGCTTTCCATCTGGTCCTTGAGCCGCAGTTTAAGTTTCTTGAGTCGGACTTCTTCCAATTTCTCGTCGTCCGTCAAGAAACGCTTTTCTGTGAGTTGGTCGAGCCTGTGAGAGTACTGAGTGTGTTCCATGGCGAGCTTTTGAAAAACCTCTTGACCTATCATCAACGACTCGTGCGGAGATTCCATCCAGCAAACCTCCTAACCGGATTGTTAAAGCCAGATAAACGTAACACAGCCGTCAAGCCCTCAGCAACGCCAGAATTTACACGCCTGTGAGTATCTTGGGATAATTCTGAATCGTTCTGTATCTTATTGAAATAAATAGCGATACAGGATCGCGTTCTCATCAGGATTGCGATAATATGCGGTGCGACGTCCGGTGATAGCGAAGCCGATCTTTTCGTACAGTTCGCGGGCAGGTCGATTCGATTCGCGCACTTCCAGGAAGACCGCTTCCGCTTTCAAGTTGTCGCCTTCTATTCCACTTAAAGAACGCACGCGGGATTGCAAGAGCGCCTTCACCAGGCTCGCCCCAAATCCCAGTCTGCGCGCGGCTTTTGCGACGGCAACGTTTTCAATCTCCCATTCTTTGTGAAGAAGCCGCGCGACCAGGAATCCTTGCGAGAATCCAGAGGCTTCCGCAACAAGCACGATCCTGTGCGCCGCAGACTCGTCCGAGTAGGACGCTAAGGCTTGCCGATAGTCGGCTTCTGCAAAGTGCGCGGCGGCTTGCGACTCGCGCTCAATTTCAAGGATTCGCGGGAGATCCGCCTCAACCGCCGGGCGAACGTGAGGGGCGGAATTCATCGTGAACTACTTACCGTGGAGAAGGATTTCGGCATCCGTCCGCCGAATGTAGTTGGCCTCCAGCTCGGCGACGTTGGAGCTGAGTCCGGCAGCCAGCTTGCGCCATCCAATGCGGGCGATCGCGTCTGCGCGAGGACGCTGTATTTCGATAAATGCCGTTCGGCTGGAATCGAGAAATTCAGCTACTTTCTTGTCTGGAGTGACGGTTGTCCGGCTCGCCGCGTAGGCCGCTAACTCTTCCCACAAAAGCAGACACTCTTCCTTGCAAATCGCCGAGTCAGTCGCAATCTCGTAATTTCCGGCGAACACCTGCTGGCGTCCAGCGTCGAGAGCGGCGATCACGCTTCCCTGCGCTCCTGCCCCCAAGGCAACTGCTTCAAGCAGGGATACCGCCGCAATTGGCTTTTCTAAAATTTCCGCTAGCCCCTTGACCGCTGCCAAACCAACGCGCAATCCTGTAAACGAGCCCGGACCGGATGCTACCGCGAAACCGCCAATATCTTTCTTGTCGATCCCCTGCTTCGCAAGCAACGCAGCGATTTCCGGAACGAGTTGGGCGGAAAAGTTTCCGCCCTCGAGGGGATGAGTTTCCAGAAGCACGCAATCCACCGCTTCGCAACGAGCTAGCGCGATGCTGCCTGAAGGACCCGATGTATCGATGGCAAGAAGAATCATGAAAAAACCACGGTTACAAGGATATGGAATGATCTACGACAAAGATTTCGTTCTGCGAACCTCAGCGTCCGCTGCGATCAAGAATCTAGTGGCCTTCCACCAGTTCCAGCAAAACGCCGCCCGCACTGGAAGGATGCACAAACACGTACTTATGTCCGCCAGCGCCAATCTTGATTTCTTCGGACACCAGCCGGACGCCGTCTTGCTTGAGTTTCTCGACCGTCGCAGCCAGATCTGGCACTCGCAGAGAAACGTGATGTAGGCCCTCGCCACGCTTCGCCAAAAATTTCGCAATCGCCGAGTCTTCGGAAATTGGCTCCAACAATTCGAAGCGGCTTTCTCCAACTGGAACCATCACCAGCTTCACACCTTCAGCCACAACGGTCTCTTCCGCAGATACCGTCAATCCCAGCTTCTGGTAAAAACTCTTCGCGGACTCCAGTGACTTTACCGCTATTCCGAGATGATCGATCTTGAACACAAGGACACCTCATCACAATACGTAATTCCCGGCGAAATCATCACGTTTTGACGTACGTCCCCACCATTTCCTCTACCAATGAATAAGGGTCTCGCTTGTGCTCCGCCACTTCCGCCGCACAGCGGGCAAGTTCGCCGTCTCCGAATCGCGCTTTCACCACGCGTTCTAAAAGCGCATCGCGCAACATCTCGGTCAACCGCGTCTCCCAATTGTGAGCGGTCTTCGCCAGCAGCCGATTGTCTTGCGCCAAATACGCTTCGTACTTCTCGATTGCCGCGCCCAATTCCGCAATGCCTTTCCCTTCGCTGGCGACCGTTTTCACAATCGGAGGAGTCCACGCATCGGCCCCGTTCTTCCTCGAAGACGCCAGGGATTGCATGGAAAGAATTTCGCGCTCGACCCGCTCCGCCCCTTCACGATCGCTTTTGTTGATGACGAAAATATCGGCGATTTCCATGATGCCAGCCTTGATCGTCTGCACATCGTCGCCCATGCCGGGCACCAGAATCACAATCGTGACGTCGGCCAGCCGCACAATATCGACTTCGTCCTGGCCGACGCCGACGGTCTCAATCAGAATTACATCGCGACCCGATGCATCCATTACAGTCGCCACATCGGCGGTGGTGTGTGCTAGCCCGCCCAGCGATCCTCGCGTCGCCATGCTGCGAATGTAAATGCCAGGGTCCGCGTGATGACTCTGCATGCGAATGCGGTCCCCCAAAATCGCGCCTCCGGTGTAAGGGCTCGTCGGATCGACCGCCACAATCCCCACCGTCCGCTGCGCCCGCCGATAGTGATGAGCCAACTGATCCACCAACGTGCTCTTCCCCGCCCCCGGAGGCCCCGTCAGCCCGATCACCCGCGCCTTGCCGCTGTGCGGGAAGATCGCTTTCAATAGCTCATAGGCTCCCAGCCCGCGGTTCTCCACTAAGGAAATCGCGCGCGCCAAAGATCGCACGTCGCCGGAACGCAGGGCCTCTACCCAGGATTGAAGTTGGTTGTCCAAACAGTTCAGTGTAAAGCAGGGGAGGACTCAGGAGAAACAGCAACCTTGTGGCAGTGCACTGTTACTCAACAATTAATTTTTGTTCCCTCAGCAATAAAAGACTCAGCCCACTCTTCCCCCTCAGGGTAAAACTCGGTGTCCAGGACGTACTCTTGACCTGGCGACTTTGTTTTCAGTAACACCTGATCCTTTTGCTGTGTCCAGAATGGGTGTTGAGTAGGGTGGTGTGTCAGAGGAAAGCGACCCTTGCGAGGTTCGAACCACAGCGGCAGACCCCACCAACTATGACGAACCTTTTTTTGTTTCAAATCAGTAAGGCACAACTTGGGGCTATAGTTCTCAAACACACCAGCCCCAGGGAACTTCCCAAAAGATTTATCTGCGGCCACGTACACCGTGTTATTTTGACTTCTGTTATCGGTGTAATGTGCATGATAACGAGCCCATTCTGGATCGTCCATTTCAGAGCTGACTCTTCGCTTTTCGCCGACGGTCATCCAGCCCCAGATCACATGCATTCTCTGTGAGCCGCGCACAAATCTGATTGTGTCCTTGTCTACTTCAACATTTTGGTACAAGCCGTAAAAAAGGAATAAGTCCCCTACGCCGACACCCTGGTTGCATAGATGCGTTTGTGGTCCGCCCTCTTGCCCAAAAACCGGCCTCCAGTCCTCCGAACGCGGGAATGAACTCCGTCTTAAGTCAGGGTCGAGGTGCGCGAAAGAATCACCGGTTAGCCTCTCGTCCGCTGTCGGCCTCTGGGCCGTGAGTTGCTTAACAAGGGGCCCAAGACTGGGAAAATGCCCTGATGGATCGCTAACTTCGGAGTACCGAATTATGTTCTTCCTAGTGTCCTCTGGGATTGGGAGGCTTAACAGCCGCCTACCGTCAAAAATTGGACTCGGCCCCCCACCAAATCTGCGTGTTGAATCAAAACCTTTCCTACTCAAAATTGTCTTCACGAGAACTGCCCCTTGTATCGCTTAGCAGCAGCTTTCATGCGGACGTTTGGAGCAGGCGGATTCAGCAAAGCATCCACGAACGTCGTTTGGTCGTCTCCACTCAACGCCCAGATACGGGGATTCGGCTTCCGATGAGACTTGGGATTTCGAATGTTAATAGCGGTTTTGGAACGGCGAGACATTTTGTCCCCTGTAGATTCTAACCCAAATCCAGAAATTCCTTCATCGCGTCATCAACGGCCCGCAACGTCACCGCATCCACACGCCCAATCCGCTGTCCCACCTTAACCCGCGGCACGGTCGTAGTCTTGTCCACCATGACCTGCGAAATTTTCCTCAGGCCAGTGTTTTTTTCCGGCTGCACCGTGACGCGAAATAGCGGAGCGTCATGGCACTCGCTAGTGAGGGGCAATACCGTCACAGAGGGGTGGAGATCGAACGCATCCGCCTGCACGATCAACGCCGGTCGCGGCTTGCCGTAATCGCCGGAGACCGCAATCGTCACCAGGTCTCCGCGCTTCATTTCCAGCCCTCTGTATCGCTCACATCCTGCATCCAGCGGAAGACTTCCGTTTCTTCGGAAGAGGAGGCCAGGAGTTGGGATTGGCGGCGCGCCTCAGCCGTGAACTTGCGCCGCTTGGCGTGTTCGACGTAAGCGCGCATTAAGTCACGCAGGATTTCTGCTACGGGCTTGTTCTCCGTTTCCGAAACAGCCAGAAACTCAGCCTTGAGCGTCGGGTCGATGCGAAGGTTAAGGGTATCTAACTTGCGGTTTTGTGTAGTTCTGGCCACGAGACCTCTCCCAATACATTATACACATACATAATGTACTTACGTTTACGTTTTTCTTATGCGCCTGATTGACTAGTCATTTGACTAGTTATTATAATAACTCTTGAACGAGGAGACCGAGCATGGCCTCATGGCAGGTACAAGACGCGAAAGCGCGGTTTAGTGAGTTCTTGGACGCTACCGTCACCAAGGGGCCCCAGGTCGTCACGCGGCGAGGCATTGAAACCGCTGTCCTGGTACCCATCGAAGAATGGAACCGCCTGCAAAAAGCTGCGCGACCCAGTCTCAAGGCCTTGTTACTGTCTCCCGAACCTCGAGTCGACAATTTGATTCCAGCGCACAGCAAGTCCCGTCGGCGGCCTGTCCCCGAATTCAAATGAACCGGTACCTCCTGGACACAAATGTGGTCTCTGAGTTGAGAAAGCCGCGTCCGCACGGCGCAGTGGTTGCGTGGCTCAAAGACCAGCAGGAAGAACAGCTGTTCCTTTCAGCCGTGACGTTGGGAGAATTGCAAGCGGGAATTGAAAGAACGCGGCACCAAGACCCCGCCAAGGCCAGCGCCATCGAAGACTGGGCGGATCAATTGGCGGGGTGCTTCCAAATTCTACCGATGGATACTTTGTGCTTCCGTGAGTGGGGCCGGATCATGGATCGGAAGCCTGATAAATTGCTGGAGGATGCCATGATCGCGGCCACGGCTCGCGTCCATCGGTTGATCGTCGCCACAAGAAACGAGGCAGATTTCAAACAACTCGACGTTCGAATTCTCAACCCGTTCAAGAGCTAAGACTTATCCCTTCAGCAACTGCCGCGCGATTACCAGGCGCTGAATCTCACTGGTTCCCTCACCGATGGTACACAGCTTTACGTCGCGATAAAACTTCTCTGCCGGATAGTCTTTGATGAACCCATACCCACCGTGAATCTGCACGCTCTCGTTGGCGCAGCGCACCGCAACTTCGCTGGCATAGAGCTTCGCCATGGACGATTCCTGCGTCGTCTTCATACCTGCATCCTTCATCGACGCCGCACGCATCGTCAGTAGCCGCGCCGCATCCAGCTCGGTGGCCATGTCAGCCAACTTCCACTGAATAGCCTGAAATTCCGAAATCGCCTTGCCGAATTGCTTGCGTTCTTTGGAATATTTCAGCGCACAGGCATAAGCGCCCTGTCCGATTCCAAGCGAGAGCGCCGCAATGGAAATACGCCCGCCATCGAGAATCTTCATGGCGTCGATAAATCCGTCGCCCTCTTTGCCCAAAAGGTTTTCATTAGGAACAAAACAATCTTCGAAAATCATTTCAGAAGTATCGCTGGCGCGCAGGCCAAGCTTGTTTTCTTTCTTGCCCGGACGAAACCCCTTCGTCCCTTTCTCGACCACAAAGGCCGAAAGCCCATGCGTCCCCGCGGCGCGGTCGGTTACGGCGATCACCACCATCACATCCGCATAGCGGCCGTTTGTGATGAACGTTTTCGTTCCATTAATGACATACCCGCCAGTTGTGCGAACAGCTGCAGCCCGTGCGCTACCCGCATCGGAGCCCGAGGATGGCTCGGTCAATCCCCAGGCTCCAATGAATTCGCCCGAGGCCAGTTTCGGAATGTACTTCTTCTTTTGAACTTCATTCCCTGCCACAAATATATGATTCGACCCCAACGACGTATGCGCAGCGACAATGATGCCAACGGATCCGTCCACGCGCGACAACTCATCAATGGCGGTCACGTATTCCACGTAGCCCATCCCGGCGCCGCCATACTCTGTGGGGAAAACGATTCCCAGCAGACCGAGCTTGCCAAGTTCTTTGATGGTGCTCAGCGGAAACTCGCTGGCCTCGTCCCACTTGATTACATTAGGAAGAATTTCGTGGGCGGCAAATTCGCGCACCGTCTTCTGCAAATGCAGCTGTTCGTCATTGAGCTGAAAATTCAAGGTCGTTCTCCGAGTGAAATATCCGCAGAAAGTTCGTTGCGGAATCGCAAGTTACAATTTTGGGGGATGACCCTCTATTACAACACACGAACGCAGCCCCGCGAACACCCGCAGGTAACTGGAAGCCGCATAAATACTGAGTGAATGACTGACCGGTCGGTCTAGCCGAGGACTTTTCGTGTAGTTCTATTTCGTCGTCACGATCTTGACCAGATCTTCCACGCTCGGCATGCTGCCCCTCTTTTGATAAGAGAAGATTTCAACCCCGTCACGAAAAATATCCATCTGCCCGCCGCTTCCCCAGGAAGTCTTGGCGTTCACATCGGGCAATTTGCTCAACGCTTTCTTCAGGCGACCCGCCTGAAACAGAATCTCGATTCAAAGCGGGCACCGCTTGATCTCGACGTTCATGGCTCTGCCTCCACGGCTAGAAATCTCTGGAATACTTCGTTCGACAGCATCCGCCCTCTCATGGTGAGGCGGAGGCGCTCTTCGTCTTTGCGTAGTAAACCGTCTTCAACTAATTCTTTGATGCCGCTGCGCGCGCTCGCGACTCTGGCTTGACCGAACTCCCGCGCGATTTCTTCCAGGTCGACGCCCCGGTTCAATCGCAAGCCTAGAAAGAATTCCTCTTCCAGGGCTCGCTGTCGAAAAACTTCCGTTCGGACCAAGGGCGCGTCCTGCAGGAATGGATTCAGTTCATCCGCCCCGGCAAACCGGACCGCAACTGCACCGGCGTCAGCACCGGCGGAATTGTTGGGAGCCGCTAGCAGCATCGAATGCGCATCCACGCCAAATCCGAAATACGGCTTGCGCTTCCAATATTTCAAGTTGTGTCGAGACTCCGAACCCTCTCGCGCGAAGTTAGAAATCTCATACTGATGGACTCCCGCCTGTTCCAGACGGTCACATGCTGCAACATAAAAATCCGTGCTCAAGTCGTCTTCCGGCACAAAGTGCGCATGATACTTTTGACCACCCGCCATCAATTCACGCCCTAAGCGCGAATCTTCATCCACTTCCAGCATGTAGACGCTAACATGGGGGACACCCGAAGCAAGTGTTTCTGAAACGGAATAGTCCCAACTCTCCGGCGTTTGGTGCGGCAGTCCAGCGATCAAGTCC
The DNA here is from genome assembly GCA_043749225.1 of Acidobacteriaceae bacterium. Classification (GTDB taxonomy): domain Bacteria; phylum Acidobacteriota; class Terriglobia; order Terriglobales; family Acidobacteriaceae; genus JANXUC01. The sequence continues at coordinate 15,833 of JAYVEP010000025.1, forward strand.
ACGTTAATATCTTCAATGCCCGCCGAGCGCAGCCTCGCAATGTCTTCCAGTACTCTTACGCGCGTATGCAAACGCCCGACCGCCGCAGCTTCCGCATCGACCCAGGACTGCACGCCCAAGCTCACCCGGTTCACGCCGCATCGCAACAGCGAAACCAACATCTCCGGAGTCAGCGTCCCGGGGGCACACTCGACTGTAATCTCGGCATTCGCAACGACGTCAAATTTTTCCCGCAGTGCGTGGAAAACTCGTTCCAGATCCGCAGGCTCAAGAATCGTTGGCGTGCCGCCGCCCAGATAGATCGAATCTACATGGCGCTCAAACTGCCCGCCCATGGCAAGCGCAGTCTGTTCGGCAGCGGCAATATCCGCACACACGCGATCTACATAGCGTGAATACATCGCCCGCGACACTACTCCCGTCGCAAAATTACAGTAGCTGCACTTGCTCTTGCAGAACGGGATCGAGATGTAAATTCCCAGGGACATCTGGAATCATTATCCCATCCCGCAGGCGCGATCCTCGCGAAACTGGGCGCCTTCCTTGGAAAGCGCCCCATCGCACCCAAGTCCAACCCTCTACCAACCGCAGTCCGCCACCGCGACATTGGCAAATGAAACCCCTCCGCCAGAAACATCCGTGGCGCTCACGTTGAGGCTGTAGCCCTGGTTGGATGAAGCATACTGACAACCCGGGCGATTCGAAGACGGGTTGTAGGTGTAGGAATAGTCTGTTTTAAAGCTACCATCCGACTGCGATGCCACATTCGACAGACTGAAGGGGCCGGAGCGGTCCGGAGCGTTCAAGATGGCAACATGGACCAGCCCACCTTTGGTGGCAATAACGCCGCTGAAATGGACCGTACCACCGGACTGGTTGGGTTCGTTCGTGGCAGCCATGCTCGGGCTGGGACCGCAATCCCAGAGCTGTAGAAAGTTCACCAAAGCGACTGCTAGCAACATTGTTCTAATCATGGCATTCTCCGTCGTCCAGTGACCTCAAACCTGGATCGCGCGGAAACGAGAGGGCACTTCCGCTGCCACTTCGGTCGCGTTCAACGTGGCTCCATAACCCATTCTGTT
>JAYVEP010000026.1:0-6501 GCA_043749225.1 Acidobacteriaceae bacterium
GAGCCTGTAAGCGCCTTCACCAAAGTGTTTGGCTTTGAAGTGAGCTTCTAAGACAAATGGCTCGGTTGGGTCTCTGCGGAGATCCATCGCATCGTCGGCAGCATCGATTAACGTCTTGGCTTCTTGGCGATCCTTCTCGTTCGACCTTGGGGAACTGAACGCGGTCATCGACAGAAAGCATGCGAGGAAAAAGCATATTGTATGCGCATCACGCCAGCATTCTAGCGCATTCTGAACAGAGAAACTACGACTTGTTTTCAGGAAGCTCCAGCGCGATACGGATCGCGCGCTCTACTCTCGCAAGCACGGCCGGCGCTAGCGTCGCCAGAGGCGGGTAGATGGCCATGCTCTTCTCCAGAGTTGTCACTTGATCGCACTTCACCCACGATTCTCGCGAGAGGCCAGCCTCTTCGCCAGCGAACCAGGGACGCGCAGCGAGAAATCCTTGTGCTCCGCGGTTGAAATGGGCGCGACACAAACATCCCGAGAGAAGCGATTCAGGGCGTCGGTGGAGATTACAACCGCAGGCCGCTCCTCATCTAAAGCAAATAAACAAACTTCGCCGCGCTTCGGATACCAGCCGGACGGTTTGGCGCTCCGTTTCCAGGTCATTATTCGCGCGCAAGCGGCTTGAGTGTGGCGGATTGAAACCCTCTGCGGTGACCACGTTCTTCCACGGGTTCAAAGATGTCACTGACGTCATCGCTAAAAAACTTTGCCGCTTCGCGATCCAGCGCCATGCGGCGTTCCGCTTCCAATCCCGTCCTGATGAGGCTGTTCACACGTTCGCTGGCCGAAGCCGATCCCCTGGTACGCTCGATCTGGCGGAGAACTTCCTTTTCAAGGGAAAAAGTCTTATTAGTTTTCGTACTAGTTTTCGTACTAGTTTTCATATGAGCTTTTCTATTACATAACCTTTTAGCTTGGCTAATAGTTGTCAACACTCCCTCCTAGCGCGAGCGAGGACGCCCCGCGCTTCCACTGGATCAGCTCGACTCCACCCCAAAAAACTCTTCCACCACCTTAATGTCCGTCGTCCTCTTGTAACTCGGCAAGCTTTCCAGAAACATCTGACCGTATTGCTTTCTTAGGATGCGGTTGTCCAAAAGAACTAACAGGCCACGATCATGCAGCGAGCGAATCAGGCGCCCGAAGCCTTGTTTGAGCGTAATGACCGCGGAAGGGACTTGATAGTCAAAGAAGGCGTTCCCCCCGCTCGAATCGATAGCACGCACTCGTGCCGCCACAACCGGATCACTTGGAACGGCAAAGGGCAGGCGGTCGATGATGACGCAACTCAACTGCTCTCCCTGCACATCTACCCCCTGCCAAAAAGAGGAGGTTCCAAAAAGAACCGCATTCGGCGTTAACCGAAATTCCTCCAGCAACGCATTCTTGGGAGCATCGCCCTGGCGCAGGACTGGATAGTCAATCTCTCCCAGCAAGCGCTCGTACATGTCATTCATCTGGGCATAGCTGGTGAAGAGAACAAAGGCCCGTCCGCGTGTGATCCTCAGCAGACGACCAATGCAATCCGCCGCATGCGAGCCAAACTGCGGCGTACGAGGATCGGGTAGATCCGGAGGGATGTACAACAACGCCTGTGTTTCGTAGTTAAAATGCGATGGCAATACGGAATCGCGGGCATGCTCCAGCCCGATTCGGCGTTCGATGTAATTAAAGTTCCCTCGGACCGCAAGCGTAGCCGACGTAAGAATTGCGCAATCCATGCGACTGAAAAGGGTTTCGCGAAGAATAGGCGCAACATCGATCGGCGTGGCTTGCAGAAAAACATTCTGGCGGCCATGTCCGGCGCTACGCCCACCGCGCCGTTCGATCCAGAAGACTGTATTCGGATCCTCGGATTCCATCAGGAAGCTCAGTTGCATACGCAGCTCTTCAGCTCGCCGAACAAAGGTAAAGATTTCTTCTGGCTTTTCCGGCATGGCGGAAAGTTCGGCCGCCAAGCGTTTTAGGGATTGATCCAGCCCGATATACTCTTCCCCATTTTCTTCCAGGAACTCGCGGCGGTTCTCAAACGCGAACCGGTTATCTCCGGGCGGCAGCAGTGCGAAGAAGAATTGCGATTTCTCACGCAGACTTTTCAGCGTACCCGAAAGCGTCGCCGACAATGCGCGGTTGCGTTGGAGTGACGCCTCCACGTCGCGCGCCAAATCTTCAATCCGCAAATTGCTGACTGAAATTCCGAAGTAGCTTCCCGCAATATCTTCCAGTTCGTGCGCTTCGTCAAAGACCACCGCACCACATTCGGGCAAAATACCGGCGTCCGGCGCATTCTCCGCCTGCTGTTTGATGGCAAGATCGGCAAAGAAAAGATGGTGGTTCACGATGACGATATCGCTCTCGGAGGCCCGACGGTGCATTTCTGTTATGAAACAACGATCGAACTGGCTGCACTTCTGGCCCAGACAGGTTTCCGAGCGAGCATCCAGTTTCGGCCACAGCAGGCTCGATTCCGGCAATCCCCTAATTTCAGCGCGGTCGCCCGTTTTGGTGGTCGCTTCCCACTCGGAAATCTCGCGAAATTGTTCAATTTCCTGCAGCCCATTCAGCACCGGCATTGCAGTCAAATCATATAAGCGTTTGCGGCACAGATAGTTGTTGCGGCCCTTCATGTAGCAGACGGAAAGCTTGCCTTCGCCGTTGGGAAAGAGCGCTTGCTCCAAAAATGGGATATCTTTAAAGAAGAGTTGTTCCTGCAAATTCTTGGTGCCCGTGGAAATGATCACGCGTTTGCCGGAGCGGATCACCGGCACGAGATAGGCCAGTGTTTTGCCGGTTCCGGTACCCGCTTCAACGATCAAGTGGCGTTTTTCTTCCAGCGCTTGCTCTACCGCTTGCGCCATCAACAGTTGCCCACGACGAAATTCGTACCCCGGATGCGTGCGCGAAAGCACTCCGCCGGGAGCGAAGAACTGGTAGAGCGTAATGTCCTTCAAAGAAACGGGATGGGCGGGCGAGACCACAGTGTCTCTATAATACTGAGTTGGTGGTAAATAGTTGCATGCACTGCGTTCCGAGCCACTCCTGATTTATTTTGACGAGAAAGAAACCTAAATCGAAGCCTGAAACAGTTGCCGTCGAGACCCCAGTCTCCGACAGCGCGCTGCCGACGATTTGTATCGTAGGCCGCCCAAATGTCGGCAAATCCACCTTGTTCAATCGAATCGTTGGACGCCGTCGGGCAATCGTTGGCGATGAACCCGGCATCACACGTGACCGCCTCTACTCGGAAGCGGAATGGAATGGGCACTTTTTCCGCCTTGTTGATACGGGCGGCATTATTCCCGATGACGAAGATTTTATTCCGTCGGAGATTTTTCGTCAGGCGCGCGTCGCTCTCGCTGAATCTGCTGCCATCATCATGGTGGTAGACGGACGCAGTGAACTTGCTGGCCCAGATTTAGAACTCGCCCGCTTACTGCATCGCACAGGCAAACCCGTATTCCTGGCCGTGAACAAGATGGATTCCGGCAAGCAGGAGCACATGGCCGATGAGTTTCGCACCCTTGGCATCCGCAACGTCTACGGAATCTCCGCCGAGCACGGGCTGGGCGTTGGCGAGCTGCTGGAAGCAATTTGCGAAACTCCCGGCTTGAAGAATTTGCGCGAATCGATGAAGCGCCAGAAAATTGCTGCGGTCGAGGAGCTCTCCGCCGCGCACGCCGCTGAGGTTGCTAACGAAGAGGAAGGGATCGTTACCGTTACTCAGCCAGCGGAAATCAAAGTTGCAATCATCGGTCGTCCGAATGTCGGCAAGTCAACGCTATTAAATCAGTTGACTGGCGTAGACCGCTCCATCGTTTCTCCCATTGCCGGTACTACGCGCGATTCGATTGATGAAGTCGTAGAGCGCAATGGCCAGCGTTTCCGCTTCATTGATACAGCCGGAATTCGCCGCAAGGGCAAGACAAAACTGATGGCGGAAAAGCTCTCCGTAATCATGGCGCGCAAGCATCTGGAAGACGCTGATATCGCACTTCTCGTGATTGACGCACCGGAATGTGTAGCTGCGCTAGACGCCAACATTGCCGGATACGCTCACGAGAGCGGGCGCTCCGTCATCATCGTCGTCAACAAATGGGATCTGGTTACGAAGGCTGCTGCAGCGGCATCCCACGGTAAGTTGCAGGCCGCCAGCCGCCTCTCAAAAGCGGAGCGATTACAAACCTCCAAACAAACAGCCGACCGTGAAATGTACGAGGCCCGTCTACGTGGCGAGTTGAAATTCCTCGCCTACGCTCCCGTAATCTTTGTTTCCGCCGCCTTGGGACGTAACGTGGACAAGGTTTTCGAAGAAGTTGTCCTGGTTTCGGCTGAGCGCAATAAACGCGTTTCTACCAGTGAAATGAACCGCTTCCTCGAGCATGTAGATTTCGAGCGCGCTCCCGTTCCCGCGCGGCAGCAAGTTCGCATCTACTACATGACGCAGGCTGCGGTTGCGCCTCCAACGTTTATTCTCTTCTGTGATCGCGCTGTAAAGCTGCATTTCTCCTACCGGCGCTACTTGGAAAACCAGATTCGCAAAGCCTTCGGCTTCGTAGGCACGCCCATCTGGATCAAGAGCCGCGGCAAAGAATAGCCTTTCTACTTAGCTTGGCCCTTGGTCATCAGCCCAATGTGGTTGATCCCCGCCGTGTGTGCGACATCAATCACCTTAGCGATCACTTCGAAATCCAGCTCATCGTCGCCTTGGACAAACGCAACGCGTTCGAAACGCGTCTTGAAGATTTCGCGCAACTTGCCCGACAAATCCTGCCAACTTACATTCTCCTGATTGATCTTCAACGCAGCCGGTTCAACCCCGCGTGAGAACACCTGCACCACGATTGCCTGTTCCGGATCCGGCTCGGACCGCTTTTGTTGAGACTGCGGAATCTGCGTTTCCAATCCATTCGGCGGCATGGTTGGGAGGACGACCATGAAAATCAAAAGTAGCACTAGGAGCACATCAATCAACGGAGTGACGTTCATCTCTGAAGACAATTTGCCTCCGCCCGCGATCAAACCTGCCATGAAATCCTCCGGGAGCGTCAAGTCGTCCGCTCAATAACATAGACACCTATCCCGGGAGCAATGTTCCATAGCGACAAAGACACGAAATTGCCGAACGTGAATCTGCTCGACTGTTCCTAGGCAATCGGCTCAGACCCCAACAGCGGCGGAAGCATTGGTGGAGGCTCAACAACGGGCGGCGGTGGCACGACCGGCGCAGGTGGCGCTGGGTACAACCAGGCACTTAATTTCGGGTACCGCGCCGCAAAAAAGTAAATGGAGTAAGCGGGAAAATACACAGTGACCGGAACACTCAGCATGGAACTCAGAAACATGATCGCCGCAAATACGATGGTTCCTATCACGACGGCTAGCGTGATCGTCAGCGGATTCCAAGTCAACCCCGCCGTCTTTCCCGCAACGACCGCGAGCACGCCGAGTCCTCCGACAGGCAGCAGAACAACCAGTACGGCAATAAAAATCAAAATTCCAAAAATGATTCCCGCCGCAATGGCCAGCACAATCTTCATGCCCACGTAGCCGGCATAGCTGCCCTTTTCATTCTTCATCATCGCGAACAAACGGCTCCAGCTATCGGCAAAATCAAGATTCTCCAGCGCCATAATCGGAGCCATGAAGTCTTTGCCCAGCAGCCCGCCGACAGCCGCCGCTAAAACGAAAAGCAGCAGCAAGAAGAAAAACAGGATACCGCCAAGCACCAGCGGCAGCATGTGGGCATGCGTGTCCTTGAACCAGCCAAGCATCGCTGCAATTCCTACCGGAATTCCAATCAGGATGACCGCGAACATTCCTACGGCAAATTGATAGACGAGTCGCCACAAGAAAAATCGGCGGCCCGTGGCATGCCACTTGTGCCAGCCCGCTCGCAAACTCACATTCTTCGTGATGATCGATTCGATCAGAATAAAACGGTAAACACTGCCCACGTACATCCACACCAAAGCAAGCACGCAGAATACGAGAAGTGCCACTCCGGCGAATAAAGCCATGTGCGCCATCATCCGCAGATCAATATTCGGAGTCGCAAGAAATTGGTCAGCGCCTCCGCCTTGCTGCGGGTGATTCGTGGGAAAAGAACTCGGGAAGCTTCCACCCGTATTGCAGCCGCCCCCGCTGCTAAGTTCGCCCGTCATCAAGCCAAGTAGCGCCAGGCGCAACCACTGCCCCCATCGAAAAGGACGGAACAACTGCTGCTTGGTGTGTTCCATTGCAATCGAGATAGCGTCAATTGCGGAGAGCTGTGGCATGGCGGCTCCTGAACGGACTCTTAGATAGGACTTCTCAACCAGTTAGTGTGCCACAGATAGGAGCCTCAGCGGTTTTCGTAACGCCCACCGCCACCAGCCACCCGTCGAACTCCTGCAATGCAATTTCGCACTGCTTCTGGTGACGCTCTTTGCGGTCCCGAATCTTCTGCTCCAAAGCCGGTAGCAGGTCGAAAGTAATGTTTGCGGGCTGAAAGTT
>JAYVEP010000027.1:0-6497 GCA_043749225.1 Acidobacteriaceae bacterium
GAAACCGATTGTATTTCTGAAGCGCCAGCACTCGCATGCGGAGATTGAACGCTACTACCGCGCGGCGGATGTGTGTTTGGTGACCTCCTTGCACGATGGTATGAATCTCGTGGCCAAGGAGTATGTGGCGGCGCGCCAGGATGAGGGCGGCGTACTGGTGCTGAGCCGCTTCGCAGGTGCGGCGCAGGAATTGCGAGATGCATTGATTGTCAATCCTTACGACATTGATCAGACGGCGGAGGCGATCCGCTCGGCGGTGGAAATGAATTCGGAGGAACGGAAGGCGAGGATGCAGCGCTTGCGAAAGGTTGTCCGGGAGAGGAATACGTATCGCTGGGCGGCGGAACTCGTCGCGGAGTTGTGCGAGGTTCGGGTCGAAGGCCACGGGGATGAGATTAAGGCGAAATTGGGAGACTCGGCCGCGTGAGACATCAGGCTGTTGCTGATCGATGTCGTTGATCGCGATTTCCTATTGCATAGCGGCCAGCGCTTCATCGGGCGGGGCAGTCGCGAAACCGGTTGAATAACGGACAGTGTGCCGTCGTGTAGAAGCGTGCCGCATGAATAGATGGCGTTTGGCACATTCCCTTCCGGCTCCAACCTTCTTGTAAGGGGAACACCGACAAATCTTCCAGTCGATATCCTACAAAACAATCAGCCGGGGACTGATGGACTTGATCGGCCCCGGGATTTAAGTTCTTTACATCATGACAAAAACTTTCATTGCAGGAATTATCGCCTCCGCGCTTTTCGCATTTGGGAGCGCACACGGGCAAGATCCTGATCGGGCCCCGGTAGCCTTGGGAGCGGCCGGTCAATTTGTGATTCTAACCAAGGCAGGAATTACCGATGTTCCAACTTCAGCGGTTACTGGAAACGTCGGGACGAGCCCAATCACTGGCGCCGCTGACCTCTTAACCTGCACAGAAGTGACGGGAACTATTTACTCAGTCGATGCTGCTGGCCCACTTCCATGCAGTGTGAAGGACCCTGCTCGACTCACCGCGGCTGTACTCGCCATGCAACACGCGTACACCGACGCCGCCGGAAGAACACTGCCCGATTTCATCAGTCTGGGTGCCGGAAATATTGGCGGGCTGACACTCAACCCTGGCCTCTACAAGTGGGGCACCAGTGTAAGAATACCAACGGATATTACTATCTCGGGCAACCCAGATGATGTTTGGATCTTCCAGATATCGGGGAATCTCAAACTGAGTAACGGCATCGCGGTTCACCTAAGCGGAGGCGCACAAGCAAAGAACATCTTCTGGCAAGTCGCCGGCTTGGCGACCCTTGGAACGACCTCACACTTTGAGGGAATCCTACTATCTAAGACATTGATCGCTATGCAAACTGGCGCATCAATCAACGGAAGACTGTTCTCCCAGACAGCGGTTACATTGCAGAAGAATGTCGTCACGAAGCATTAATTGCCTTTGTGGGCGGTCATGGGTTAGTGTCGGCCAAAATGGCGACGTTCGGACCCTCACGACCGCCTTTCTTCTTACGGAGCATACTTGGACATGGAGCGAACTGAATCGGTCGCGGAACATCGGCTTCGCGGGTACTACGTTCGCGCGGAGTTCATCCCACGCGTCGGTGGATTATGGCCCTACTTGCTTATCGCTATTTCGGTTATTGGCTTGGCCTACGAATTTTTCGGCAGCACTCGATAGATCCGCTGAATGCATGCTGAAGTTGAGAGTGGAAGTTTGGTCCGCAGCGTGAAGAAGATCACAATGCGAACTAAGGACAGCAGCAGCAAGATGCTCAAGGCCGATTCCATGGGGAAATAAAATAATCGCCTTTGGAAAACTTGATCGGAAAGTGCCTCATGGCAAAACCTATGAACAACTACGATCCGCAAAATGGGCGAGGATTGCCGGAAATTCTGGCTAAAGACGGCCCGAGGATACCCAGATTATTTGAGGGGACCACCATCTTAGACTTGACGAATCTGGTCAAGAATGTAATGACGGAGCTGCGGCGAAAGGACGAGGACGCCTGATGCCGCTCGCGGTTCAGTGCTCTGACGGACCCGTCTGATCGGGCTGCGATCACAAGATCATGCCGGATCGCATCGTTAAAGCGACTTTCAGAGTCTTCGGACTCCGTCCTGTCTCGCCCTGCCACGGAGTGTCGCTGACGGAGTTCCTGGGGTTCTTTTACAGGTCGCATTGCGGGCTGAGACTCAGCCAACTGCGACAGCCTGTTCAAGGTCTTACTGCCCTCGCCGCGTCCGGCTCCAGCTAGGACTGAAAATTTGGAATTTCCGACAATTGGCTTTGATGTCCTGGCTACCTTCAAGAAGCAGAAGGCGATTGTTATGGCGAATAAGAAAAGCCCTTTCTGCCGATTGGAGGGAATCTCTCGAGCGGAAACTACTATAAGATAGGGTGGATCACTAGATCCCAGGCCACTAAGGTGAACCCAATTGGCGCAGCAGAAGAAAGCACGTCAGGCATCTTCCGAAACACTTCCGAAAGCATCCACCGGAATCCAGGGCTTGGACGAAATCACTGGGGGAGGACTGCCGCGTGGCCGCCCCAGTCTCATCAGCGGAGGCGCCGGCGCTGGCAAGACACTTTTCGGGCTGGAGTTCCTGGTTCGGGGCGCCACCAAATACAACGAACCCGGCGTGTTCATGTCGTTCGAGGAATCGATCGAGGACCTGACCAAGAATGCAGCTTCCCTTGGTTTCGATCTGGATCGCCTGGTGGCGGATAAGAAGCTATTCGTCGACTATGTGCATATCGAGCGCAGCGAGATTGCGGAAACCGGCGAGTATGACCTCGAAGGCCTCTTCATTCGAATTGCCGACGCTGTCCAGAGGGTAGGGGCCCGGCGAATCGTCTTGGACACCATAGAATCGCTCTTCGGCGAGTTGCCCAACCCAGGTACTCTGCGCGCTGAAATTCGCCGCCTGTTCAAATGGCTGAAGAAAAAAGGACTGACCACCATCATTACCGCCGAGCGGGATCAGCCCGACAAGCTGACCCGGCACGGCATCGAGGAGTTCGTCTCCGACTGCGTCATCTTGCTCGACCATCGTACTCGGGAGGAGATCTCGACCCGGCGCCTGCGGATCGTCAAGTACCGGGGTTCCACGCACGGCACCAACGAGTATCCCTTCCTCATTGATGACCACGGCATTTCAGTTCTGCCCATTTCCTCCTTGGGCCTGGACCACGACGCTCCCACCAAGCGAATCTCGAGCGGCATCACCCGGTTGGATAGCATGCTCGGCGGCAAGGGCTTTTATCAGGGGAGCAGCATTCTGGTCACCGGTGCCTCGGGAAGCGGTAAAACCAGCATTTCGGCACATTTCGTGGATGCGGCCTGTCGCCGAGGCGAGCGCTGCTTGTATCTCGCTTCCGAGGAATCACCCCGGCAGATCATCCGCAATATGCGTTCGATCGGTATTGACCTTGACCCCTGGGTCGGCAAAGGGCTCCTGCAATTTCATGCGGCTCGTCCTTCCTACTGGGGAATCGAACACCATCTGTTACTGGTCCACAACTACATCGCGCATTTCAAGCCGCAGGTCGTTGTGATGGACCCGGTCACCAATCTGACCGTGGTCGGCAACCAGAACGAAGTGCGCTCCATGCTCACGCGGCTCGTCGATTTTTTGAAGACCGCAGGGATTACCGCAATGTTCACCGATTTGACTCCGGGAGGCCTCGTCCTGGAAGCCACAGGAGTGGATGTCTCCTCCCTCATGGACACTTGGCTCCTGCTGGAAACCATCGAGGTTGGCGGCGAGCGGAACCGCGTGCTCTACGTGCTGAAATCGCGAGGCATGGAGCATTCCAACCAGATTCGCGAATTTCAGCTCACGGGCCACGGCCTCCAATTGCTAGACGCTTACCTCGGACCCGAGGGCGTGCTGACCGGTTCCGCACGGTTGTCGCAGGAAGTGCGCGAGAAAGCGACGGACACGGTTCGCCTGCAAGAACTGGAGCGCGTCCGGCGCGATTTGGAGCGCAAGCGTCAGATCTTTGACGCCCGGGCAGCCATGCTCCGAGCGGAGTTTGAAGGGGAGCAAGAGAAAATTCAACAAAACATCTCCGAATCGGAATTACTCCAAGCAGAACTGGTGCAGGACAGCACGGAGATGTTCCGGAGCCGGTCAGCGGGATCCTCCTCGGACGAGAAGAAAGGGCGCACGAAAACTGCGCGGGTGCGCTAAATGCCAGCAACCAAGAGAAAAACTCGGGCGCGCACTTCGAAACTGCACCGGCAAAAACCGGTGGTTTGGGAGCTGAGGCTCTACGTGGTGGACCACACACCCAAGTCGGTTCGCGCGTTTGTCAACCTCAAGGTCCTGTGCGAAGAACACTTGAAGGGCCGCTATCGGATCGAGCTGATCGATCTTCTGAAGCATCCTTTACTGGCGCGCGGCGACCAGATTGTGGCGGTTCCGACCCTGGTGAGGAAACTTCCGGTTTCTGTCCGAAAGATTGTAGGAGACCTCTCCAACACCGAAAACGTATTGGTGGGCCTGGATCTGCGAGAGGTAAATCCAACCAGCGCGGGAACGCCCCAATGAAGAAGCCCTCGAAAAAGAGCGGCCCGGCAGGAAAGCGGTACACCGGATCGGACGGGGAACTGGAGCGAGGCGGCTCCCATTCGCGCCAGAGAAAGTACGTCTTGCGTTTGTATGTAAGCGGATCTACGGAGAAATCGACGCAGGCGGTGGAGAATGTCAAGCGGGTTTGTGAGGAGCACTTGAAGAACCACTATGACCTGGAAGTCATCGACATCTATCAGCAGCCGCAATTGGCCAGGGGCGAGCAGATTGTGGCGGTGCCAACGCTCATTAAACGCCTCCCACTCCCGCAGCGAAGGCTCATTGGGAACATGTCGGACCAGGAAAAACTGCTCTTGGGTCTGGACCTGCGAAAGCGGGAGCCATGGCCACGGGGGCCGAAAGAGGTTGGCTAACACGAAGAAAAGCCGCACTTCGCAAAAATCTCCCTCCCCGTCGCGAAGGGAATTAGTCATACGCCTGCAGGAAGCCGAGGAAACGATCCGTGCCATTCGTTCCGGTGAGGTGGATGCGATTGTTGTGGCTGGCCCCGGCGGGGAGAAGGTGTTCACGCTGGAGGGGGCGGACCATACCTACCGTGTCTTCGTGGAGAAGATGAACGAAGGTGCTGCTGTTCTCAGCAGCGATCACACCGTGTTGCACTGCAACGGCTGTTTTGCCCGGTTGCTGAGATCTCGGCTCCAGAGCGTCATCGGCGCTTCCATCGAGGGCTTGGTTTGTGTCGACGACCGTGCCAAGTTGGATGCCTTACTCCGGCGCGCGAAGCAAAAGAACTGCCGGGGCGAGATCCGGTTGCTACCAAAAAAAGGCGACCCTTTGCCCGTCCATCTCTCCTTGAATCCTCTCCGACTGGCCGGCACGCTGGTCTTCTGCCTCATCGCTTCGGACCTCTCCGAGGTGAAGCGTGCCGAGCAGGAGTTGCGTGCTTCGAGCGACCAGTTGCGAAATCTTGCGGCCCGCCTGCTCTCCGTTCGCGAGGAAGAGCGGGCCAGAATCGCTCGCGAAATCCACGATGAACTGGGCCAGTCGTTGACCGCCGTCAAAATCGACATCTCCTGGCTGGCTGGCAGGCTGCCCCCGCGAAATGGCCAGATGCTCGAAAGGATCGGGGCCACGCTTCAGTTGGCAGACAACCTAATCAAATCTGTTCGCCGAATCTCCACGGACCTGAGGCCTGGTATTTTGGATTTGGGATTGGCGGCCGCCGTGGAATGGCAGGCTCAGGAATTCCAGGTCCGAACCGGCATCCAATGCAAGCTTCGGCTGCTCAACCAGGAAGTGGTGGTCGCGCCGGATGTTTCAACCGCATTATTTCGTATTTTTCAGGAAACTTTGACGAATGTCGCGCGCCATGCAGGGGCCACGCGCACCGAGGTGGTCCTGCAGAAGCAACGGGACGGGCTGGTTTTACTGATACGAGATAACGGACGGGGCTTCGATCCAGCGGACCCTTCCTTTTCCAAATCCCTGGGTCTGCTGGGTATGCGGGAACGCGCGGCCATCTTGGGAGGCCAGGTGAATATCTCGAGTGCTCCGGGAAAAGGGACCAGCGTCGCCGCCTGGATTCCACTCCTGCCGCCGGAGGAGTCCAACCCCAGATTATGATGCGAGTCCTCATTGTCGACGACCACGCTATCCTCCGGCGCGGTTTGAAGGCGCTCCTAGCCGATGAATTTCACGGGGCCGCATTTGGGGAAGCCTCCGATGCACGGCAGGCGCTGGAACAGCTTCAGAAAAAAGAGTGGGATGTGGCGCTGCTCGACATCACCCTGCCGGGGAAAAATGGCTTGGATTTGCTCAAGGAATTAAAGGTCGCGAGGCCGAAGCTCCCGGTTCTGGTCCTGAGTGCCCACCCAGAAGACCAATTTGCCCTTCGTGCCCTGAAGGCGGGCGCGGAAGGCTACATGACCAAGGAAAGCGCTCCAGAGGAGTTGGCGAAAGC
>JAYVEP010000028.1:0-44063 GCA_043749225.1 Acidobacteriaceae bacterium
CCAAGGCATGCTCTCTCTTCTACAAGCCTCAGTCCCTCGAGCCAAAGTGTTACCTATGTCCCCGGTCTGTTTTGTTACCCATGTCCCCGGTCCGTACCGAAGGACCACATCGCATCTACCCCCGAGCGCCAAACCACCTCAGTCAAGGTTGCCGATAACCCCTTTCTTCAGCAGAAGTTGAAGTCCACGCTGATGAATTTGACCCTCAAGCGAACAGAGCTACTCACGAAGTTCCAGCCTTCCTATCGGCTGGTGACGGAAGTTGAACAGCAAATGGCGGATGCCAAGGCAGCCATCGCCGCGGAAGAGCTGAAACCCGTTCGCGAAGAGACCACGGACCGCGAACCGACGCGTGCGTGGGTTGAGACAGAGCTGGTTAAGACGGAAGTTGAACTCTACGGCCTCCGGGGGCGCACCAGCGCGAATCAATCGACGATTGCGCGCTACAGGACCATGTCTCAGGATTTGGGCCTGCAGGCCATTCGGCAAGGCGACCTGATGCGCACCGCCAAGATCGCGGAAGACAACTTCGTCCTCTACAACCGTAAAAAAGAAGAGAACCGGATCGTGGACGCCCTGGACGCGCGGGGAATCCTCAACGTCATGGTCGCAGAGGCCCCTATTGTACCCGCCACGCCTCGTTTGCCGTTCCTGCTCCTGGCGGTCGCCGCTTTGGCCGTAGCGGGCACGGCGGGCACCAGTTGCGCGTTTATGGCGGACCACCTTGACCCTGCGTTTCGCACCCCGGACGAAGTCTTGCATTACCTCGGTATCGCGGTGCTCGCTTCCATACCGCGCGACGGAGCTGCGCCACGCTACCTCCCAACTTTGGACTGATTTTGGTTAAGAAAGGCTTTTGGCCATGGCAACAACTACGCAAACCTCGTGGCAACCCATTCCATTCGAAAGGCCGGAGGCAGTGCCGGCTGCCCGGCCTCCGACCCGCGAACGCGAGATTCGCGACTCATTTTCGAGTCCCGCTGATCGCTTCGCTATCCGGCAGCTGGGTGAACTGGTCCAGAAGGTCTACTTGCCTGGTCACCGCGGCGGCCACCGGCACGTTGCCTTCAGCAGCCTGGAAAACACAGGGATGCGCCCTTGGTTAAGCGCCCGCATTGCCGAAATACTGGCACAGCAAGTCGCGGAAAGCGTTTGCTTGGTCGAAGTCGACTCGCGCGCCGGGTTGTCGTTCGAGCTGGCTGCCCAATATTCGTCACCGCCGATTTCCCCTGTTCATGACCTGACCTACAAAGCGAGCCGAAATCTGTGGGTATGCCCAGCAGACCGCTTTTTGCGAGAGGATGCCTGGTCTCCGAAGAGCGACTTGGTAAGGCTTCGCTTAGGCCGCCTCCGCCGTGAGTTTGGTTATCTGGTCATCCACGCGCCGGCATTGGGCGTGGGGGAAGAAGCGGTCCTGCTTGGACAGTTGACGGAAGGAATTGTTCTTGTAGTAGAGGCGAACGTAACGCGGCGCTCGGCTGCGGTTCGCGCCAGCCAGATGCTGCGCTCCGCCGGGGTTTCGCTTTTAGGAACCGTTCTCGACCAGCGCACGTTTCCTGTTCCAGAATCGATTTATCGCAGAGTTTAGACCCCCACGGTTTGAGGGCCCCGGGAAGAATACCCAGTGGCAATAGACAGGTATACGAGTAAGAGGAACGAGCCAAGTATGAGCACGGCAACAGCAAGAAAAAGACTTCTTTGCGAACTCGATCAGGAATACGGACCGCAGCCGATAGCAAGCGGGCAAGCATACCCCCGTGAAGGAACAGAAACCTCCGCATCGGCGCATCCCCCACAAGCAGAAACGAATGCACGACGGATCGTAATCGTCGGAACCGGTCGGACCGCACGGAACCTGGGCGCCTGGCTCAAAACCGAAGCTCCAACACCCGTGCAGTTCGAAGGCTTCCTGGACGACGACCCAGATCCGGGCGTAGAGACGGTCGGGCACATCCACGACCTCGAGCATCTTGCCCATACACGCTTCCTCGACGAGGTTATCGTGTGTCTTCCTGACAACGTCGCCACGGCCCGACGCGCGGTATTCCTGGCACGACGCCTCAATTTGGACATCAAGGTTGTGCCGGAGACCTATGGTTGCGACCTGCAATATGCGTGTTCCAGCATGCTGGGGACTATACCGGTGCTGACCTTGCGCGAGAGGCCTACCCCAGCCTTTAGCCCCCGCTTAAAGCGTGTGCTCGACCTGATCGCTTCGGCAGGATTGCTCTTGTTCTTGTTGCCGGCGCTAGCCTTGATCGCCCTCCTGATCCGGCTGAAGTCGCCGGGCCCTGTGCTCTATCGCGCCCTTCGGATGGGAAGAAGAGGCGAAGCGTTTCTCTGTTGCAAATTTCGCACGATGCGAATTAAGGCCGATGACGAAAAGAGTTTGCTGCGAAAGCAAAACGAACGCTCTGGGCCTTTCTTCAAGCTGCGAGATGATCCACGCGTGACGTCGTTGGGTCGAATTCTGCGTCGTTACAGCCTGGACGAACTGCCACAATTGTGGAACGTTCTCCGCGGGGACATGAGCCTGGTGGGACTGCGGCCGCACCCGCTAGACGACCACGCGCAGTACACGCCCGAACATATGCAGCGACTCACCGTCACGCCCGGGTTGACGGGCCTGTGGCAGGTCACCGCGCGCACTGATCCTTCGTTCGAGCGCAATATGGCGCTCGACCGCGAGTACATCGAAAAGCAATCCATGTCGATGGACCTTTGGATTCTGTTTCGTACGGTGCGGGAAGTTGCGATGGGAAGTGGAGTATGAGCGTCAATTCCGACCGGCTTGTTCCGGCTTGGGCAGAGGCGCCACCCGCTGCTTCGTTGGCAAACCTCGTACTGTCGCCATTGCTGGCCGCTAGCCGTCTGACGCCTCAGCTCTTCATCTTGATGCTGGCAATATTTCTGTTCCGGCCGCCAGATGTCGATCTCTACCATCTGGATCGAATCGCATTCGCCTTGCTGGTGGTTGCGTGTTTGGTCCGAGCCGTACTTCTGCGGAAGCAGCTTTGGCCGTCGATTCCACTGGTCTGGCCGATGGTATTACTTTGCTCACTGGCAGTCTTGAGCACGCTCGGGCAGCCCTACAACGCTCAGACGTGGAGCTTACTCGCGGCGAAATTCTTAGTTCCTTATGCGCTCTACTGTTTCGCAGGAAATGTCTTTGATACTCCCACCTCTCTTCGCCACCTGGAAACCTTTCTGCTGATCACGCTCGCGTACTTGAGCTTTACGGCCATCGCACAACTACTGGGTTGGAACCTACTTGTCTTTCCTCGTTTCATTCTGGATCCCAGCATTGGCATCCACGTGGAACGCGCTCGTGGCCCGTTCCTTCAAGCCGTCGCGAACGGAGTTGTGCTGAGCGTGCTGGGTCTAGTGGCGCTGGATAGCTATCGTCGGGGACGTCTTCGTGGCCTGCTGGGGATTTTGCTGCTGTCATCGCTCCCAATTGCGATCCTGGCGACGATGACGCGCGCAGTGTGGCTATCCTTCGTTGGCTCGATTGTGTGGGTCAGCTTCGCATCTCGCGGCGTGCTCCGCAAGGCCAGCATTGCTCTGGTGGGTGTAAGCGTCCTCGGATTACTGATCAGCGTGACGGCGCCGGATCAGCAAAGTGCTCTCGCCGAGCGTGCTGGAGAACAAGGACCTATTGAAATTCGGCTCGCTATCTACCGCGCAGCGCTTGGCATGGCCGTAGAAAGGCCACTTCTCGGGTGGGGCGTCAACCAAATGCCGCAAGAAGTCGTGCGGCGGGTAGAAGGCTACCGCCTGGAGGCCTATTGGGCGCACAACTCCTACCTGGAGGGTTTGGTCGAAAACGGGCTGATTGGGCTGGCTCTTTATGTGTCAATCGCCGTGGGTCTCTTTCGCGCCAGTCGTGGCGGCAACCGGCTTGGGAACGGTTCCGACGAGAGGTGGGACAACACCATGGCGGGAGATGGCTTACGCAAACTCTGGCCCGTGCTGGGGTGCGTGTACCTCTTTAACGCCTGCTTCGTGGTTATGAATTACCAATTCATGAATGCGCTGGTTTTTACTTTGGCGGGAATCCTGGCTGCGCCGCACGCTGCGCCGGAAAGGGTGACGTATGCGTCTGCCGTCGTGGCTGCACAAGCCTAGAGTATCCAAAGCCAGCACCGGGGCGGAAACCTCTTATATGGTTTCGCTCTCACAGCGGGGTGTCGCGTTCATCGCTGCGCGCTATGGAGCGAGTTCTCTCATCCAGGCTGGCAATGTACTGGTTTTGACCTGGTGGATTGGACCGAGGGCTTACGGTGCGTTTGTCACGGCTGTCGGTATCACTACGTTCTTGTCGAGCATTACTCGGGCAGGCTTAGATACGCATCTGGTCCGTTGTGAAGAATCTCCTGACCGCGAAGACTATGACACGGCCTTTACGCTCATCTTGTTGATTTCAATGTTCTTATGCCTGGTGGGGTGGTTGGCGTTGCCGTTGCTCAATCTTTGGCTGCATGATCGCAGCTTCGCGATTCCGTATCTGGTATTGCTGGCGACGATTCCGCTGGTTGGCCTGGCCGGACCGCTGCTCGCCAAAATGGAGCGCGCGCTGGAGTTTCGGGACGTCGCACAGATTGAATTTGGCGGACAGCTCTGTGCTTTTGTCGTGGGCGCCGTTCTGGCTTGGCGTGGACTCGGCGTTTGGGCGCCGGTTGTGGGCTACGTCGCATGGCAAGCGTTTGTGTTGGTAGCGGCCAGGATTGTGTCCGGGTTTGCACCACGACTCGACTTCAACCTGCCTCGCGCACGGCAGATGATGAGATTTGGCTTGGGTTTTTCGGCGTCGGTGCGAGTGTGGCAGCTGCGAAATCTGGTTAACCCCATGATTGTAGGCCGCTTCCTCGGCACAGAGGCGGTAGCTTTCGTCGCGCTCGCGGTGCGGGCGGTTGAGGCGTTGGGTTTTGTGCGCACTGCCGTGGCCAGGGTAGAAATCGCTGCGCTTTCACGACTTCGGGAGGATCCTGCGCGCGGACGCGAAATGATGCAAAAAGGAGCCCGTTGGCAGATTTTTGCTCTCGGGCCGGCCTATTGCTTGTTGGCACTGCTCGGACCGAAGTTCTTGCCTACTCTGATGGGAGCACGGTGGTCTTCTGTCCTGCTCGTCTTCCCGTTCATTGCCGCAGCGGCACTCACCAACAGCATCTTTCTTCTGGAAGCTTCGGCGCTCTTTGTCGAAGGGCGGCAGTGGGTCGTTACGCGGACTTACCTTTGGCATGTAGCTTTTTTCGTCAGTGGAACAGCAGTTTTAGTCCCCCGATTTGGCATTGCCGGATATGGATGGGCGGAACTGGCTGCCTGCCTGCCTTGCTTCCTTCTGCACGATGCGTTGACTCCGAACTTACGGGTCTCTCTGAAGGCCTGCCTACCCTGGCTTTTTGGACTCAACATGGCGATTGTTAGCGTTGCATGGTCTTCCCCTTGGAGATGGGCGCTTTGGCTGCCTCTGGCAGCTCTGTTGGGGATTCGATCGGGAAGCTGGATCGTTCAGCGT
The DNA here is from genome assembly GCA_043749225.1 of Acidobacteriaceae bacterium. Taxonomy (GTDB): domain Bacteria; phylum Acidobacteriota; class Terriglobia; order Terriglobales; family Acidobacteriaceae; genus JANXUC01. Next base: position 5,519 of record JAYVEP010000028.1, read on the forward strand.
TTCTCGATGCCACCCTCGCGCCGAACCGATCCAGACTTTGAATGGTTACCGCAAACACGACGGCGACCTTCGGTGTCCGGAGACTAAGTGAAGGAGTTCGCCTGATGATGGACCGCATACTCACTTTCGCCGGAAAAACTCGCCAACGCGGGCCGAGCTACGTGCGCGATCTGGTAACGTATCACGCCTTGGCGGCAGGATACCGGCTCGGTGGCTTGTCCCGTCGTTTCAACACGACTTCCATGCTGGGAGCGGCGCCACGGCCAGCGTTCCACTTCGCGCAGGACGATGTGTCTGCGATTGTTGCGGCGGTCCCAGCGTCGATTCGGCAAGCCACTGTTCTGGAAGCCGGTCAGTACGTGGAACGAAGATTTTCCTTTCGCGGACTGGAGGAAGTTCATTTTCCGGGCACGATTGACTGGAACCTCACTCCCGAAGGCAACACGTCCTGGTCCTGGGATCTTAATCGGCACCGCTTTTTTTTAACGCTTGGTACGGCTCATCACTACGCAGGAGGCTCACCGGACGGATCAGGGTTCAAAGACAAGCTGATGCAATTTTGGGCCGACTGGATGCATCGAAATCCTGCTGGCAAGGGGCAGAATTGGCGGTCCCCCTTTGAGGTAGCGGCGCGTTTACGAAACTGGATTTGGGCCTACTTCCTGTTAGCGGCCTCACCTGAGGTGAGCCCGTTATTTCTTCACAAAGCCTGGCGTGGCCTACGTGCTCACGCCGCACATCTCGCGAGCCATCTCGAATATCACTGGCCGAACAATCATCTGCTTCTTGAAGCGCTCTCGCTGCATGAATTTGCCGTGGTCTTCCAGGGACACGGAGGAGAGCTTTATCTCCCGTTGGCTTCGCGCGTCCTTCAGGCACAAGTCCAGCAGCAGGTTTTGCGCGATGGCGTCCACAGCGAACTTTGCCCCATGTACCGCAACATTGCTGCCAGCGAACTGGGTGCATTTAGCCTGCTTTGCCGACGACTTGGACACGCGTTACCGCTTGCGACAGAAGAAAGAATCTTCAGCATGAGGAGGTTCACGGGAGCGCTCCAGCGAAGTGACGGGTCCACACCTCCTTTAGGCGATTCTTCATTTCCCGATACTTGCCTTCGCTTTGACATCGGTCCGCGTGCCTGCTCGGACCTAACGTACTGGCTGCATCGCGGGAAGCTTTCGACAGTAGGGCCTGCTTCTAGAGCGACGGAGCGACCTCTCTCGCTTGAGCTGTTCGCCGAGGCTGGCTATGGGGTTCTGCGAAGCGCGAGTCAACAGACGCATTTAACCTTTGATTTCGGGCAGTTTAGCCGTTGTGCGGCAGCCAATCATGGGCATTCTGACGCTCTGAGCTTTGAACTTCACGCGGCTGGGCACCCGTGGATCGTCGATTCCGGGTTCTTTCACTCGTGGAAAGACGATAGGGGAGGCTTCGGCGGAACAAACAGCGCGCTAAAGAGCGGGAATCCAGATTGGAGCCGCTATTTCCGCTGCACGGCCGCCCACAATACTTTGACAATTGATGGTCGGGAACAGAATGAGTTTTCTGAACATCATGATGTTGGCTGCCAGGCACGAGCGCGCCTCAATAGCTACCGTTGCAGCGCGGATGAGGTCGTCATCGGGGGCGAAGTGGATGCTTATTGGTCGAGTGGCGAGGCAATTCATAGCCGGGAAATTTCCCTGAGCAAGTCTGGAGAAGTTTCGGTGCATGACAAAGTTAGTGGGCGCGGCACTCACCAACTCCAGTGGTTGCTTCACTTTGCCCCTGACTTGGAAGTTGAATTGATAGACGCTGCAACAATCATCGCGAAGCGCAAGGATGAGGTTCTCGTTTGCGAACTGCGCTGCCCGGGACCAGCTCCCGCTTTGCGCTTGGTTCGGGGAGAAGCTTTTCCAACCCAGGGCTGGGTTGCGACATCCTCGGCCAGGGCCGTCCCGGCTTGGGTCTTAGTTGCCGAAGTAAAAGCTGCTATGCCCTATGCGCTGCAATTCCAGTTCACTGTTAGCTCACGTAGGAATGATCCGACCAAATTTTCGGACTCGCACACCAAAGCCGAAGTTGTGGTGCCGGAATTGGCTGGCTCGGCCGTCTAATGCCATGAAGACAATAGAGCCAACACCGCGAGCTGTGGCCTACCTCGCAAATTCGTTTCCTTCCCCGGTTGAGCCCTATGTCGGAGAAGAAATTGGCGAACTTCGCAAACGAGGCATCCGAGTTGTGCCGTGTAGCGTCTGGCGAACCAATTTGCCAGTCAAACAAGTATCCAACGAGGGTTCCTCCGTAGTCAGAATCATCGCTTTCCAACCTTGGCTTCTGCTGCATGCGTTTTGGCTTTGCGTTGCACACTTCACGGAGCTGCGGGAATTCTTGTTGCGCATCTTTCGCGGTGGAAGTGAATCGTTGCCGCTTCGAGCGCGAGCACTCGCGCATACCTGGCTCGGCGCCAAACTTGCCCTTCAACTGCGGGACCAAAACGTGCAGCAAATCGCTATCCATCACGGCTACATGGCGGCCTGGATCGGGATGGTTGCCGCGAGGCTGCTCAAGATTCCTTACTGCTTGACGTTACACGGCTCAGACCTGCTGCGCCGCCCGACATTTCTTGACACCAAGCTGAAGCACTGCGCCCTTTGCTTCACTGTTTCCGAATTCAACCGCGACTACTTGATTCAGCACTATCCACAAACCCGCTCGGAACGCGTACTTGTGCGGCACATGGGAGTACCTGTTCCGCCGAAACAGCACTTCGGCCCTTACGTTGGCGACGCTCCCTTCAATCTGCTGGCAGTGGGACGCCTGCATCTCGTGAAGGACCACGCATTTCTGATTCGCGCCTGTGCCGCACTCAAAACATCGGGCCTCAAGATTTCTTGTCGGATCGCGGGAGACGGGCCGGAGCGGCGACATCTCGGAAACCTAATTCACAGTCTGCATTTGGAGCAGGAGATTCAACTGCTTGGTCACGTCGATCGTGCTCAACTAGACATCCTGTATCGCGAAGCAGAGGTCATCGTGCTTACCAGCCGGAGTGAGGGCATCCCACTTACGTTGATGGAAGCGATGGCCTTAGGATGCCCGGTTTTGGCCCCGGCAATTACAGGGATTCCAGAACTTGTGCTCGACGGCAAGACAGGCTTCCTATACAAGCCAGGTTCGATCACCAGCTTCGTGGAGCGCGTCGAATTTCTACTCCGCACGCACTCGGCTTTGGGGCCAGTCTGCCAGGCGGCTCGCGAACACGTGGATTCGCATTTCAACCTCACCAAGAATCTCCAGCAGTTTGGAAATGCGTTCCTGCAACAAATTCCGGTTCCAGAGGACTTAACCCATGCGGATTCTTTATTGCAACAAGTACAACTTTGAGTTCTCTGGCACGGAGAAGTATCTGTTTGATCTGATGCGACTGGTTCGCCAAAATGGGCACGAGGCGGCGCTGTTCTCCATGGCTGGGCCGAAGAGCAGCAGTCCGGAGGAGCCTGCGTTGACCGACAAATATGCCCATTACGCGGCTCGAAGGGTCGACTTCGCGAATCCGTCCCGCAATCCGCTAAGCCGCCTGCGTTTGGCGGCACATGCCATCTATTCGCGCGACGCCCGGCAAAGTATTCGCCGTCTTATTCGCGATTTTCGGCCGGAACTGGCTCACGTTCGCAACATCTACCACCATCTGTCGCCCTCCATTTTGTGGGAATTGAGGCGGCAAGGCGTGCCTGTCATTTACCACCTCCACGACTTTAAGATGCTGTGCCCAACTTACAATTTAGTTTCAAAGGGAGAACCCTGCGAGCGCTGCGTCAAGGGCAGCTTTTGGAATGTGGTAGCCGAGGGTTGCTATGCCAAAGGGCGCGCTGCCTCTGTGGTTCTCGCTGCCGAGGCCTATGCTCACAATTGGCTGAACACCTACCGTAAATGCGTGAGGCTCCTGTTGGCTCCGACCGAGTTCGTGCGCGACAAGATGGTGGAAAGCGGCTGGGATCCGCGAACGATCGAAGTCTTGCCTCATTTTCAGCGCCTGCCGCTAGAACCGACTACGACGCCTGCGGCCGATGCTCCTGTTCTCTACTTTGGACGCCTTTCGCCAGAGAAGGGTGTGGCGGACCTGTTGCACGCTATTCAGCAAAGCCCAAACATACGCCTGCAAATTGCTGGTGACGGACCGCAGCGCACTCAGCTCGAGGCTCTTGCAGGGAGTCTCGAACTGCGCAATGTTGAATTTTTGGGCCACGTAGGAGGCGCGACTCTTGACCGCCTCATCGCGGATTCCGCCTTCACAGTGCTTCCTTCGCACGCGTACGAAACTTTGGGGAAAACCATTCTCGAATCCTACGCTCAAGGACGGGCTGTGATTGCGACGGATCTGGGTTCACGCCGGGAGTTGATTGCCAAGGGAGAAACGGGCGTTCTATATAAGGTTGGAGATGTTGCTCAACTCGCTTTCGCCATCCAATTCCTCCACGCAAGACCCGCCATTGCGGAGGCCATGGGGCAAGCGGGATTGGAGAGAGTCCGTCAACATCATTCCCCGCAATTGCACTATGAAGCTCTCTTACGGATTTACGCAAAGGCGACGCACATCAAGAAGAAAACCATCGCCGTGCCAATGGGTGCATCTCCCAGTTTGCGAGTCGCGTTCATTGGTGGCCGCGGGGTCGTGTCTCAATACAGCGGCATTGAGACTTACTACGAAGAAGTTGGGAGCCGCCTCGCCCAAATGGGACACGAAGTTACGATCTATTGCCGGAACTACTTCACGCCCGACCTGCCGCATTACAGGAAGATGCGGCTGGTTCGTCTGCCTACCCTGCGCACCAAGCATCTCGATACGCTGGTACACACGTTTCTCAGTACGCTTCATGCTTGCAGACAGAAATACGATATTGTCCATTTCCACGCGCTGGGTCCGGCGCTGTTTTCCTGGATGCCGAGGCTCTTCGGAGCTCGTACCGTCGTCACCGTACAGGGCCTCGATTGGCAACGCAAGAAGTGGGGCTCTGTGGCATCAGCAGTGTTACGGCTGGGCGAGCGTGCCTGCGCCACGTGGACCGATTCCACAGTAGTTGTTTCACGCACTCTGCAGGACTACTTTCAGCGGATCCATGGCGCCGAGACCTCTTTTATTCCAAACGGAACTCGCCTGCTCCCTCGAACTCACGGGCCGCACTTGGCGTCCTGGGGCCTCAAAGAAGATGGTTATGTTCTATTTATGGGACGATTTTCACCGGAAAAGAATTGCGATCTTCTAATTCGGGCTTTCGAGCACTTGCCCCAAGACGCCAAGCTGGTCTTGGCTGGAGGCTCCAGCCACACCGACAGCTACGTTGCGAAATTGCGGCAGCTCGCAGGGGGCCGTGTGCAGTTCATCGATTGGGTATCCGGTGATGCACTGCAGGAACTTCTTACCAACGCCGCACTCTTCGTCCTACCTTCCGATCTAGAAGGTTTGTCGCTGGCGTTGCTGGATGCGATGGCGGCCGGAGTCTGTGTTCTGGCTAGTGATATCCCAGAGAACCGCGAGTTAGTCGATGGAGTCGGATTCACTTTCCAACGCGGGAACCTGCCCGACCTGTCCCGCATGCTGCAACTGCTGTGGTCGGATCCAGGAATGCGACGGCAAGCCGGAGAAGCGGCGCGGTTGCGCGTCCAGGAATTCTACTTGTGGCCGCAGATCGCCGCAGCTGTTGAGCGCTCTTACACGGATGCCATCAATTCAACAAGGGCACTGCGCAACCGTCCCGCCGATGGCACCGTCGACCGCAATGAGCAAGATGCTGCCTAGAGATTTCGAAGCAATCGACAAAACGCCCTCTGCGCTAAACATTTCTTCTCGAAGCCGAGAAACTCGCCGCGCGAGAACCACACCAACTTCAATGATCCCGTGCCGGAGAAATCTCTTTTCGCTGCTATTGCTTCTGCTCTCTTTTTGCGGAGCTAACGCCACCGATTACTACCTTAGCCGGCAACGAGGCAACGACAGCGCTAGCGGGCGGTCGGCAAATACTCCGTGGAAATCCATTGCACGTGTCAATCAAGCAATTTTTTATCCGGGGGATAGAATCCTTTTCCATGCAGGAGAAAGTTGGTCGGAAGAGCTTCGCCCGCGCTCCTCGGGGAAGGAAGGGGCTCCGCTTGTCTTTACCGGCTACGGCACGGGCGCACTTCCGATTTTTGACGGGAACGCGGACGAAGACGCGGCGAAGTATGAAGGGGCCAGGCACAAGCAGTTACGCAAGGGACGATCCCGCGATGTCGCCATCAACAACAACGAACAGAGCCACATGGTTTACGACGGGCTTGATTTGCGTCACGTACTGGAAGGTGCGCGCATCTATTCCTGGTCCGCAGCAGTACGAGACATCACGATTCAGAACTGCAGCATACAAACCGACGCGGCCATCCGCGGCCATGCCGCATCAGCTGGGATCTACGCCAGCACGAAAAGCGGTAGCATTACCGAACTTCACGTTCGCGGAAATCATTTCACTCCCTATCCAGAACACCTAAACCATTGGGGCATCTATTTCGCACAGGGAGTCTCGCACTTCTCCATTGAGAACAATAGCTTTGGCGCGTCCGGAGAAGATGCAATGACCGTTTGGCACTGTGCCTCTGGAAGCATTGTGCACAACCGTGGCGGCGGCAATGGCGAGAACACCATTGACGTAAAAGACAGTCACGACATTCTCATCCGAGACAACGAGGCAGATCTCGACCGCGAATACAACATCGTAGTTCACAGCGTCGACAGCCCAAACTCCACGTACAACATCCGAGTTGAGCACAACCGCTGCTTAAGAGGCGGACAAGGCGGAACACTTTCAGCAGGAGTTGCCCTACTCTTCGTGCAGAAGTCAGGAATCGAGGACAACACCATTGATTCGGCCTACGGGGCTGGCATCCTCATCAACGACGCGCATCCAGACCAGAAGAACTGGGCCTCCGGCAATCGGCTCGCGGGGAACGGCACCGGGCAGAGGCTTCCCGCCATTGTCTTGCAGGGCGATTCCAACGCTGACTTGCAGGGGAATCAAATCGTATCGGTGCCAGCCCACTAGGGAACACCTTCGACAGTGGAAATATCCACCGCCCCTTGTGCGATGACCTGCAATGGTGTTTTGATTGTTGGTGCCGTTCGCCAGATGCAGTTGCACCTGGCCCGGCGCACAACAATCATGCAGAACAAGATCATCGTCACCGGGGGCGCAGGATTTATTGGGTCAAATTTCATTCTGCAATGGTTCACGCGTGACTCTGCGGCGGTGGTGAATCTCGATCTGCTTACTTATGCGGGAAACCCTGAGAACCTGGTTACCGTTTCTGAAAATCCGAAGTACCAGTTCGTCCACGGCGATGTCTGTGACCGTGAGTTGGTGCAACGGCTTCTTACCGAGCATCAGCCCCGGGCTGTGGTTCATTTCGCAGCGGAAAGTCACGTAGACCGCTCCATTCATGGGCCTGACGATTTTGTGCGCACCAATGTCAACGGCACGCTGAGCCTTTTAGAAGCAGTCCGCGGTCACTGGTCGAAGTTGCCAGCCAGCGACCAGCAGGCTTTTCGTTTCCTGCACGTTTCCACCGATGAGGTTTACGGCTCGCTGGGGCCCGATGATTCGGCTTTCCATGAGAAGACGGCGTACGCCCCCAATAGCCCGTATTCGGCGTCGAAGGCGGCTTCGGATCATCTGGTTCGCGCGTTCCATCACACTTACGGGCTGCCCACAGTCACGACGAATTGTTCGAATAACTATGGTCCGCGTCAATTTCCAGAAAAGCTAATCCCGCTCATGATCCTGCATGCGAGTGCTGGCAAGCCCCTCCCCGTTTATGGCGACGGTCAAAATGTCCGTGACTGGATATTTGTAGATGACCATTGCGATGCGGTTCGGACGGTGCTCGCCAGGGGAAACGTTGGCGATACTTACAACATTGGCGGACGCAGCGAACAGAAGAACTTAGACGCAGTGGAAGCGCTGTGCACTGTGCTCGATGAACTCCGACCAAACGATCCGGTGGTTCCGCATCGTGGTTTGATTCGCTTCGTGCAAGACCGCCCGGGTCACGACCGCCGCTATGCCATCGATTCGCGAAAGATCGAGCGCGAGCTTGGTTGGCGCCCCGCGGAAACTTTTGCCAGCGGTCTGCGCAAGACTGTCGAATGGTATCTTGAGCACGAAGACTGGGTGCGTAACATCTCAACCGGAGCATACCGTGAGTGGGTTGCAAAGCAGTATTCGCTTTGATCCAAATCGACAACAGACGTTCGATTGAGAAATAAAAGGAAGATACCGAACACACGATGACGCGGCCACACAGCACTTCCTATAAAGGCATACTGCTTGCTGGCGGATCGGGCACTCGCCTCTATCCCGTCACTCATGCGGTTTGCAAGAGCCTGTTGCCCGTCTACGACAAGCCTTTGATTTATTACCCTCTCTCGGTACTAATGTTGGCGGGAATTCGCGATATTCTTCTGATTTCGACTCCGCAAGATACTCCACGCTTCGAGCAGTTGCTCGGCGACGGCAGCCAATTTGGCTTGCGACTAAGTTACAAGGTGCAGGAGCACCCGGGCGGAATCGCTCAGGCCTTCCTGGTGGGAGAGGAATTTTTGGCGGGATCTCCAAGTTGCTTGGTCCTTGGGGATAACATCTTCCACGGTCACGATCTAGCCAAGGATCTACTCGCGGCTACACAATCGATCGAGGGCGCCAGGGTTTTTGCGTACCCTGTGCAGGATCCGGAACGCTACGGTGTGGTGGAGTTCGATTCGGATGGTCGAGCGATCAGCCTGGAAGAAAAGCCTGCCAAGCCGAAATCTCGCTACGCAGTCACGGGAGTTTACTTTTATGATCGACAAGTCGTTAGTATCGCAAAGTCGCTAAAGCCGTCCGCTCGCGGCGAACTGGAAATCACTGACGTCAACCGCGCCTACCTTGATAACGGCCAGCTCAACGTCCAAGTCATGGGACGCGGGATGGCTTGGCTGGATACAGGAACCCACGACTCCATGCTGGAAGCATCGCTTTTCATCCAAACTATTGAGCGCCGGCAAGGGCTCAAGGTTGCCTGCCCGGAGGAAATCGCTTACCGCTATGGATACATCTCCGCGCAGCAACTTGAGAAGCTGGGTACTGCCTTGAAAAATAATTATGGCGCGTACCTTCTGCAATTGCTCAACGAGCGGGTGTTTTAGTCAACGCCATGAAAGCCATACCCACTACGCTTGCTGATGTTTTACTCCTGGAACCGCAGGTCATGGGCGATGATCGAGGCTTTTTCCTGGAGAGCTACAACCGCCAGAAGTTCTCGGAACTGGGCATCCACGAAGAATTCGTGCAGGACAACCATTCGTTCTCCGTTCGCAACACACTGCGTGGCCTGCACTATCAAATTCGACACGCCCAAGGGAAATTAATTCGCGTCGTCGTTGGTGAAATCATAGATGTGGCCGTAGACCTGCGGCGCAAGTCTCCCACCTTTCGCTGCAGTGCAGCGTTTGTATTGTCGGGCGAGAATAAGCGCATGGCTTGGATTCCCGCAGGGTTCGCACACGGGTTTCGCGTCGTTTCAGATACCGCACAAGTTCTTTACAAAACGACAGACTTCTACTCCCCCCAAGATGAACGCACCTTAGCCTGGGATGACCCCGACCTGAAAATCGACTGGAAGCTTGATGGAACTCCCATCCTCTCCGAGAAAGACCGTCAAGGGCGAAGGGTGCGGGACACCGACGTTTTCGAATAGAGTGACCGGGAAAACCATGCGCGTTCTGATCTTCGGAGCAAGCGGGATGTTGGGCCAGGATCTCCTCCCAGCATTCGCGGAGCATCATGTCACTGGCCTTGGATCGCGCGACGTTGACTTACGCGACGCGTCAAGAGTTTCTGAAGCTGTACGGAGAGCGTGCCCGGATTGGATCATTCTATCTGCAGCCTATACCGATGTAGACGGCTGTGAACAGGATCCAGAAAAAGCCTTCGCCGTAAATCGAGATGGCGCGGTCAACGTTGCAAACGCCGCGCTGGAAGCTGGATCGCGGTTGCTCTTCGTCAGCACGGACTATGTTTTTGACGGGTCGAAGCGCACGCCCTACGAAATCGAAGATAGCCGGAATCCTATCAACGTCTATGGCCGCGCCAAAGCTGAAGCCGAAGTACGCTTAAGTGAGATCCTTCCCGACTGCTGCATCGTGCGAACATCTTGGCTCTTTGGAAGAGGCGGAAAATGTTTCCCCGACACGATGCTGCTCCTCGCGAAGACCAAGTCCGAGATTCGCGTGGTTCACGATCAGCGTGGATGCCCTACCTATACGGCTGATTTGGCGCGGGCAATTGCCGAACTCACTGGCAAAAACGCGCATGGCATTGTTCACGCAACAAATCGTGGAAACTGCTCCTGGTGCGAATTCGCGCGTGAAATTCTCGAGGAACAGAGCCCCGATACAATCGTCCAACCCACAACAACTGCGGAGTTTCCCCGTCCAGCAAAACGCCCCGCCTACTCCGTTCTCTCCGATAGCAGCCTGAAAAACCGAGGCATCGAACTTCCGCCATGGCAGGATGCCCTCCAGCGCTACCTCGCCGCAGGCAAGTAAGTGTAAGGCAACATTCGCGTTCAGACTCTGGCGATGATTTAGCGAACGCAATATTAACACCGTGTTACAACCAAAGCCGAAAGGGCCCTTCTCAGGACCGGAGTGGCGCCAGTTCACCGGGTGTACTTCGGATGTGACGCAGATTACGTTCCGCATCGCAACTGGCGCACTACTCACGCACAGCCGAACCTCGGCAGGCATCTACGTAATCGATGATCGCGGCTCACTGATCGCGGCCTCGGATGACTTCAGACTTAGGCCTTAACCTAGCTCTACCGTAACGTCCTGAACTAGCGGCAATTAAGAAATTCTTTCGAGCACATAACCACCCGTGCTCAAGGCTAAAAGCAGCTCCGCTATGTGATCCGGGCCACGTGTCTCCATCGTGATGTCAATCGCGGTTTCCCCAAGATTCACTCCATAGTAGGTGCGGTCATAACTGGTTTCAACAATATTCGCGCGATGCTGCGCCAGGATTGCGGTCAGTCGATTTAAGGCTCCGGGATAGTCCGGGAGATGCACACGCAGCCGCACCAAGCGGCCATCCTTAACCAAACCACGCTCGATGATGCGAGAAAGCAAGGTCACATCAATGTTGCCGCCGCATACCAGGGCTACAACCCGCTTCCCGTCTAGTGGCAACTTGTGATTCAACAGGGCTGCCATTGCCGCCGCTCCCGCCCCTTCGGCCAAAGTTTTTTCTCGTTCCAATAATAGAAGGATAGCGTTAGCGATTTCTTCTTCATCCACCGTGACGACATCATCGACATATTTTTGAACTAGAGGAAGCGTGCGATCACCGGAACGCCGCACCGCAATACCGTCGGCGATGGTGGCGGCAGGACTTAAGGTCACGGGCTTACCTTCCGCAAGTGCCACTTTCATGGAAGGGAGTCGCGCAGGCTGCACTCCGAAAACGCGCACTTTGGGATTTGTCTCTTTGATGGCGCAAGCAATACCGCCAATCAAGCCGCCTCCCCCGATCGGTGCGACCACAGCCTCGATTTCGGGTTGCTGCTGTAATATTTCAAGACCTAACGTACCCTGCCCCGCGATGACGGCATCATCATCGAACGCGTGCACAAACGTAAGGCCTTCAATGCTGGCTCGTCGGACGGCCTCTTCGTATGCCTCATCGTAATTGGCGCCGTGCAGCACAACATCGGCACCGTAGCCTCGAGTAGCGGAAACTTTTGTGAGTGGCGTCGTCAGAGGCATCACAATCAAAGCGCGAATCCCGTGCCGGCCCGAGTGATATGCGAGACCCTGAGCGTGATTCCCTGCGGAGGCTGTAATGACTCCGCGCCTTCGCTCGGTCTCGGTCAGCGTCAGCAGTTTGTTTAGAGCACCGCGCTCCTTGAAAGCTCCGGTGCGCTGCTGATTGTCCAACTTCAAATAGATTTGGTTGCCCGTAATCTCGGAAAATGCCTCTGAGCGTGGACAGGGGGACAAATAAATCGATGCGCGAATGCGCGATGCCGCTGCTTGAATATCGGAAAGTGTAATCATCGGGTTCGATTCATGGTTTTGTCAGTGAGCAACGACTTCTGCAGCCCTAAGTAGCCTCAATCCAAAATAGGCAGGTCCAGGCAGGGCTTGACAAGAAAATCCAGCTTCGCAATCTGGGTCAGAGCCTTATCCAGCGCCGATGTCGGGCAAGCTTCGAGAGTGATCACAAAAGGCAGACTTGACTTCAAATAGCCAGGCTTTTGTAGCAGTGAGTCGATATTGATTCCGCACTTCCCAAAAATTTTGGCCAATGACGCAATGATGCCGGGGCGATCCCGCACTGTGAACCGCAGATAGTGACGAGCCGTGAAATCTGCACTTACACTCGGTGAAGCTTCTGGCAGCGCAGCCGCATCATGCACTCTGCCTTGTTCCACCCGGGTAATGGCGATAATATCGGAGACCACGGCGACCGCTGTTGGATGGCCGCCAGCGCCGTGCCCGCCAAAAACGGTTTCCCCACCAAATTTCCCAGTTGCCATAACCAGATTTTGACTTCCCTGGACGCGCGCCAGCGGTGAAGTTAAAGGCACCAGGGCTGGCCGCACTGTCGCCAGTAGGCGCTTGCCCCGCAACTCAGCACGAGAAATCTGGCGAATAGTAAAACCAAGCTGACCTGCATAGTCGAAGTCTACCGGCTCTATTCCTTTAATGGAACGACAACCGATCGACTCCGGCGACACGTAGCTGAGTAACCCGATCCGTGCCAAAATTGCCAACTTGGCTCGCGCATCCAGGCCTTCGAGATCGTCGGTTGGATCAGCTTCCGCAAAGCCCAGCTTCTGGGCCGCAGCAAGAGCTAGTGCAAATTCCGTACCCGCTTCTTCAATCTGGCTCAATATATAGTTGCAAGTCCCATTCAGGATGCCGTGAATCTTGAATAGCTCGTCGCCCGCTAATCCCTCCTGCAATCCGGAAATTACCGGCACGCCACCAGCGACGGATGCGCCAAACGCGATATGGCGCTTCATCTTGGCCGCCAGCTGCGTAAGCTCGGGGCCGGAACGTGCGATCAACTGCTTGTTCGCCGTGACCACAGACTTCCCTGCGCTCAGAGCGCGCCGAATCCAGTCTTCCGCAGGCTTGAGGCCGCCCATGACCTCCACAACAACATCAGCGTCCGATTGCAAAATGTCTTGTATGTTCTCGGTCCACTTCACATTTGCGGGCAACCAGTCGACCTTCTTTCGGAGGACGTTGCGATTGTAAATGTGAGTCAATCGAAGCGGTGCGTGTTTCTGCTCGGCAAGAATTCTCGCAACGGAACTTCCCACGGTGCCAAAGCCTAAAATCGCGACCTTGCAGATCGCTGCATTCACCGAACTGCGATGCCCTTTTACTGCGGCGTTTTGACGCGTTGACCTTTTCTTTGCAGATGCAGGACTCATAGCGACCTAGTTTGCCTTCCTGATCTTTCCTGTGCGTTTTCCGCCCGGTGTCGTTGCTCTTCGATTTCCATGTGGCGGCCCGAAAAACCGCGTGTGGAGCTGCCGGACCGTTTTAGGAACATCGCTTTCCTGAATTACAAAACTAATGTTGATTTCCGAGGCTCCCTGGGAAATCATGCGTATATTCACTTCCGCCGCTGCTACAGCATCAAACACGCTCGCCGCGATGCCGGGTTTACCGTGAATATCTTCTCCCACAAGACAGACAATCGCCTGCTGGTTCTCACAAGTCACGTCTGCAATTTTTTCCAACTCGGGCACTAAACCCGCAGGAAGGCTTTTGGACTCCATGGTGAAAGACATGCTAACTTCTGAAATCGCAACTAGATCCACCGATGCTGCATAGCGATCCAGCGCTTCAAATACAGACCGGAGGAACCCGTGAACCATTACACCGCGCGAAGCGACAACATTCACCAAACTCACGCCCGTCTTGGCAGTGATGGCCCGGAACGTATCTCGTCCACGCGGAGCGTGTGCGGTGATGCGAGTGCCTTTGCTTTTAAGATTCCCGGAATTTAAAACGTAAACTGGAATATTCTGCTGAATTGCTGGCAGCAGGGTTGCGGGATGCAGCACCTTAGCTCCAAAGTAGGCCAGCTCCGCCGCCTCATTGAAGCTGATTTCGCGGATCGTGCGCGCATCCGGACAGAGTCGTGGATCGGTCGTCATCATGCCCTCAACGTCGGTCCAGATTTCAATCGAATCGGCGTCTAGCGCGGCGCCCACAATGGCAGCCGACAAATCCGAGCCGCCGCGACCCAACGTAGTGGTAACTCCCTCTTGCGTCGCCGCGATGAATCCGCCCATCACAGGTATCTTCGACTTCGCAATCATGGCGCCGAGTTTGTCCTGAGTTTGTTTTCGCGTCTCGTCTGCAAGTGGTAAGGCGTGGGTATGCCGAGCATTGGTGACGATGCATTCCCTAGAATCCACCCAAACCGTATCGAGGTCGCGCACCGCCAGGGCCGCTGCCACAATTTCACTTGAGAGTAGTTCTCCAAATGAAAGCAGCTGATCGCTGCTACGCGGAGAGAGTTCACGTATTGCCGCCAGCCCGCGGAGAAACGCATCGGCATGCGCGAAAGTTGGCTCTAACTTTCCGTTGATCTTCTTTCCTGCTGCAGCCCCCAACAGTTGCTCAGCTGTTTCGAAATGGCGTTTCCGAAGCATTCCCAGCAGATGCAGCGCAGTGTCACAATCACCCGCGACAGCCTGCTGACCCATCAGAACAAGCTGGTCGGTAACTTTCGCAAAGGCGCTCACTACAACTACGGGATGCTGATCACGCCGGCTGCGCACGATCTCCGCCACGCGCTCAATCGCGGTCGCATCCTGCACTGATGTCCCGCCAAATTTCATGACAACCATGAATGCCGCGCCTCTCGTGTTGAACTAAGAAATATTGAAACTAAGAATGTTGCCCGCGAACTCCTCGGCTGTCACCCCTGTCCTGTAAAACAAAAACCCACTCGCCAGTCATTTTTCTTGGCGGTGGGTTGGCTCGAGCGATTCTGCGAAGTTATCTAGCTCAGCCGTGCCCCTCGGCCGATGAATTGGTAATTCGCATCGCTGTAATCACAAAGTGTGCCGTGGTCGCACCCATCCCTTGGCTCGTTCGCGTCATACAAACCAACTCTATCTTGCTGAATGGAGTTAAGGCAATCCAAGTTTTCGATTGAGGGAATCGAAAAAACACGAACTCCGTGGTGGACTGGGTTTCTCTCTGGTAGCATAGGTCCGGCTAAAAATCCCCCGCGCGGGAGCAAAACGTTGACTGGAGCGTCTACTCCGGCAGTCTGCTCCGTTCGTACAATTCGAGCTCACAACCATGATATTCACTCTTCTGGATTGGTCCGCGATCGTCGGCTATCTATTAATCACCCTGCTTCTTGGTCTGTATTTTCGCGGCAGCTCAGGCAAGAGCACGGAGGACTATTTTGTCTCCGGACGCGATGTTTCCTGGTGGCTGGCAGGCACCTCCATGGTGGCAACAACATTTGCCGCCGATACGCCACTACTGGTCGCTGGTCTCGTTTATACACAGGGCATCGCTGGCAACTGGATCTGGTGGGCTTTCCTGCCCTCCGGAATGATGACGGTGTTCCTGTTTGCACGGCTGTGGCGTCGTTCTGAACTAATAACAGATGTGCAGTTCGCTGAAATGCGCTACTCCGGCAAACCAGCGGCCTTTCTGCGCGGATTCCGTTCTGTTTACCTGGGATTGATGATGAATTGCCTGATTCTGGGCTGGGTCACCAAAGCAATGACTAGTATCGTGGCCACCACTCTAGGTCCGACCATGCAAAGCTGGCCTTGGCTTACCACATTTTCCAACGCCCTTAGCAGCGTATTCGGCGCCGCATTCTCCGGAGTCGAGGGTAAAGCACTAATCGTCTGCATCTTCTTCTTGATTCCCTTTACCGGGCTGTATGTTTCGATTGGCGGGCTGTGGGGCGTTCTTTGGACAGACTTGTTTCAATTTGTTCTGAAAATGGGAATCGTGATTGCAGTGGCCTACTACGCGGTTGCCGCGGTAGGCGGCCTTGGTGCGCTGACTACCAAACTGGGTGCTTTGCGCGCTGCGAACGGAGGTTCGGACCCCTTAGCGTTCCTGCCTGACTTTTCGCGCGGCTGGGCGACCGAGGCACTATGGACTGTCCCCGTTATCGGATTCCTCGTACAGCTGGGCTTGCAATGGTGGGCTTTCTGGTATCCCGGCGCAGAACCGGGCGGCGGCGGTTACATAGCACAACGCATATTTAGCGCTCGCGACGAGCGGCAGGGTTTGTTCTCTGTTTTGTGGTTCAACATTGCTCACTACGCGTTGCGGCCCTGGCCTTGGATCTTCACAGCGCTTGCCGCGATCATCCTCTATCCTGGCCTTGCGCATCCTGAAACTAGTTACATGTTGATCGTGAATGAGCATGTTCCGCACGCGCTTCGTGGCATTATTCTCGCTGGATTTCTTGCTGCGTTCATGTCCACGATTGCTACGCAGTTGAATTGGGGCAGCTCGTATCTAGTGGAGGATTTCTATCGGCGATTCCTGAAAAAAGGCGCGACTGAATCCCACTACGTCCGTATATCGCAAGTAGTAACGCTCCTGTTAGTAGTTGCAACGGGCTATGTGGCAGCGCAGTTAGCGTCAATTCGCTCGGGGTGGGAATTTGTTCTTGGCCTCGGTGCCGGCACGGGGAGCGTCTACCTGCTGCGTTGGTATTGGTGGCGCATCAACGCATGGAGCGAGATTTCCGCTATGGCGACGGCATTGGTGGTTGCGCTCACGCTGATGTGGAAAGGCTTGTGGCTACAACTCTTGCACCGGCCTGAGCCTTTCGCCGGATCCGGCCCAGTTGTATTTGCGAAAACGGCAATCACGACTACGGTAGTGACGACGCTGGTTTGGATTGTGGTTACTCTGCTGACTGGCCCAGAACCAGAAGCGATCCTTCTCTCGTTCTACCGGAAAGTGCGCCCGCATGTTGGTGGATGGAAGCCGGTGGCTGCGCTGGCACCGGAAGTTCCGCAAACGCGCGACCTGGGACGGAATCTCTGGTGCTGGGTTCTGGGCTGCGTCATGACTTACAGCGCGCTCTTTGGAGTCGGGAAACTGCTGCTTGGACATTGGGCATTGGGCATGCTCCTTGTAGTTGTAGCAACAGGATGTGCGTGGCAGATGTCGCGGGAACTCGGAAGCACGGGAAGAGTGAATCCAGCCTGACGCCAGTTATCAAGAAGATCGACATGACAAAAAATCCAACAGCCTGCTTCTTAGGATCGACATTGGAGGAACAAAGGTTGCCGCTGGGCGGGTAACTTCAAGCGGCAAAGTCTTGGTCTCGGCGCGTGCCGTCATGTCTAGCGCACCGATTTGCGTGCGCTCGCAACAGCACAAGTGGATGCGCGGACTATGAATTCCGGCTCCATCATAATGCGACGGCCAGGATCTTGCGGTGCTGGAGAGGTAATGCGGCGCAAGACAGTTTCGGCGGCCAGACGGCCCATGCGACGCAATGGCTGGCGCACAGTCGTCAAGCCCGGGTTTTGGAAGGCAGCGCTTTGGATATCATCAAAACCAACCACGGAAACATCCGCCGGAACGCGCTGCCCGCTTTCACGCAAAGCACCGATGGCGCCGATGGCAGAAATATCGTTGAAGGCAAACAACGCAGTAAACAACTGACGGTTGGCGAGCAATTGGTGAGTAACTTCGTAGCCGAGCTCGGGCGAGGGCGAATCGCCTTCCAGCTGGACCACAAGTTCCGTCCGAATTTCGAGCCGCAGGCGATTGGCTGCTCGAGTGATCGCGTTCCATCGTACCTCTGTATCTGAACTGAACGCTTGCCCTTTGATAAACGCAATACGCCGGTGCCCCAAGTGGTAGAGGTGTGCTAACGCAAGTTCAGCGGCACGTTCGTGATCCAGAACAATATTTGTAATTCCGCTGGATTCACCGCGACCGGAAATCGCCACGACGGGAATCGCGATCTGCTGGCTCCACGGCGTGTCCACTGCAATCAGCCCTTCTACGGAACGACTTTGCAGCAGGCGGGGATACTCGTCTATCAAGTCCGCCTTGTGACGGTGGCTGGCGACCAGATAAAAGTAGCCTTCCTCCAGAAGCTGATCTTCGATTCCGCCCATAACGGTCGCGGCGTAGCCTTCGCTAACTTCCGGAACGATTACGCCGATCATGAAACTGCGCTGGGTGCGCAGGGACCGAGCCACAAAATTTGGACGATAGTTCAGTTCGCGGGCGGCTGCAAAAACTCTGTCTTTGGTTTCTTGGGGGATCGCGTCGGCAACCGGGGAATTGTTGAGTACGAGAGAGACCGTAGCCGGGGAAAGACCAAGATGATCGGCCAACCTACGTTGGCTCATGGGCTGATCTTGAGGAGACTGGGCGCGGTTGGACTGGCGATCGCCAGGCAGATTCTTGAGAGTTTGCAGGCCCTCTTTCCCTTTCTTCTTCGGCACTCGCGCAGTATACACTGCCTACGACATCGACCGAACACGGCAACTTGCCCCACGTGCGTTAGTGGAATGTTGCAAAGCGAGCCGCGCTGGGGATTCGAAACAATTCAAAATTCGACCTCTGTTTTCGCTCTTGACAACGGGCGGAGATTCCTATTTGATAGCCTAGCATCGGAACTCGGCTAAATCGGTTTAGTATTACCAGGATAACGTTATTCTTCGTGACTAACGGACCTGGGTCCTTGGCTCACGATTCGGCCAATACGATGTTTCAGATTCTCGATCAGTGGAGCCAATCTTACGTGCGAGTCTTCAGAAAAATCCCGTGTCTGGTTGTTTTAGTTGTCACTGTATCCCTGATAACTGCCGCGCAAGTTGCCCCTTCTGCTCCCGCAGCAATTCCCGGGGGCATCAACGACCGAGCGCTTGACGCTAAAGTCGAAGCTCTTCTCCGCAAGATGACGCTTGATGAAAAAATTGGGCAGCTAGTGCAGTATTCCGCTGGGCAACCCACCGGTCCTGGAACGGGACGCACCGATTACAACGACATGATTGCCAAAGGCCAGATTGGTGCGCTGTTCAACATCTCTACCGCGAAGGAAGTCAACACCTACCAGCGTATTGCCGTAGAGAAGTCACGGCTCCACATCCCTATCATTTTTGGATTGGATGTGATTCATGGATTTCGGACGGAGTTCCCTATTCCGCTAGGTCTGGCTTCCACATGGGATCCCGCGCTAGTGGAAAAGGCGGCGCGCGTTGCAGCCCGTGAAGCATCGGCCAGCGGGATTCGTTGGACGTTCTCACCTATGGTGGACATCGCGCGCGATGGGCGCTGGGGCCGTATGGCAGAGGGCGCGGGAGAAGATCCGTTCTTGGGCTCAGCCATGGCGGCCGCCTACGTGCGCGGCTATCAGGGCACTCGTCTCGATGCCCCGGACAGCATAGCGGCATGCGCTAAGCATTACGTTGGCTATGGAGCCGCTGAAGGCGGACGGGATTACAACAGCACTGAGATTTCTGAACACACTCTGCGGCAGTTCTATCTACCACCGTTTCACGCCGCAGTGGAAGCTGGCACGGCGACGATCATGAGTGCGTTTAATTCAATCAACGGCGTACCTTCGTCGGCTAACCCGTTTACCCTCACGCAAGTTCTGCGCAAGGAATGGGGATTCCGCGGCGTCGTGGATAGTGACTGGACTTCGATCGCGGAATTGATTCCCCATGGCATCGCTAACGATGGCGCGACCGCTGCTCGCAAGGCTTTTCTTGCTGGAGTAGATGTCGACATGGCGAGCAGCCTGTATCACGACAACATGGCGAAGCTGGTCAAGTTGGGAGAAGTACCGCGAGCGGCGGTAGATGAAGCCGTGCGACGTGTTCTCCGAGTGAAATTTGCATTGGGCCTCTTCGACCGTCCTTATACAGACGAAAAGGCGGAAGCTGCGGCTATGTTGCAGCCGGAAAGTTTAACGCTGGCGCGAGCCGCCGCAGAGCGGTCTTTCGTGCTGCTGAAGAACGCGGCGAGCCCCAGCGGCGAGCCCCTGCTCCCACTCTCTGCGGACGTACACACGATCGCTCTAGTTGGGCCGCTTGGCGACGATGGTCCCAACATGCTCGGCTCTTGGGCGGGACTCGGCAAAGGTGAAGATGTTGTTTCGCTGCGAACAGCGTTGGCCAAACGAATTGGTGCTGACAACCTGCTGGTGGCAAAAGGCGTTGGAATTCTTGGCGGCAAAGACGAAGACATCGCCGCCGCCGTTGAGGCTGCAAAGAAGGCGGATCTGACCCTTCTTGTCCTGGGAGAGCAGGCTTGGGAGATGACGGGCGAAGCGGCATCGCGCTCGAATCCCGGACTGCCGGGCCGGCAGCAAGAGTTGTTGCAAGCCGTCGCAGCCACGGGTAAGCCGATAATTTTGGTCCTCTGTAGTGGACGCCCGCTGATTTCTCCATGGACCTTTGAGCATGTGCCCGCCGTGCTCGCCGCGTGGTTCCCCGGAATTCAGGGCGGTCCAGCTCTCGTAAATGTTCTGTTCGGAGAAACTACACCCAGCGGAAAGCTCGTGGTGAGTTGGCCACGTAGTGTGGGCCAGGAACCTCTTTACTACAATGCACTGAATACCGGGCGGCCAGCGGGAATTCCCGGCGGCGAGGAAAAATATGTATCCCGCTATATCGACGAATTGAACAGCCCGCAGTTTCCCTTTGGCTTTGGCCTGTCGTACACCAGCTATCAATACGGCGTAACCGAAATCAGCGCAAAGCGGCTCAAGGCTTCTTCGCTGAATGCTGGGATTGGTGGCAAGGCTCCTCGAGTGCTAACCGTCAGCGCCAATGTCACAAATTCGGGCAAACGCGCCGGAGAAGAAGTTGTCCAGCTCTACATCCGCCTGGAAGGTACCAGCGTCGCGCAACCTGTGCGGGCACTGAAAGGCTTCCAACGAATCGCGCTAGCCCCTGGAGAGAGCAAGAAAGTGACATTCGATCTAGGGCCGGATTCATTTGCATTATGGAATGACAAGAATCGCTTTGCCGCCGAACCTGCGCGAGCCACAGTCTGGATTAGCCCCGACTCAGCGAGTGGAACAAGCGCTACGCTCGCGATCGTTCCATAATGGACGCCCCTCTATGAGCTTGTTCGACAAGCTGATTCGCGCTGAGATTTCCCGCAGAAATTTTCTGCATCTATCCGCATTGGGCGCGTTGTCTCTGCCCCTGGCGGGTATTGGGTGCAGTCCCAAGAAGAAAGTTTTCGCTGAATCGGGCGCTCCCTACGCAGCGCCCGACGAGCAATTTCTCGACGAAATTGAACGAGCCAGTTTTGGGTTTTTCTGGAATGAAGCGAGCCCGACCACTTGCCAGATTCGAGATCGTGCTCTTCTAAATGGCCGAGATGCCAAGGGCAGAGAGTCACGAAACATGGCCAGTATCGCCTCCACTGGCTTCGGCCTTGCTGGCTTGTGCATTGCAGACCAGCGTGGCTATCGCAAGTCCACTGAAATCGTAGATCGTGTGAAACGGACTTTGCAGTTCTTGTGGCGCGACATGCCCCACGAGCACGGTTTTTACTTCCACTTCACTGATATCAACACCGGCCAACGCTGGGAGAAGTGTGAGCTTTCGTCGATTGACACTTCGTTGCTGCTCTGCGGCATTCTGACAGCGCGCCAGCACTTTTCCGATCCTGAAATTCAAGATCTGGCCACGAAGATTTATAACCGGGTGGATTGGCCTTGGATGCTCAACGGAGGCCCTACGTTTTCAATGGGCTGGCATCCGGAGTCTGGCTTTCTCAACGCGCGCTGGGAACACTACTGCGAATTGATGATGATTTACCTGCTTGCCATCGGTTCCCCAACGCACCCGGTTCCGGTGGAGACTTGGCAGGCATGGTCGAGGCCAGTGATTCGCTACCAGGGCCTGGAATACATCTCGGGCAACGATCCTATCTTTACGCATCAATACTCGCAAGCGTGGTTTGATTTCCGGAACAAACGCGACGCTCATGCAGATTTCTTTGAGAATTCCGCAAAGGCTACGAAAGCCCACAAACTGTTTTGTGTGGCGTTACAAGAGCGTTTCCCAGACTACAGCGATCACCTCTGGGGCATCAGCGCCTCGGACAGCGCCCATGGCTACACCGCTTGGGGAGGGCCACCGGAACTAGGGAAACTTGATGGCAGTATCGTTCCCTGCGCTACGGGTGGTTCGCTGCCATTCCTGTACGACGACTGTATGACAGTGTTGCGGAACATTCGCGGACGATATGGCGACAAGGGCGCCTGGGGCGCCTACGGCTTTGTGGACGCCTTCAATCCCCTAACAGGATGGTATAACCCGGACGTGATCGGAATCGACGTTGGCGCCACCATGCTGATGGCGGAAAATCAACGTACGGGCTTCGTATGGAATACGTTTATGAAAAACAGAGAAGCTCAATCGGCCATGGAGAGAGTCGGCTTCCGACCGGTAGTCGAGAAGTCAGCTACCAACAAGTAGTGCCCTACCGTTGACGCGAAGGCGTAGCGCTATTATCGAGACTGTTCGGATTGATTGGCTTGGGAGGGTTGTATTTGCCCGATTCGTCCGCTGGATGTTCTTTCGCGTTAAGCCGGGTGAATTCCGCTCTAGCCTTTGCTGCATCCGCCTTTCGACCCACGCTCGCATAGGCTCGACCGAGCGAAAAATACACTGAGGCTTCACTTGGCAAGGCCTTATTCGCAGCTTCTAATTCCGGAATAGCTCCGGCCGCGTCCCCAGTATCGAGACGTAGCAACCCCAGGATGTAGTGGCCAAACGGCACGCCCGGCGCCAGCTTCACCGCCTGCTCCGCATATTTCAAGCCATCTTTCGAATCCGACTGGTAGCGGGCAGCGGCAATCTCGAGCATGGAATTTGTGTCGTAGGGAGCGCGACTCAGCTCGCGCTGGAACTCCGCCACCGCCTCGTCAATTTCGCTCGCATCCAGCAGGCATCGTCCAAACGCAAGATGCAAATTGGGATAGTCGGGAGAAGCCTTGGCCAGTTGCGCATAAATATCTTTTGCACCCGCAAAATCTTTGCGGGCTAGCAGAGCTTCCGCCTGTCCCACACGCTGCACAATTCCCGCCGCGTCGGTACCCTCCGCAGTCGCGTCTTGCGGTCTCACAAGGATCCCGGCCCATCCAAGCGCTGTGGTCAATTCCTTCGTCTCCACTTTTTCACTCGCCAATTTCGATAAGGTCTGCCGAGCCGCGCTGAATCTTCGCGTGCGCAGTTGAAGCATGCCCATGTGGAACAACGCGACCTTGCGCAGTTGCTCATCCTTGACGATGCCGAGCTTTTCTGCCGCCAGCAAATGTTTTAACCCAGACTCGTCTTGACCTAACTCAGACTGGCAAAGTCCCAGCATTGCGTGCGCCGTGCCGTTGACAGGATTTACGGCCAGCAAGCGTTCAAAAGCCTGCGCCGCTTGCGGATAGTGATCCTGGTCGTACTCCAGGGTGCCCAGCGACCACCAGCCATCTTCCCATTTGGGACGGAGCACCAGCGCTTTCTTGTAGAGAGCGACAGCGTCGACGAGGCGGTCGGCGTCGCGGGCTTCCGCTGCCTTCTTCGAGAGCTGGCTGAACGTTGCGCTCTGCCGCTGCGCATTCGCATGGGAGCCCGCGAGCATCATCCAGGTAACAACAAGTAGTCCCGTAGCTAGTCGAGTTAGGACAACTCTGCGTAGGTTCAACTTGGATTGCACCTTGGTTCACTCTTCCGTTCAGCAGGTCCCCGTTCAATTCTTAGGCGCTTCAGTCCCCTGAGCAGCCGGGGCAGCCTCGCGCTTTGCGGCAATTTCCCGCATCAGAGCCCTTTCGCGCGCGGAATCCTCTTCGCGATCGGTGTGTGCGTAGGCGTTGGCGAGCTGATAGTGCCCCGCAGCATCGTTGGGAGCCAGCTTGGTATAGCGTTCGAGCGGCGCGACTGCTTCAGGAAAGCGCTTCACGGCATTCATTGACATACCCAACCCCAGAAACGCCGAAGCGTAGTTGGGGTCAAGTTTCGACGCTGCCGCGAAATGTGGAATTGCATCCTCCCATTTGCTGCTAAGGCGAGCAATCTCGCCGATCCAGAATTCGGCGGAGGCATTCATGGGATCAATGGTGAGTTCCTGCTCGAATTCCTTGGTGGCGTCTTCGGCGCTAGTAGTAGATTCCGGGTCTGAAAGAATCGCTCGGCCCAGCTTGTAATGAATATTTAGCAGGTTGGGATATTGCAGAAGTATCTTCCTGTAGATGGCTGCAGCGTCTTTCCATTTCTCCTGGGATTCAAAAGTCTCCGCCTGTAGCTCGCCAGCTTGATAGGAATTGGAGGCTGTAACTGCGAGCTCTTGCGAAGCCCGCTCCGCTATCTCCAGAAAGACCTGCGTGGTCAGGTATAGAACTTCGGGATCGTCCGGAAATTCGTGCTTCAAATCTAACAACGCCAATACAGTGGCCCGGCCGTCTTTCAGCTTAATGCCACAATGCGCGGTGGCGATTTCTGCACGGTACCGAACTTGCTTGTCGTTAACCTCGGGAGACAACTTCTTCAAGAGCGGGAGCGCTTCCTCGCAGCGATGTTTTTCTGCGAGGTCGATCGCCTGATCGATGGGGATAGCTTTTTGAGCAGGGGCTTGGGCCAAGGCCGGGACGGCCAGGACGACACTGCATAGCGCATGGCAGAGAGACTTCCGGCTTGTCATTCCGAATGGCGTCATCTTGAGGAATCTGCTGCTTCCCGCTGACTGAATTCTTGCACAGGTCTTTTGCAGAAACAAATCCAGAAACAAATAGGGAGGCGGTTGGCCGCCTCCCTAGCTTGAGTTCAAGAACAACTACAGCGTTAGAAGCTGAATCGGGCCTGCATTTCGATAGTTCGCGAACCCATGGCTCCAGCCGACTGGCCAAAGTGTCCGCTCTCAACATCGCAGATGATTCCGCTCCACTGGTTGCACTGACCGGACAAATTGAGCTTGTTGAACAAGTTGTAGAAGTTCGCGCGAACTTCGAACTTGGCGTCTTCGCCTAGAATCGGCAACTTCGGCAGACCAAACGATTTGCTCAGAGTGGCATCCACGGCAACATAGCCCGGTCCGGTAAACGAATTGCGCTTGATTCCCGGAGCAGTTGGAAGTGGTCCAAATCCCTGCTGCCCACCCGGACAGGCAATCGGGTCAGGGTTCGCAAAGAGGCAATCAAACAGAGTGCCAGGAACAACAGTCGGCGGGCTAAAGAAAGCGGCACCCCCGCCCGGAACCGGGGTAGCGTTGCGGTAATTCGGTCTGAAGCCCCCTAGATATGCGGCTGGATAGAGCGTGCTCTTTCCCGCATTCCCCGAGGAACCACCGCTGAATTGTCCGAAGTTGTAGACCGGATCAAATCCGTTGCCGCCTGTAATACTGTTGGTCGTCGTGTATTGAGGCGTCCAAGGCGAACCCGTGTGGGCGTTCAGTATCCCAGAGACGGTCCAGCCGCCTACAATCTTCTCGGCCCAGTTGTGGTTTCCTCGGAAGATGGTTGGAGACCACGAGCCGAAGACCTTGAAGGCGTGCCGTACATCGTAGTCTGACGAGGCGTAGCCCGTCTTCAGGTTCCATTGGTAGTAGCTGCTCTCATAGGCGTTCGAACCAGGATCCACGCTGTGGCTTAAACGATACTGCGTGTCGATCTGGAACGATTGGCTGAAGGCATGCTTTACTTCCAGCAGGAGAGCGTTAAAGCGTGCCGATCCGCTGTTGTCGTAGTAGGTAATGCCACCCACGCGCGGGTTGAAAGCAAAGTTCCGCACCGAACCGGGGTTATACAAGTTGTAGTGCTGGGTAAGATGTCGGGTTGTGCTTCCCTGGTAGCCAACCGAAGCCACCCACTGGTGACCCAGATCGTACTCCGCTCCAAGCGTGTAGTGCAGATCGCGCGTTGTCGGCAGGTCCTTGGGAAGCGCGGTCAGATCGATACGTCCCGAGAGCGGCAGGTTGTTCGGCCCAAAGGTCAAGATACCGGCTGGATTGGAGGCGTATCCGTTGGGATCATGCACGTTCGAGGGGAAGCTATTGATATAGAGAATGCTGCTTCCGGAAAGAGTCTGACCGTTGTTCACGAATGGAGGATTGAAGCGCACGTCCAGCGTATTCGACTGGGCTAGGCCGTTATAGGCAAGTCCAGCGCCGCCGCGAATAACGAGGCGATTATTGAAGTCCAGGCCGCCTAGTCCCCTTGGGCTCCAGGCAAAACCCAACTGTGGACCGAAGTTAGTTTTTTGAGCGTTATACTGACTGCCGCCTGTGCGGAGTTTGAGATCAGTGAAATAGTTGCTTCCCTGGCCGAATTCAACACTTGCTAGCTTGTCCTTCTTCTCCGTGATAGCGCCGAAATAATCCCACCGCATCCCAAGGGTTACAGTAAGGTTGGACTTGAGCTTGTAGTTGTCCTGGAAGAAAATCCCTATAATATTTGATCGCAGATCCTTACGAAGCGCGGAGGGCACTCCAGTCTGAGGATCGAACTGTCCGTTTTCCTGGATCGGAGCGTCGTTGAGAAAGTCCCATACGTTGTTAAACGAGTAGCTCGGACGGTCGGCCCAGAAAGGTGCGTCCACCGAAAGCAACCGGGTAAACTCGCCGCCCATCTTCATCGTGTGCGCACCGTGGACTTTGGTAAGCACATCCTTGGCAGCGTAGGTCCACTGGTCAAAACCATTAAAGGACCCCACTCCATATCCAGTCGCGCTGATGTTACCTGTTTGGTTGAAGCTGATCGAGGGCAGGCCAAATGGAGCGCCCGGGTTGTTTGCGAGATCTTTGTTGGCCCAACCAGCAGCGTTAACGCGAGCTTCATTGACCAAGCTGGAGCCAAAAGTATGGTCCCAAAGTGCCGTCAACGCGCGGTTGTTGTAATTCGAATTGAAAGTATTCATTAACCGGGTGCCGTTGCCATTAATTCCGGTGCTCGTGTTGGGCACGTAGTACATGCTGAAGGCAAACAGGTCATTCTTGGTGGCGTTGAAGTCCAAGCGTCCGTTGTACTGCCTGTGAGTGCTCACGCTCGGCGACACAATATTTTGCACGAACGCAATGTCCGCGACCCCATCCAAGTTGTTGCCTAGACCGGATCCGTTGCCGCCGGTACCGGGATGCAAGTTATCAAGGTAAGCCGGATCCCTCGTGCCAATCGCGAAAGTTAGGGGACTTCCGAGATCCAGTCCTTGGCCGGCGATAAAGTGGCAGTTTGTTCCTTCTGTCAGGTTGATGAACCCGCAGTTTTGATCTAACTGGCTACCGCCGTTCGGGGCCACTCCCGGGTAGTTCAGAAATTTCGAAGCATTCGTTCCTGAGGCCGCCAGCGCTCTGAACTGCGATGTTTCGTACCATCCGCCCACTGCCGACTGGGCCACATTGTTGCTGAGCGTCTCATAGGAGAAAAATGCGAATATCCGGTTCTTGAGAATCGGTCCGCCCGCTGTGGCGCCGTAATCGTTGAAGCGGTTGGCGTCCCGAACGTTTCCGCAGGGCTGCAGGCAACCCGCGATGTTGCTGTTGAAACCGTTGTATTTGGTGAAGGCATTGAGCCCGGGACGGTGGGCCTTGAAAAATAGGCTTCCGTGATACTGGTTGGTCCCGTTTTGGGAAATCACCTGAACCTGCGCTCCGCGATACCGGCCGTTCTCAGCATCGTAGTTGTCCGTAATAATCTTGATTTCCTTGATGGAATCTTCGTTCGGCGTAATTACAGAAGTACCTCCCCAAGTGACGCTGGTGGTTCCGACGCCGTCAATCTGGTAGTTGTTTTCGCCGGTTCGAGCACCGTTTGCTGTAACTTGGCCGCCATTTTCAATCTTGAAAACACCGTCCGTGGCGCCAGTACCGCCCACTGTAGTACCGGGCAAATTCGAAGTTCCGCCGCCAGCGCCCTGCGCGCCATCGCCGAAAGCCCCGGGCGCCAACTGCAAGAGTTGGAAGGGGTCACGACCAAAGGACGGCAATTTCTGAAACTCGCTCGCCTTGACCGTGCCGGACAAATTAGAGGTTTCCCTGTCGATGAGCGGCGTGGAGTCGCCGTTTACCACCATTGTTTCCGTAGCGGCTCCGACGGTCAGTTCCACATTCACCGCGTTGGCCTGCTCAGAGATTATGGTGAGATCCTCTAAACTCTGCTTCTTGAAGCCCGTCTTCTCGGTGCTTAGCGAGTAGTGGCTCGGCATGAGGCCGTTAAAGTTGTAGATGCCGGCATCATTGCTGGTGGATTGCACGCTGCGACCCGTTTCCTTATTGGTGAGCGTGAGGGTGGCGCCGGGGATAACAGCTCCCTGGGCGTCCGTGACCGTTCCTTTGATGCTGGCGCGATACTGCGCAGACGCCGTACCGAAGGAGAAACATACCGCGACAAGCAAGGTCGCTGGCAACAGGTTTCGCAAGCTGAATTTCATTTTTGGATTCCTCACGCTACTAAATCGAGTTAACCTAACCACCGGACGCGAGTATAATGAGCCAAAATTCGCTTGTCAATAAGTTTAAGTAGTGCGAAACCACTAGCTTACGAGGGCCTGCCGGTCCCATTTTCAGTAGATGGATAATATGAATTTCAGGAGTAATCTTTTTGCTACCTAAACTCAACAGATCGTTGGCTACGCTGGGATTCGCGGCGGTTTGGTGCCTTGTCTCCACTGGAATTGTCTATGGAAATACGGATTATTATCTCCACCAGTATTTTGACAACAGCCTAACCCCCGGCAGCTATTTCTACAGTTCTGGGCAGGCTTCGGCACCCAGTTCCGTCGAGTTGATCAAGGGAAAGTTACCGGTTGAGAACAAGATTTTCCTATCGCCACCGAATGCTTTGCGGTTGGAATGGCAGTCGAACGTTGGCGGCGGATGGGAGGCGGAGGTTGCGCTGATGACCATCCGCAACCGCTTCCCGGCTATGGCCGGCAGCAATCTTTACCTTTGGCTGTACGCGCCGGAGGCAATCGCGGCGGAGGATTTACCGGATATTGCTTTGTCTTCTACCCAGCAGGGCCTGCAAGTGGCACAATTTCCGTCAGCCTTCTCCAAGCCGATTGCGTTGGGTAAGTTTGCCGGAGACCTGCCAGCGGGACACTGGAAGCGGGTTCGTATTCCACTCTCGGAATTCAAGACTGCATCGATTTACGAATTTCGCGCCGATCAGGTGCAGAACATCATCTTTGTGCAGGCTAAGGCCGATGGCACAAGGCATGTATTGATCGTGGATGAAATTCGCACGGACGATGAGCCAGTCGCATCCGGCAAGACTCCCCTGCTGCCTCCTAGCGGCGTTCACGCCACCGGCTACGACCGGCACGTGGAAGTTCGCTGGGAACCGGTCTCGAATCCCGACTTGCTGCACTACGTGATTTATCGGTCGTTGGACGGCAAGAACTTTGAGCCTGTTGGCATCCAAATTCCGGGCACAACCCGGTATTCGGATTTCTTGGGCAAGGCTGGAGTAGCTGCCCACTATAAGGTTGCAGCTTCTGATCGCAGCTATCGCGACTCGCCGTTGTCTGCGGAGGCCTCTGCCTTTACGCGGGAGCTTTCCGACGACGAACTTCTGACCATGTTGCAAGAGGCCTGCTTCCACTACTACTGGGAGGGCGCGGACCCCGCCTCCGGCATGGCGCGCGAAAACATTCCTGGCGACGAACGCATTGTCGCTACCGGCGCTAGCGGCTTTGGAATCATGGCGCTGACCGTGGGTGTCGAACGTGGCTTCATTTCGCGCGAACAGGGCGTAGAACGGATGTCGAAAATTGTCGGCTTTCTCGAGAAAGCTCAGCGGTATCACGGCGTTTGGCCGCACTTTCTGGATGGCAGCACGGGGCAGACCATGCCTGTGTTCGGCATGTTCGACGATGGCGGCGACTTGGTCGAGACCTCATTTCTGGTGCAGGGATTGCTCGCGGCGCGCCAATATTTCCACGGGGAGAACACGCAAGAGCAAGCGCTATATCGCCGCATCACGCAACTATGGGAAACCGTGGAATGGGATTGGTACCGCGAAGATGCGCAGTCTAAGAATCTCTTTTGGCATTGGTCGCCGACATGGGGCTGGAAGATTCATCATCCGCTGATCGGCTTCAATGAAGTGATGATCACGTACTTGCTCGGGATTGCTTCACCTACGCATTCCGTCCCCGCGAGTTTTTACTACACCGGCTGGGCAAGCCAGGAACAGAGAGCCATTGACTACCGCAGTGGATGGTCGGGCACGCATGACGGCGAGCATTATGGGAACGGCAAAACCTACTACGGCATCAAGCTCGATGTGGGCGTGGGCACGGGTGGGCCGTTGTTCTTCACGCATTACGCTTTTATGGGTATGGACCCGCACAGCTTGCGCGATCGTTTTACGAATTCCTATTTCGAGAACAACAGGAATATCGCGCGCATCAACTTGGCCTACGCCACCGCCAACCCCAAACACCAGGAAGGGTACGGAGCCAATGCCTGGGGTCTGACGGCAAGCGACGGCCCATGGGGGTATGTGCCGCAGGCGGCGGATGATGACCATGATACGGGCACGATAACTCCGACTGGTGCGCTCGCTTCTTTTCCATACGCACCCGAAGCTTCGATGGCGGCGTTCAAACACTACTACCACGACCTAGGCGCTCAGATGTGGGATATCTATGGCCCACGCGATGCGTTCAATCCCGGCCAAAATTGGGTTTCGCCGATCTATATGGGACTGAATCAGGCACCGATTGTTGTGATGATTGAAAATTACCGCACAGGCCTTGTGTGGAAGAATTTTATGTCGAACCCTGAAGTGCACAGCATGTTGGAAAGGATTGAGAAGGAAACACGACGGGCCGAAACGGAGACGAAGAAGTAGCCGCCTTTAATGCTTGCAACCGGCTACTCGATCTGTCGCTAGTGAGGGTCGGCTTCCGCCGTCTGCAGATCCAGACTCACGCGCTCTCCATTGATAAGCACGGCTCCGGCATTGATCAACTGCTGGCCCGTGCAATCAAAGTTTTCGTAACAACGCAGAGTTTCCAAAGGAAGAAAAAACTCCACTGCCTCGGTTGCTTCTGTCGCCCCACCCTTTGCCCCGGCGGGAGAAGCAGAGCTGGCGTGAAGATTCGCACTGAAACCAATGCCATCAATTTCGACATCGTTGCCCTGAAAATGGGCCATGATAGGTCGAATGAGATGTGCAACGTGATCGTCGAATGCCAAAGCGGCCAACTTATAACGCGAACCCGTGGCAGCGGCCGGTAATTTAGAATTCAAGGAAAATTCCAGATACGCGCCCTTCCGAAACGCGACAACGGCTGGTGGCGCATAGGAAACGAATTCGGCTTGCGCCTCGAGTTCTTTCAAAATCTTGTCAGAAGCTTCCTGGACCGATGCCTGGACCTTCGCCAAAGCTTCTTTCGACGTATCGCGGGTAGGCGTTGCCGGAGGATCAGCTTCCGGCACAGGGCGTGCAGTTGATCGGAGTGGCGGTGAAGGATCGCTCTCCTTCGCCTGCCACCAAGGTCGCGGAGATTGTTTACGCGCCCCAGACGGAGTCTTGGGCTCATCACCGGCCGCTTGCGCCGCCGCATCACTCAAGTAAAGGGTAAACTGTTCGGCATTCAGAAACGTTTGGCCCTCGAGAATTGCTGCTTGCCGGTCTCGATCGTTCCTAGCCTTCACCAAACGCACTGCAGCATCGTGATTCAAGACAATCACAAAATTTTCGGGATGCTCCCTGGTTGTCCCTAAAGCTTTGCCGCGAACCTGATGCGAAACCTCTATGGCGAAGCCGTCCACTTCAGGCACATCCTGCAACTCAGGCACAACAATCTGCAAGATCGGCAGAACAACATCCTGGAAAGTGCTCAGCGCGCGATGATTTTTGTCCACATCCGATGGATAAGAGGCGAAGTAGTTCCCGGTAACCTCGATCACAGTCTTGCCTTGATAATTGTCGAAGCGAATCGAGCGCTGGTCGACACGTTCCTGCTGAGCTTGCTCCAAGTCAAGCACCCGGCTGCAATAAAACGGGAAGGGAAAAACGTGGGCGCGAATTTCTTCTCCAGCGCTTTGCAATTGCTGGAAGTAGCGCTCCTGCAGAGCGCGCATGGCAGGATTCTTGACTTCCGCTGGTGTGAGCGCTTGTCCCGAAGCTAGAACGCTCAGGACCAGAAAGGACACTAGAATGCAGAGCTTATTTTTCAACGTGAACAACTCCAGGAACCCCGTACGGCGGATCGGAAACCGTCCGAATATAAGAAATCAGTGCTTGCGTCTGCGCTTTCGTCAAAGTATAGCCGTAGGAAGGCATCAACGGAGACTTGTTGAGCGCCGGACCGCCGAAGGAAATGATCGACGTCAGATCGGCGTCACTCATCTTGTTCAGCGTATCGCCCTCGGTGAAGGGATGCGGCTTCACTTCAAGATTGTCGTAGTTGGAAACCCGCTCCGGCGTGGACTCGGCATTGTGGCAGCGTGAGCAATATTGGTCATTGAGCTGGCTGCCTAATATTTGCTGGTAACCAAGACCTATTTCTTCGATCTTGAGGTCGACCGCCTTGCCCGCCTTCGTCGTTGTGGTCGCTGTGAACTGATAGCGTGCAGGGCTGAAGCCGAGAGTCACGCTGGTGGTGAACTGTCCGCTGGAATCGCTGAGTCCCGCAGCAGGTTCGAAGACTACCCTGGCAGGTCCACGCATCGCCACCAAGGCACCCGGGACAGCGTTTCCCTGGTCGTCATTCACCTGCACAACAATGGGTTGAGGAAGCGCAGCTCCAACTCCGCCGGTCTGCTTGCCGCCGTTGAATTCAACCAGCAGGGTCCCGTAAGCGGTCGGCTTCGCCAAAGACTCCGACCCTGACTTGCGAGAACAAGCGACGACGCCCAGGGCTGTCACTGCAAGCGCGCAGATTGCAATTACCCGTTTCATTTCTTTGCTACCTCCTGCTTCGTGCCGCCTTTCTGCGCCATCACGAACGCGGTCAGGGCACGGGCATCGGTGTCGCTCATGTGCCGGTTTGGCTCAGCTGTTTTGGGGCGCAAAGCCTGCGGATCTTTCAGCCAGTTGTAAACCCAAGCCGCCGTCAATCGGGAACCCGCCTGCGTGAGCGTAGGACCGATGTAACCTTTATCCTTCTTTGTATCGACGATATGGCAGGATTGGCATCCATACCTGGAATAGAACAGTTGACGTCCCTGTTCCACATCGGCGGCGGAGTAACCACTGTTGGGCATCGAATCCTGATCGACCTTCGGAGACTGATATACGGTCAGGATGTAATCGGTGAGCGTGGCAATCTCGGAGTCGGTCAGGTTGAACTTCGGCATGCGCCGTACGAGAGCGGGCCGCAACGTGTTTGGACTGCGGAAAAACTGCAGGAGCCATGCACGCTGCACCGAACTACCTTCCAGGCTTAGATCCGGCGCCATATCGCCACCACGCCCGTTGATGGCGTGGCAAGAGAAGCAGCGCAAATCGTTCATAAGCTGTCCGGCCTTGCCTGCGGGTTCGTAGTTGCTGGGCATAACTGCGGGCGTTGTCAGCGCGGCAGGCATGGTGTGAGCACGTTCGGTCTGCGCCAACAGTGCATTCACCAGCGCATCGGACTGAGCAGCGGTGAACGTGTACTGCGGCATCTTCAGCGACGGTCCGAAAACCCGAGGCTGCTTTAGCTTGGCGGCAACATAGTCAGGCAGGGTGTGCGCGACTCCCGGGGCAGTCGGCAATTGCGCAACAGCTTTGCTGCCGATCCGAGTCAATTCCGGCCCGAAATTTTCCTGATGCCGCAGGCCGTTAATCTCGTGGCAGGAAGAGCAGCCGTATTCATCAATCAGGTGCTTACCGTTCGCAATCTGCTCCGGAGTGGGCGGGTCTAGATGAACATTGGCCAGCAAATCGTTATCCGCCTTGGAGAGCAGGAAGCCCGTAAGCATGCCGACTTCCTGATCGTTGAACCGGTAGTGCGGCATGGCCGTACCGGGATCGTAAGCTGCCGGGTTGCGTATCCAGGCCTGCAACCACTCGGGCTTCACTTTGCTGCCAACTCGAGTAAGTTCAGGACCGAGATTGCCGCCAACTACATTTCCCGCGGCGTTCTGCACCGCATGGCACGAAGCGCAGAAGGACTCGCCATAGAGACTGGATGCCTTCTGTTGCAGGGTCGGGTCTTGCTGTACTTTCTTTGCAGTCTCGATCGAGACTGCAGCGGCTTTCGACGCTGCGGATTTACTGTTCGAGATCAAGAACGCAGAAATATCACGCGCTTCGACGTCGCTTAGCTTGAAGTTTGGCATCTTGGCCGTCGAGGCATACGCCTGAGGATCTTTCAGCCAAGCGTAGATCCACTCGCGAGTCGTCTTGTCGGCGATGTGGGACAGTGAAGGCGGATCGTCGGTCGCGGTGAAAGTTGATCCGTCCGGCCGCCTGATCGTGTGACAGTGGACGCATCCGCTGCTGGCCAGCATCTTGCGCCCAAGATTCAATTGCGGCGTCCCTTGCAAATCCCCGCGGTGACACTGTCCGCAAGAAGATTCCATGTAACGCGCCGGCAAAATCGGTTCTTCCCACGCCAGCGTACTCATGTGTGCCTCTTGCACGGTGGTTGCTGGCCCCTGGCCGCGGTGGCACATAGTGCAACCAAACTGATCCACCTTATGAGGCATCGCCGGATGCCGACTAAAAGGCTGCTCAGTAACTTCACCTAGCGTTGTCTCAGTTAAAGCAACGTGGCAGGTTGTGCAGCGATCCACAACCTGCAAATCGGGATTCCAAATTTGATGAACGCCCGGTTCGAAGTGACGACGCAGCACAGCAGCATCGCCGCGTCCGCCAATCAGCTTCAGATAGCGCTGCTGGTATCCGTGCCATTCGCTGAAAAAATTCTTGGTAGGCGCGACGGCCAGCAAAATCAGTAGCAGCGCGCTCATCCACCCGAACACAATCGCCGAACTTCCAAACCAACTCTTGCGCAATTCGGCGTGTTTGTCTTGATTTTCCACTTAGCTCCTCCAAGGCAACACCCAGGACCAGCCTGGGCCGCGGAAAAACGTGCCAACAACCGTGAGCACGACCAGCTCAAATAAAAACCAGGTCATGATCCAGAAAGAAAGTGGATGCGAAGCCAACCTGCGACGGAAAGGCGCAGCCGTATCCGGCGCCGTGTAGCCAGCAAGAGCCATGATCGCGACGACCATTAAGGTCGGCACCAGAGCAACCCATACATCGAAGAACGCTAAGAAAAGGCAGAAGACGACAGCTACGATCCAGAAGACTCGCAACCGCTTTTGCCGATCTTTCGTGAACAAACCTTCCGCTTCAATGTTGATGTTGAAGTACGGAATCACAATAAGCGCGAGAACCACTAAGGTGGGAATCAGAACTCCGGCCACCACCGGAGGAAAATAATGCAGCAATTCTTGCAGCCCCAGAAAATACCAAGGTGCCTTCGCCGGATTTGGGGTGATCGTAGGATTCGCCAGTCCTTCCAGCGGCGCATTGAAGAGCAGAGATACCAAAACCAGAACAATGGCCAGGGCCTCGACCGCAATCGCCGCGCGGAACAGTAGTTCCGGAAAAGATTGAACCTTCTCCTCGCCGACAACCGGAACTTGGGCCGAAGTTCGCCGAGTAACAAACGCCACGCGGATCGGAGCCTTCCGCACATCGGAATTCACTCCCGCAATAAACCTTTTGTCATCGCTCATAACGCCGACTCCTTGGAAGCGGCTGCTGCAGCATCGGGTTCGCTGTGCCGCGCATAGAGTCCTCCGTCCTTCCGAATTCGCCAGAAGTGAATCATGACGAACAAAATCGCCACGATCGGCAGAATCATGCAATGCAGCACATAGAAACGCAGCAGTGCGTTCGCATTCACAAAATGTCCACCCAACATAAGGAAGCGAATCTTGTCGCCGACCAGCGGCACCGCCGAAGCAATGTTCGAGCCCACGGTGATTGCCCAGAACGCCAGCTGATCCCACGGCAACAGATATCCGGTGTAGCTCAGCAACAGCGTAAGCAACAGAAGGACGACGCCAATAACCCAGTTGAACTCACGCGGCGGACGATACGCGCCGCGATAGAACACTCGAAACATGTGCGCGAACACAAGAAAGACCATGGCATGAGCCGACCAACGGTGCAGGTTCCGAAGGAAGAACCCCGACGAAACTACAAACTGCAGATCTTTCGTGTCGGCGTAAGCTTGCGGCGCGGATGGATGATAGTAGAGCATCAACAAAATTCCGGTGACCACCAGGATGCCGAAGGTTCCCAGCGTCAAAATGCCCAAATACCAGGTGGCGCTGAGGTCGATGATGCGTGTGCGAACCTTGGTGGGCAGCAGATGCAGGAAAACGTTTTGCTGCATTGCCAGCGAGCGCTTGAGCGTGCTGGAGCCGATGCCGCTTCGAAACACCGAGCGCCACACTCGCGTGCCCCGCAGTTCATCCCAGTAACTGGAAACCGTTCTCGCCATGTTTAAACCCTCACGAACTGCTTGGGAGAAATTTCGGTGGAGCGATCCACCAACAAACTGCCATCATCGTTCAGCCACATGCGCAGCCAAGCCAACGGTTTCGGAGCAGGCCCGTCCGTCTTCACGCCTTCACGAGTAAATTTGCTGCCGTGGCACGGGCATGCGATCTGCTTCTGTTCTTCTTTCCAGGCAGTCAGGCACCCGAGGTGCGTGCATACCGCATTCAGGGCAAAAAAACCTTCCTCGCTGTGTACGACAAATACCCGTGCATCCGCGTTCAGCGTCACGCTGCCCACGGAATAGCTCTCCGGCTTGCCCATATCCACGACCGGCGACGGCTCGTAGAGCACGTTCGGCGAAAGAAACTGATACGCAAAGGCAGCGGTTCCGAGCCCAGCGATCCCGAGTGAGCCAAGTCCCAGGCGTGCAAAAAATTCTCGCCTGTGGATAGCTTCACCATCCTCTGATTTTTCTGGCAATTTCTTTTCGTCAGCCATGCAAGTTTTCGTGAATCCCGGCTACGGAATGTTCGTGGAACGAACAATTACCGTAAGCGGGCGTCAATCGCCTCCACTGAAATCAGGCCCGTTGCTTCCACGGGCAGCAGGTTGTAAGACTCCATCGTGATGGTGCCAACCGGACAGCGTGCCGCGCATAAACCGCAACGAATGCAGCGCGTTTCGTCTTTCAACATCACGGAGCCAATGGCCGTATTCAGATCCGCAGCCGGAAGATCCAGCAATTCCGCTCCATACAATTCCGCGTTGGCTTCAAGGTGCGCCACCGTTTCCGGCGCAAACTCGATAGCCTGCAGGGGAACAAGTTCCAGGCAGTTTTCCGGACAAACATCGACGCAGCCGCCGCAGAGAATGCAGACGGTACCCGCATCGGCATCACCCTCAAAAATCGTGTTCACCCAGCAATGCAAACAGCGCTGCGCTTCGGTAACGGCAGATTCTTCGTCGTATCCTATTTCCACTTCTGTAACGCCAGTACGCCGCTCCAGGGGCAGCATTGGAATGTGCTGGCGAGTCAGATCCAGCAGTTCCAGTGGCATCATCGAAGGCCTTGGCAGCTGGCGAACCTCGATCACGGGCTCCGGATGTTTCTCACCGCGCAAGTATTCATCAATACCAACCGCGGCGCGTTTCCCATCGGCCACGCTGTCGATGATCATGCGCGGACCAAACACGCAATCGCCTCCGGCAAATACTCCCGGGGAAGACGTCATCAGCGAGTGTTTATTGGCAGCGATCAGGCCACGCTGCGAGACTTCGATTCCGTCTTCCGATTTCAGAAAATCCAACTGCGTCGTCTGGCCAATCGCCATGATGATCGTGTCGCACTGAATTTCGGTCTCGCTGTTTTCGTAGAAAGATGGATTGAAGCGGCCTTGCGCATCGAAAACTGATTTGGTTTTCAAAACTTCCAGGCCAACGGCTTTGCCGTCCCGACCAACAATACGCTTCGGCCCAAATCCAGGATGAAGAATGATGCCTTCCGTTTCCGCTTCTTCAATTTCCTCAAGCGCGGCGGGCATTTCCTCGCGGTTTTCGAGGCACACCACATGCACTTCGTGCGCGCCCATACGCAAGGCGGAGAGCGAGATATCCATCATTTCGTGCGTAGCGACAGCAGCAACGCTTCCTTCGGTCGCAGCCAGTTCTTCAACCCCATCGACGGTGTGCTTCACCACTTCGCGCGCAGCCGACCGTGCCACGTCCATGGCAACGTTGCCGCCGCCGATCACCAACACGTTTTTCCCGATCGTGAACTTGTAGCCCAGATTCACGTTGAGCAGGAAGTCGATGCCGCGGTGGACGCCGTCGAGTTCCACGCCCGGAATTGTAAGATCGCGACTCCGGTGCGCCCCCACCGCAATCAGAATGGCGTCAAAGCCCTGGCGACGAAGGTCAGTCACGGTAAAATCCCGCCCCGCCGCTTGATTCAGCTTAAGGTCAATGCCGCCAATATCCAGGATTTCGCGAACCTGCGCTTCGATCACGTTCCGAGGCAAACGGTATTCGGGAATGCCGAGATACAGCATCCCTCC